>JAJDNC010000159.1 GCA_022340865.1 Gemmatimonadota bacterium
CAAGTCCCTTGGCATTCGGGCGCCGCTGCATCCGCCGGACGCTTCGTTGCGCCTCCTCGAAATAGCGCTGCTATTCCTTCGTCGGCGCGCCTCGCTCCGTCGGCGCTTCGGCACCCTCGGTGCTCAACGGACTTGAGCCACACCACACTAGCAGGGTGCTGAAGAGGCGGCGCAAGCGAGGGCGCCATTTCGGCAGGCATGCCGCCGTCCCCCCGGCGCCCAGGCGATAAGTCAGGGCGCAGGTTTTCCTTGCGCGCCGGAACCGCCGGTTCCTACGATTGAAATGACGGTGGAGTCGACCGCTGCGGCTCCCCCGTCGCCCCTCGAGGAGGGGCCGTCGGCCCGACCGGTCGAGTGCCGGGGTTGCGTAGGGAAGAGCATCTTCCTGGCCGACGATGACCCAGGCGGACCTCTCCGATACGACCGAACTTCCCTGGGGTACGCGCCCGCGCGTGCGGGCGTGGCCTGCTACGCGTAGCTGCCGGGAGGGTGTTCGGGTGTCGGCGGGGTGACGGTGGACTATGGAAGCGCGCTTCCGCATCCGCACGCGGGAAGGTGAGGAGTTCTGTCCCGAGACGACGGAGCTCTTCGCCGAGTTCATCCGTTCCGGGGCGATCCGCCCCGAGGACCTGGTGTACGACTCCCTCACGGGGGAGTGGGTGCCCGCGGCGCAGCACCCGACGGTGCGTCTGGTGCAGGACGCTCTCGCGAACGGGTGGGATTCGGTGGAGGGTGTCCCGCTCAAGCCTGGCCCGGGCGAGGCCGACGCCGCGCGTGGGCCTCGGGACGGGGAGGGCGCCGGCAGGGAAGCTTCCGGAGTCCATGAAGCCCACGCCGAGCCGGCCGACGAGGACGTGCCGGACCTTCCCGGGAGCCTCGACCTGGTGGAGCTTCCCTCGATCTCGCCGGAGGAGGAGGCACGCGCCTTCATCGAGCGCATGGAAGACGAGCGCCGCTCGAACCCGGACGACGAGCCGGCGCTTTCCAGGGAGATTCGCCTCACATCACCCACCGCCCCCTTGAAGTGGGGTGCACCCGAGGCGCATCACGCGAGCAGTGAGGATCCAACCCCCCGCAGGCGGTTCCTGCGGCCCGCCACGTTCCGTGTGACCTTCACCCAGCCCGGCCGGATCCGTCACTCATGGACACGCCTGGGACTGCTGGGACTCGCTGCCGCGTCGTCCCTGGCACTGCTCGCCGTCTTCGCAAGCGTGGCCAGACCCTCGTACAGGTCGGGCGACCACATGTCCGCGCCAGCCGGGGCCGAGACCGCCGTGCCGCGTCCGCCGCGCAGGATCGCCGATACCGAAGAAGCGGTCCGGGGCGCCGCCTTCCAGGCGTTCGTCTCCGCGGTGGACCGGATGCGTGGTACCCTCGGCGTGGGGCCGGTGCCCGCCGCGTGGCTCAGCGGCAGGTACCTTGCCGACCCGACGTCCTATCCGCAGGTGCCGCGCTACTGGCAGCGATACCTGGAGTACGTGGAACAGGTGCAGGCCGACGAGTCGAGCCTGTACCGCGGGGCGTATCTGCAGGCTCTGGACGAGGCGAGGGTCGCGGGGCCGGCACGCTCGCTCCGCCTGGCCACTGCCCTGGAGGACTTCGACGCCACGCAGGACGTCCGCGCCGCGAGCTACAAAGGCGCCTGGGAGCTGGCGGCGGCGGCTCTGGCACTCCACGACACCCTGGTGGACCTGCAGGGCAGGGTGAGCTACGAGCCCGCGGAGGGACCGCGCGTTTCCGCCGCGCCGGTCATCGAGGCCGCCGGCAAGGACCCGGACGCGCAGGCACGCTTGAACGCCGCGTTGGACAGAGTGCTGAAGGCTCTTCGGGTGAACGGCCACACGATGACCGTCAGAGCCGTTCCGGCGTGGCTGGCCACGAACCTCCGAAACAGGGGAGACGATGCGACGGCGACCCCGTCGCAATCCGTGGCACCGGGTCGATGAGAACCTAGCTCCCCCGCGCGCGCGCCCTTCTTGACGGGGGATCCGCGAGCGGTAGAATGGCCGGATGTCCCATCCGTGAAGGGAGTCTCGGAATGATCTGCCCGGACGACCACCTGCGCCCCCTGGTGCTGGAGCGGCTCATGCTCTACCACCGCTTCCTCTCGGAGAGGGGGGGAAGGAAAGCCCTCGCGACGGTGACCAGCGGACAGATGGCGGAGGCGCTGGACGTGGATCCGACACAGGTGCGCAAGGATCTCGGGTCCATCGGGCTGCGCGGGCGGGGCAGGGTGGGCTTCAACGCGACGGAAGTGGTGAACACGATCCGCCAGGTGCTGGGCTTCGACAGGACCCACCTGGCCGTCCTGGTGGGGGTCGGACACCTGGGAGGCGCGCTCATCGCCTACCGGGGCTTCGCCCGGTACGGCCTGCGGATCGTGGCCGCCTTCGACAGCGACGCGTCGAAGACGGGGCAGGAGCTCGCCGGGTGCCCCATCCGCAACACCAGGGGGATGACCGCCTTCGTCAGGAGGCACCAGATCCACCTGGCGATCCTTTCGACGCCGGCCGACGTCGCCCAGCGGGTCGCGGACCGCCTGGTAGCCGCCGGCGTCCGCGCGATCTGGAACTTCGCGCCTACCCGCCTCGCCGTCCCCGAGGGGATCTGCGTCCGGGACGAGCACATTTCCCTCGGTCTCTCGCAGCTCGCCTACCGGCTGTCCGACTAGCCGCAGCCGCGCCGCCCGGCGGCGCAGCAGGGGCGCGGTCACCGCCCGTCACGTCGGGCCTTCACGGCCCCCTTCGCGCCCTCGTCCGGGGCACCCCCGCACCCCATCCGAAGCCCCCCGCCAGATGCTATCTGTAGCGACTCCGGAATATAATTGAGAAAAAAATCGCAAATACACTTGACTCGGCATTCCGGCGGTACGAGACTTCGCTTTAGGTGAAACTGTGACAAAAATCACGGAGCGCTCCCGGCGCTCCATGAGGAAGGTCACACCGAAGAGTCTCCGGGGTCCATCGTGGCCGACTGTGAAGGGCCGCGACCCTCGCCGCCCGCGTCCGACGCGGTGCGACGACGGTCCACCCCGCTCGGATCTTGCACCTGCCCGCGGGCTCCGAGCGCACATGTCCAATGCGAGGTCTCCGGACATCTGCCCATGCTGGGGCGGGCCCCCCCGCTCCCTGACGGATCGAAGGATCACAGGGAGCGTGGACCGCCGGATCATCACCGAAGCGCATGGCGGGGCGTGAAAGACGGTTTGCGCAGACCATCTTCAATTTCGACCGGAGGCAGGAGATGCCGAGCTTCGTGATTCCGGACAAATGTGACGGGTGCAAGGCCTTGGACAAGACGGCCTGCCAGTACATCTGTCCGAACGACCTCATGGTCCTCGACAAGGAGATCATGAAGGCGTACAACCGGGATCCCACCATGTGCTGGGAGTGCTACAGCTGCGTGAAGATCTGCCCCAACCAGGCGATCGAGGTACGCGGCTACGCCGACTTCGTGCCGATGGGCGCGAAGGTGACGGCGATGCGCAGCTCCGAGGACATCATGTGGACCCTTCAGTTCCGCGACAAAGAGATCAGGCCGAAGCGCTTCAAGTTCCCGATTCGGCGGGGTGTCGCGGAGGGCCAGGCCCAACCCTTCGACCATTGGCCGACGGGTGACTCCGACCTGAAGAGCCCGACGCTCATGTGCGAGCCCGCCGGGCTGAATACGGACAAAGGTCCGGTGAAGATCGATCACGTTCTCACCCTCTAGACCGCAGGCCGTCGGCGGGGACCCGAGGGTCTCCGGCGACGCCAACTTCCGAGGAGACTTGGAGCAATGACGCAATTCGAGACTGTGACGGTCGAAACCGACCTGCTGATCTGCGGGGGCGGCATGGCTGCCTGCGGTGCGGCCGTCGAGGCGTCCTACTGGGCCAAGCAGCACGGACTCAAGGTCACGCTGGTGGACAAAGCCGCCATGGACCGCTCGGGAGCGGTCGCCATGGGGCTGTCCGCCATCAACCAGTACGTGGACCTGAACTCCGGCAACAACACCCTGAAGGACTACTGCGACTACGTGCGCAATGACCTCATGGGCATCACCCGTGAGGACCTGGTCGCCAACATCGCTCGGCACGTGGACTCCACCGTCCACATGTTCGAGAAGTGGGGGCTGCCCATCTGGAAGGACAAGGAAGGCAACTACGTCCACGAGGGCCGTTGGCAGCTCATGATCAACGGCGAGTCGTACAAGATCATCGTCGCCGAGGCCGCGAAGAACGCGCTGAAGGAGGCCAACGGCGAGTATTTCGAGCGGGTCTTCATCACGCACCCGCTGGTGGAAGGCAACAAGTGCGTGGGCGCCGTGGGCTTCAGCGTCCGCGAGAACAAGTTCTACGTGTTCAAGGCGAAGGCCACCCTGGTGGCCATGGGCGGCGCGGTGCACGTGTTCAAGCCGCGCTCCACGGGTGAGGGCTTCGGCCGCTCGTGGTATCCGCCCTTCAACTCCGGCGCCAGCGCCTTCTTCACGATCTACGGCGGAGCCGAGATGACGTGCCAGGAAGTGCGCTTCATTCCGGTGCGCTTCAAGGACGCGTACGGCCCGGTGGGCGCGTGGTTCCTGCTCTTCAAGTCCATCGCCACGAACGCGCACGGCGGCAACTACATGAAGGAGAACGCCGACGAGCTGGCCAAGTGGGATCCCTACGGGCACGTGAAGCCCGCTCCGGCCAACATCCGCAACTGGCTGATGATGCTGGACGTGATGGACGGCAAGGGCCCCATCTACATGCAGACCGCCGACGCCATCAAGAAGATCTCGGAGGAGGCTCCCGACGAGAAGGCCGCCGCCAAGAAGCTCAAGGAGCTCGAGGCCGAGGCGTGGGAGGACTTCCTGGACATGACGATCTCCCAGGCGATCCTGTGGGCCTCGTCGAACACCGAGCCCGAGAAGAAGCCGTCGGAGATCATGGCGTGCGAGCCCTACTTCATCGGTTCGCACTCCGGTGCGTCGGGCGCCTGGGTCTCGGGTCCCGAGGACCTGCAGAACGGCGACACGAAGGAAGAGTACTTCTGGGGCTATCCCAACATGACGACGGTGGGCGGCATGTTCGCCGCCGGCGACGCGTCGGGCGCCTCCAGCCACAAGTTCTCCTCCGGCTCGTTCACCGAGGGCCGGATCTCCGCCAAGGGCGCCATCAGCTACATCGTCGACCACAGCGAGGCGCCGCAGGTCGACGCCGCGAAGGTCGAGGCGCTCAAGGCCGACGTCTTCAAGCCCATGGAGACCTTCGAGCAGTTCAAGGGCGAGACGACGGATCCGGACGTCAATCCGAACTACATCCGCCCGAAGCAGTTCATGTACCGCCTCCAGAAGATCATGGACGAGTACTCGGCAGGCGTGTCGACCCAGTTCAAGACCAACGACATGCTGCTGGCGAAGGGCCTGGAGCTCATGACGTTCCTGAAGGAGGACGCGGGGAACCTGGCAGCGGAGAACTCCAACGAGCTCATGCGCTGCTGGGAGGACGTCCATCGCATGTACCAGGCGGAAGCCCACATGCGGTCGATCCTCTTCCGTGAGGAGACTCGTTGGCCCGGTTACTACTTCCGTGCCGACAAGCCGAACATCGACAACGACAACTGGCTGGCCTTCTGCAACACCGTCTACCACTCGAACACGGGCGAGTGGGAGATGAAGAAGCGGCCGGTGAAGTACCTGACCGTGTGAGGACCGAGTCGTCACGGGTCTCCGGACGTGCCCACGGGCCGTCCGGGGGCCCGGGGCTCCCGGACGGACAAGCAATTCCCTGTGCAATGCCTATGTCCCGAACCAACGCGGCGCACCCGCGGGGGAAGCTCGGAGAAACCGAGGAAGCAGATGGAAGGTCCCGCCCACACCTGTCCGCACTGCGGCTCCCGGCTCAAGAAGTGGCTCGTGCCGGACGGCGCGACGTGGAGCGAGGAGTTCTTTCTCGTGTGCTTCAACGATGAGTGCAGCTACTACCTGGAAGGCTGGGAGTGGATGGAGCGGCAGTACGCTCAGCACGCCTCGTACAGGTACGCGCTCAACCCCACCAACGGAGGGTCCCTGGCCCTGCCCGTGTGGTCCGCGTCGGCCATCAGGGAGATGATCATCGATGAAGGGGAAGGAGACGACCATGAGTGAGGCGAAGGACACTCCCCTCACGACGGACCCGGACGACGGAAGCGCCCGACTCCAGGAGAAGATCCTGGCCGAGTATCCCCGCCTGGGCCTCGACGACCCGTTCACGTTCGGATGCCACCCCGGCGTTCCCTGCTTCAACCACTGCTGCAGCGACGTGAACATCTTCCTGTCCCCCTACGACGTCCTCCGTCTCAAGAAGCGGCTGGGGATCACGTCGGGTGAGTTCCTGGACCGGTACGCCCTCATGCCGGTGCAGAAGGACATGAAGACCCCCGTCGTCCTGCTGCGCATGAGCGCCGACGGCAAGCGCACGTGCCCATTCCTCACCGAGGCCGGCTGTGGTGTCTACGAGGACCGTCCCTGGCCCTGCCGGATGTATCCGCTGGGCATGGCGGCGGCCAAGGACACGCCCGACGGGTGGAGGGGGGAGCGCTTCTGGTTCCTCCTGCGGGAGGATGTGTGCAAGGGCTTCGGCGAGCCCACGTCGTGGACGGTGAAGGAGTGGCTCGAGGACCAGGGGGTGGAGCCCTATGACGACTGGGGCGACGCCTACAAGGAGGTCACTATTCACAAGTTCTTCGAGGACGGCGGCCAGCTCTCCCCGGAGAAGCTGAACATGTTCTTCACGGCCTGCTACGACCTCGACAAGTTCCGCTCCTTCGTCTTCGAAACCACGCTGCTCCAGCGCTTCGAGGTGGACGAGGACTTCATCGAGGAGATGAAGTACGACGACGAGTCGCTCCTCCGCTTCGCGTTCCTGTGGCTCCGCTTCAGCCTCTTCGGCGAGCCCACCATGAGGCCCCGGCCCGAGGCCGTCGAAGAGATCATGGGCAAGGCAGCGGAAAGGCGGCGCGCCCTCGACAAGGCCGCGACGCCGTCGGCCGGCGAGGCGACGCCATGAGTGCCGCTACGGATGGGATTCCCGTGGTGGGGAACCGGGGCAAGGTCCTCGTCATCGGAGGCGGCATCACCGGCATCACCGCGGCCATCGAGGCGTCGGAAGCGGGGTGCGAGGTCGTCCTCGCGGAGAAGGCTGCCTACCTGGGTGGGCGGGTGGCCCGCATGAACCAGTACTTCCCCAAGATGTGCCCCCCGCAGTGCGGCCTCGAGATCAACCTGCGGAGGTTCAAGACGAACCCCCTCATCCGCGCCCTCACCCTGGCCGACGTCGAGGAGATCCGCGGCACTCCCGGGGACTACCACGTCACCATCCGCCAGCACCCCCGCGGCGTTACCGAGAAGTGCACCACGTGCGGTGCGTGCGTGGACGTGTGTCCGGTGGAGCGCGCCGACGAGTTCAACCTCGGGATGGGCACCACCAAGGCGATCTACCTCCCCTACGAGATGGCCTACCCGCTCCGCCTGGCCATCGACACCGAGGCGTGTCTGGGGACCGAGTGCGGCAAGTGCGTGACCGCGTGCCCGTTCGACGCCATCGACCTGGCGCAGAAGGACGAGACGGTGGAGGTCGACGTGGACGCCGTCATCGTGGCGACGGGATGGGAACCGTACGAGGCCACGCAGATCGAGGGCCTCGGGTTCGGGACGCATCCGGACATCGTCACCAACGTCATGATGGAGCGGATGGCCTCCCCCATGGGGCCCACCGACGGCAAGATCGTGAAGCCCTCGGACGGCGGCCCCGTGCGCTCGGTGGCCTTCGTCCAGTGCGCGGGCTCACGGGACGACAACTACCTGAAGCACTGCTCCGGGGTGTGCTGCATGGGCTCCCTCAAGCAGACGCGCTACATCCGCGAGCAGTACCCGGAGGCGGAGATCAACGTCTTCTACATCGACCTGCGCGCCCCCGGACGCCTGGAGGATTTCCTGCAGGCGCAGCAGGAGGACGAGAAGCTCCACCTGGTGAAGGGAAAGGTGGCGCGCATCGACGTGACCGACGACGGGCTGCTGGTCCAGGCGGAGGACGTGCTCTCCGGCACCCGGGTGAGCCGGGCCGCCGATCTCGTGGTGCTCGCCACGGGAATCGTGCCCTCGGACACCCACGGCATCCGCATCGAGGGGAACGGAGGGCTCGCCACCGACGCGCACGGCTTCCTTACGCGGGCCCAGCCCAGCGCGGGGGTGCTGGTGGCCGGGTGTGCCGCCCGGCCCACGGACGTGGCGACGTGTGTGCGCGATGCCACGGGTGCGGTCATGAACGCTCTTCAGTTCTGCACGGAGTAGTGACGTGGATAGGAAGCTGGCCGTCTATGTGTGCAAGGGCTGCGACATCGGGGCCTCCCTCGACATCGACGCGTTGAAGGACGTGGCCACGTCGGAGCTCGAGGTCGAGCTCTGTCGCGAGCACGAGTGCCTGTGTGGAGCCGGGGGGCGCGAGCTCATTCGGCAGGACGTCCTCGAGGGCGTGAACGCCCCGGTGGTCGCCGCTTGCTCCCCTCGGCTCATGATCGATGCCTTCACCTTCGACGGATGCCGGACCGAGCGGGTCAATCTCCGTGAGCACGTCGTGTGGAGCCACGAGCCCAACGACGAGGACACGCAGATGCTCGCCGAGGACTACCTCCGCATGGGGGTGGCGCGGGCCAGAAAGGCCGAGCTTCCGGAGCCGTTCCACGAGGAGGTGGATCAGACCATCCTGGTGGTGGGCGGCGGCGTGAGCGGCATGAGCGCGGCGCTGGGCGCCGCGGGCGCCGGCCAAGACGTGGTGCTGGTGGAGAAGGCGGAGGAGCTGGGCGGGTGGATGGGCCGCTTCAAGCGCCACATCCCCCACGAGGCTCCCTACCGCGACCCGCAGCCGTCGAACATCGACGAGCAGATCGCGAAGGTTCGTGGTCATCAGCGCATCCAGGTCCACACCGACACCACCATCGAGAAGATCAGCGGGCAGCCGGGACAGTTCGACGTGACGCTGCACACGAACCACGGCAGCGACACCACCACGAGCCTGCGGGTGGGTGCCATCGTCCAGGCCACCGGGTGGAAGCCGTACGACGCCACCCGCCTGGGTCACCTCGGCTACGGCGCGTGCCCCAACGTCATCACCAACGTGCAGATGGAGGAGCAGCTCGCGTCCGGCCCGCCCAAGCGTCCCAGCGACGGTAAGCCGGCGCGGCGCATCGCCTTCATCCAGTGCGCCGGCTCGCGGGACAAGGACCACCTGCCGTACTGCTCGGCGGTGTGCTGCCGGGTGAGCATCAAGCAGGCCCTCACCGTCCGCGAGCTCGATCCCGAAGCCGAGGTCTACGTCCTGTACAAGGACATCCGCACGCCGGGCCAGTACGAGGACTTCTACCGGAGGGCCCAGGAGGACTCCGCCATCTTCTTCACGAAGGCGGAGGTGGAGGGTGTCGGGGAGGCCGGCGACCACAACCCGCTCGTGCGCGCCAAGGACACCCTGGTGGGTGAGGACATCCAGCTCGAGGCCGACCTGGTGGTGCTCGCCACAGGAATGGTGCCCGCCGCGGCGGACGGAGAGGCGCTCCGCCGTCTTGCCGACGCCAAGGCCGTGGTGGCCAAGGGAGAGGCCGGCGCGCAGCTCGAGGCGGCCAAGGAGACCCTGGCCAGCCTCTCCCACATGGACGGCGGGGAGATCCTGAACCTGACGTACCGTCAGGGCCCCGACCTGCCGGTGCTCAAGTACGACTTCCCCGACTCGCACTTCATCTGCTTCCCCTACGAGACCAGGCGCACCGGGATCTACGCAGCCGGGTGCGTGCGCGCCCCCGAGGACGCTATGCTCGCCCGCGAGGACGGCGCCGGCGCGGCCCTGAAGGCCATCCAGACCGTGCGCCTGGCCACCCGGGGGGAGGCGGTGCACCCCCGGTGGGGCGACATGTCCTACCCGGACTTCAACCTGCAGCGGTGCACGCAGTGCAAGCGCTGCACGGAGGAGTGCCCCTTCGGGACGCTCAACGAAGACGTCAAAGGCACGCCGCAGCTCAATGCCATCCGCTGCCGCCGGTGCGGCATCTGCATGGGTGCGTGCCCCGAGCGGATCATCTCGTTCAAGGATTACTCCGTCGACATCGTCTCTTCGATGATCAAGGCGGTGAACATCCCCGACGAGTTCGATGAGAAGCCCCGCCTGCTCGGCCTCCTGTGCGAGAACGATGCCTATCCGGCGCTGGACACGGCCGGGCTGAAGCGCATTCGGCACAGCGCCAACATCCGCTTCATTCCCGTCCGCTGCCTCGGCTCCATCAACACCGTATGGATCGCCGACGCACTCTCACGAGGCTACGACGGCATCCTGCTGGTAGGGTGCCGCTCCGGCGACGACTACCAGTGCCACTTCATCCGGGGAAGCGAGCTGATGCAGACCCGGAGCGGCAACATCCAGGAAAAGCTCAAGCAGCTCGCACTCGAGGAGGAGCGCGTGCGCCTGGAGCAGCTCGCCATCAACGAGTTCGACCGCCTGCCCGAGATCATCAACGAGTTCGCTGCCCAGATCGACGAGATCGGCATGAACCCGTTCAAGGGATTCTAGCGTGGCTCGTCTCACCTAGACGAGCCACATACAGGTGGCTGGGCCCCCCTCCCGACCCTGCCGCCCGAGGAGCGAGGGACCATGGCCGAAGCCATGCTGGTGAGGCCGGATCGGAAGTTCGTGGAGGAGATCATCGCTGCAGGTGGCGGCGACCTGAAGAAGTGCATGCAGTGCGCCAACTGCTCGGTGGTGTGCGAGCTGTCCGACGGGCACCCCTTCCCACGGAAGGAGATGATCTGGGCGCAGTGGGGATTGAAGGACCGCCTGGTCTCGGACCCCGACGTGTGGATGTGCCACCAGTGCAACGACTGCTCCAAGCGCTGCCCCCGTGGCGCGAGGCCGGGTGACATGCTGGCGGCGGTGCGCCGCCTCACGGTGGACCACTACGCCGTACCTCGCTTCATGACCCGGGTGGCCAACCGGGCGAGTTGGCTCCCCGTCGCGTTCCTCCTGCCCATCGTCCTGCTGGGCGTCGCGCTCCTGGTGCGTGACCCCATCGGCAGGGCGCTGGGCTTCGGGACGGATCCGGCCTTCTACGCGTCGTTCTTCCCCCACTGGCTCATCATCGGCCTGTACGGGTTCTTCTCGGCCCTCGCGTTCATCGCGGCCGTCATCGGTGTGGTGCGCTTCTGGCGCGCCATGCGTCGGAGCGACGCAGCCGCCGGCATCTATGCGGCGGTGAACGGGATCCCCGCCAGCATAGTGGGCGCCGTGAAGGACATCGTGACCCACTATCGCTTCGGCTTCTGCGGGGCGCAGAAGCCGCGCAGGCTGGCCCACCTGGCCGTCTTCTACGGCTTCGCCGCGCTCTTCGTGGTCACCTCATGGGCTGTGGTGGACCTGTACGTGATGCCGCTCATGGGCGTCGCGTCGCGGTACCCGTTCGACTTCCTCTATCCCGCGAAGATCCTGGCCAACGTAGGCGGGGCCGTGCTGGTCTTCGGCGCCGTGAAGGTGATGGTCGACCGCAAGCGCGCGCAGGGACCGGGCGCGGTAGGGGGCACCTCCTTCGACTGGATCTTCGTGTGGATGCTCCTCGGCGTGGCCGTCACCGGTTTCGCCGTCGAGATCTTCCGCTTCACGGTGGGCCCCGAGCCCGCGGCCGGCCTCCGCACGGCGGCCTACGCCACGTACTTCGTCCACCTGGTGCTCGTATTCCAACTGCTCATCTACCTGCCCTACTCGAAGTTCGCCCACGTCCTCTACCGGACGGTGGCGATGGTCTACGCGGAGCACACCGGGCGGCACCGGCCTGTCCGCCGGCTGCAGCCCCAGGGCAGCCAGCTCCGCCTACCTGGCGTGACACCCGCAACCCGCTAGAGGCAACCGACGATGGATCAACTGGTCAGGCCGCACGGCAAGGACAAGGAGCTGAAGCCCCTGCTCCTCAAGGGAGGGGAGCTGGACGAGGAAAAGCAGAGGGCCAAGTCGCTGAAGCGACTGCTCGTCACGTCCCGGGAAACCGGTGACGCCATCATGATGGGCATCGGCGGCTTCACACCCCTCGCCGGCTTCATGGACAGCGCCGATTGGAAGGGCGTGGTCACCGAAATGAAGATGGCGGACGGGACGTTCTGGCCGATCCCCGTGACCGTGTCCGCCACCGCGGAAAACGCGAAGGGCATCAAGGAAGGCCAGGAGGTGACGCTCACCGACGAGGAGACCGGGACCGACATGGCCATCATGACGGTCACGGACAAGTACAAGATCGACAAGGCACTGGAGTGCAAAGAGGTCTTCCGCACCGACGATCCGGAGCACCCCGGCGTCGCCATGGTGATGAGCCAGGAGGAGGTCAACCTCGGAGGGCACATCAAGGTGCTCAGCGAGAGCTACTTCCCGGAGGAGTTCGCGGGGGTCTACATGCGTCCCGCGGAGTCCCGGCAGAAGTTCATCGAGCGGGGATGGAAGACCGTCGCAGCGCTTCAGCTGCGCAACCCCATGCACCGCTCCCACGAGTATCTGGCCAAGATCGCGCTGGAGACCCTGGACGGGCTGTTCATCCACCAGCTCGTGGGCAAGCTCAAGCCCGGCGACATCCCCGCCGACGTGCGCGTCAAGTGCATCGACACGCTGGTGGACAACTACTTCGTCAAGGACTCGGTGATCCAGGGCGGCTACCCGCTGGACATGCGCTACGCCGGTCCCAGGGAGGCCCTCCTGCACGCCGTGTTCCGGCAGAATTACGGGTGCAGCCACCTCATCGTGGGCCGCGACCATGCCGGAGTGGGCGACTACTACGGACCCTTCGACGCCCAGAAGATCTTCGAGGAGATCCCTCGCGGGAGCCTCGAGACGCAGCCGCTGAAGATCGACTGGACATTCTACTGCTACAAGTGCCGCGGCATGGCTTCGATGAAGACGTGCCCCCACGGGAAGGACGATCGGCTCCTGCTCAGCGGCACCATGCTCAGGAAGACCCTCTCCGAGGGAGGGGATCCTCCCGAGGACTTCAGCCGTCCGGAGGTGCTGGCGCTGCTGAAGCAGTACTACGCGACCCTCGAGGAGAAGGTCGAAGTCAAGCTACACCACGCCGCGACAGGGGCGTGAATGAGAAGGCGAGGGAGACACGGGCAGTGAGACCGGAGGTCGCGCCATGGAGCTGATCACGGTGAGCCGCAAGGGCGGCATGGCCTTCGACGTCAGCGTGGGTCGCCATCATCTGACCTGCGATATGGCGCCGGAGGATGGAGGAGCGGGAGCGGGTCTCTCGCCGGTGGAGATGTTCGCCGGCTCGCTGGGCGCGTGCATCGCGATGATGGTGCAGTGCTACTGCGAGACGTGTGGTTGCGACGGGGACGTCGGCGTCAGCCTGGCGCTGGAGCTCCTGCCCAAGCCGAAGCGCATCGGCGCCGTGGTCGTGGATGTCGAATTGCCCCGTGGAGTGTCGGAGGACCGGCGTGACGCCATCCGTCGCGTCGTGAGGGAATGCGTGATCCACGAGACGCTGCGGCATCCGCCGGATGTAGACGTGGAGATCCTGACGGATAGTGAATTGCGGCCAGACCCGGAGCCGGTAGGCGCCGGGACGCTCGAGCTCAGGAGGAACTGATGGAGAAAGTGCAGCTCGGTGGCAAGGACATCGAGATAGACGAAGACGGATTCATCCAGGATCCGGATGCGTGGGACGAATCGGTCGCTCGCGACCTGGCGAAGACCGAGGGCGTCGACGACATGACCGACGAACACTGGAAGGTCGTGAACTACCTGCGCGAGTACTACCTCGAGTACAACATGGCGCCGATGATCCGGAAGGTCTGCAAGACGACCGGATTCAAGCTCAAGGAGATCTACGATCTCTTCCCGAGCGGGCCGGCCAAGGGAGCCTGCAAGGTCGCGGGCCTTCCCAAGCCGACAGGGTGCGTCTGAGAGGCCGTTGGCGGACCGCCGGAACCGGTGTCGCGCGGCCGCGCAACCAACGCGGCGCACAGGCGCGCGGTGCCCCGGCGGTCCCCTGCGGACCGTGAGACCGCCATGGTAGAGAGAGCCGTGCTCCTGGATCTGCTGAAGCGCCGCGCCGAGGCCATCGCCACGCGGTGGTACGACGCCGTGCTCGCCGAATACCCGGAGCAGACCTACGCGGCGTGGAAGCGGGAGTCCAACCGCTTCGCGAACCCGGTCGGGCACAGCCTGAGGGCCGGCACCCGGACGATCCTGGACGCCGTTCTCGAGGGTGCCGACGCGGAAGCGCTGCGCGGGGCCGTGACCGACATCGTGCGCATCCGCGCGGTGCAGCAAATGTCTCCGTCCGCTGCGGTGGGCTTCGTGTTCCGCCTCAAGGACGCCATTCGGGCCGAGCTCGGCGACGAGCTTCGGAACGGCTCCTTCCGCGACGAGATGGCGGAGATGGAGCAACGCGTGGACGCAGTGGCCCTCGCGGCCTTCGACGTCTTCGCGGAGCAACGCGAGCTGGTGAGCGAGCTCCGCATCAACGAGTTGAAGAGAAACATCCCCTGGGCGACGGGCAGGACGAACCGGGGGGTTGTGGAGCCAGGATGAACGTTCTGATCTCCCTAGTGGTGGTGGCGTGCCTCCTCATCGTGGGCATGTTCGGCGCGACCATCGCACCGCAGTGGATCTTCGCCGTCGCGCTTCCGTACGCTGCGGTGGCGGTCTTCGCGATCGGTCTCGCGGTCCGCATCATGAAGTGGGCCGGCGTGCCGGTCCCGTTCAGGATCCCCACGACCTGCGGTCAGCAGAGGTCGCTGCCCTGGATCCGGCAGCAGAAGCTCGAGAACCCGTCGAACAAGCTGCAGGTGCTCGGCAGGATGGCGCTCGAGATCCTGTTCTTCCGGTCCCTGGCCAGGAACACCAGAACCGAGCTCAGGAAGGAGCGGGGCCTGGTGTACGGCACCGATCTGTTCCTGTGGATCGGCGCCCTGGCCATGCACTGGGCGTTGGCGGTGGTGCTCATTCGGCACCTCCGTCTCTTCACCGACCCGGTGCCCGCCTTCGTCACGTTCACGGAAAAGGCCGACGGCTTCCTCGAGATCGGCCTCCCTCCGGTGAACATAACGACCGTGGTGCTGTTGTGCGCGCTGCTGTACCTGCTGTACAGGCGCCTCGCCAACGCGCGCGTTCGGTACATCTCGCTGCCCGAGGACTATTTCGCCCTCTTCCTGCTCCTGGGCATCGCGGGCAGCGGGGCCTGGATGAGGCATATCTCGCACACCGACGTGGCGGGAGTGAAGGAGCTGGCGCTGTCGCTTGTCCACTTCTCGCCGATGGTGCCCACAGGAATCAGCCCGCTCTTCTTCGGACACCTGTTCCTCGTGTGTGTCCTGCTCATGTACTTCCCCCTCGGCAAGCTGGTCCACGGGCCGGGCGTCTTCCTGAGCCCGACGCGCAACATGGCCAACAACAACCGGGCGGTGAGGCACGTGAACCCCTGGGACTACCCGGTGAAGGTGCACACCTACGAGGAGTACGAGGACGAGTTCCGGGAAAAGATGATCGCGGCCGGGTTGCCGGTCGATAAGGAATAGAGCCGATGTCCCGCTTCGATGAGCCGGACTACTACAAGAAGGAAGAGCTGGTCCAGATCCAGCCCAAGCCCCCGCGTACCCCGTGGATGGAAACGCCCGTGGACTTCCGTCCCGGGACGTACATCTACCCGGGGAAAGCCAAGAACCTCAAGGTCCTGGACCTGCCCAACCCCCGGGATTGGGCGGTCACCGATGTGGACTGGCAGCTTCCCGAGGGGTGGCAGAAGACCATCCTGGAGGGGATGGCGGACCGCCTGAAGCGCTTCCGCTCCTTCAAGCTGTTCATGGACATCTGCGTGCGCTGCGGGGCGTGCGCGGACAAGTGCCACTTCTTCATCGGCAGCGGTGACCCGAAGAACATGCCGGTGCTGCGCGCGGAGCTGTTGCGCTCGGTCTACCGCAAGGACTTCACGGCACTGGGCAAGGTCTTCGGCAAGCTCGCCGGCGGCCGTGAGCTCACCGTCGATGTCCTCAAGGAGTGGTTCTACTACTTCTACCAGTGCACCGAGTGCAGGCGCTGCTCGGTGTTCTGCCCGTACGGCATCGACACCGCCGAGATAACGATGATGGGCCGGGAGCTCCTGGGGCTCCTGGGGCTGTATGTCAACTGGGTCATCGAGCCGGTGGCCAACTGCTTCCGTACGGGCAACCACCTGGGCATCACGCCCCACGGGCTGGCGGACACCCTCGAGTTCATGACCGAGGACATCGAGGAAGCCACGGGGATCAAGATCGACGTCCCCATCAACAAGAAGGGCGCGGAGATCCTGTTCTTCACGCCGTCGGGCGACTACGTGGCGGCGCCGGGCATCTACACGTGCATGTCGTACATGCTGCTCTTCAACGAGCTGGGCGTGGACTACACGTGGAGCACGTACGCCTCCGACGGCGGCAACTTCGGCCTGTTCACCTCCCACGAGGCCATGAAGCGGCTCAATGCCAAGGTCTACGCCGAGGCCAAGCGCCTGGGCGTGAAGTGGATCATGGGCGGTGAGTGCGGCCATATGTGGCGGGTGGTGAACCAGTACATGGACACCATGAACGGTCCGGCCGACTTCCTCGAGGTGCCGAAGTCCCCGGTCACGGGCACGGTCTTCGAGAACGCCCGCTCCACAAAGGCCGTGCACATCATGGAGTTCATGTCGGACGTGATCCGGCATGGGAAGCTGAAGCTGGATCCGTCCAGGAACGACCATATCCGGGTCACCTTCCACGACTCCTGCAACCCGGCCCGGGCCATGGGCATCCTGGAGGAGCCGCGCTACGTGATCCGGCACGCGTGCAACCACTTCTACGAGATGCCCGAGAACACCATCCGCGAGCAGACGTTCTGCTGCGGAGGGGGAGCGGGGCTGGGCACCGACGAGAACATGGAGATGCGCCTGCGCGGCGGGATGCCTCGGGGCAACGCCGTCCGGTACGTGCAGGAGCGATACGGCGTCAATCAGCTCGCCGCCATGTGCGCCATCGACCGGGCCACGCTGCCCACGGTGTGCGACTACTGGGCGCCCGGCGTGCAGGTCACCGGCATCAGCGAGCTCGTGGCCAACGCCACCGTCTTCAAGGGCGAGAAGAGGCGTACCCACAACCTGCGCCTGGAGCCCATCCCCGGGATGGGGGCGGAGGACGAGGAGAGCGAAGCCGACCTTGTCGGCGCCGGGGCACCCGGGGAGGGGCAGGGAGGGATGGGCCATGAGTAGCCGGGCACGCATCGGACTGGGGCTGGGGGTCTTCTTCCTTCTGGGAGCCTATCCCGTGTGGAACGGCCTCGCCTCCAGGGCGGCGCCGGAGAGGCCGGCGCTGGCGCCGGCCGTCGACTCGACGGGAGCCACGTTGTGCATCGAGGACACCACGTGGATGAAGGACCACCACCAGAAGTTGCTCAACGAGTGGCGTACGCTGGTGGTGAGGGACGGCCAGCGCACCTGGGTCTCCAGCACAGGCAAGACGTGGTC
>JAJDNC010000063.1 GCA_022340865.1 Gemmatimonadota bacterium
TCGTTGCGGATGAACCCGTCGCGCCGGGGCCTGCCTACTCTTCCCTGAGGACGAGAGCCGGATCCGTTCTGGCGGCACGTCGGGCCGGAACCCATACGGCGATCACGGCGGTGACGAGAAGGAGCGCGGCGACGCCGGCCGCGGTGAGGGGGTCGCCGCCGCTCACCCCGTAGAGCTGTCCATTCAGCTGACGGCCGAGGAGTTGCCCGCCCACGGCGCCCACCGCCAGCCCCACGGCGACCACTGCGAGGGACCTTCGCATGAAGAGCCCCTCCACCGCCGTGCGTCGAGCCCCCAGGGCCATGCGGACGGCCACGTCCCTGCGGCGCAAACGGGCGGCGTATGCGGCGACCCCGTAGAGCCCCAGGACCGCGAGGAGCAGGGCGAACGCGGCGAAGCCGCCCAGGAGCCCCGCGAAGAAGCGAGCCGGCGCCCGGGCCCGGGACACCGCCTCGGTCAGGCTCCGGTGCGCGTAGATGGGCACGTCGGGGTCCAGGCGAGTCAGCGCCGCCCGCACGTCGCGCACGGGGACCGAGGCGCCGGGCCGACTGCGGGTCACCAGCGCCATCCACCCCAGGGGCGCCTGCTTGAACGGGACGTACATCGTCGGGCGCGCGCCTTCGACGCCGTCCACGACATCGGGGACCACCCCCACCACGGTGAACCACCGTCCCGGGGTCTCGGTCTGTTCCGGCATCCGCCAAGCCGAGAACCGGATCCGTCGACCCACCGGTGACGTGCCGGGCCACACCAGTCGGGCCAGGGACTCGCTGACCACGGCCACGGGCGTCGTGCCGGCGTCGTCCTCGTCGGTGATGAGGCGGCCCCGGCTCGGCGTCAGGCCGAGGGTCGAGAAGTACCCTGGAGAGACCACCTGTGGCACGACCTCGGGGAGTGTGGCGGCCCCGCCGTCGTCGGTCTCCACCGCGCGGGTCACCAGCCGGGCGTCGAACGGCGCTCCGCGCACCAATCCCACCGAGGTGACTCCGTGAGCGTCGGAGATCTCCCGGGCCAGGGCCTCGAAGAATGCGATCCGGTGGGGCAGGTCCCTGGAGCCCTCGGATGTGAGTCCTACAGTGAATGCAGTGAGTCCCTCGGGCCGAAAGCCGAGCCGGGTCCGCTCCAGGTGCAGCGACGAGCGGACCATGAGCGCGCCACCCGTCAGGACCGTGAGGGAGAGCGCGACCTCCGTGGCCACGAGCGCGGCTCTGGTTCGTCCGGAACTCACGGAAGCCGTGCCCCCCCGTCCGTTTCCACCCAGGAGCCGGGCGGTGCGACCCCGGAGGGTCGTCCAGAGCGGAACCGATCCGAAGGCGATTCCCACCAGGGCGCAGAGGCCCGACGTGACCAGGATCACCCCGCCGCTCACGTGCAGGGCGGCGGCGCCCCCGGGGAGGGAACCACCGAGCCGAGCCACAACCAGATCGCCGAGCGCCGCCAGAAAGCCGGTCGACAGCACCAGCCCGAGACCGCCCGCCAGCGCCGCCAGCAGGAGCCCTTCCGTCACGGACTGGAGTGCGAGGCGCGCTCCTCCGGCCCCCAATGCCCTGCGGATGCCCGTCTCGCGCTTCCTGGCCTCTGCCCGGAGGAGCAGGAGGAGCGCGGCGTTGGCGCACGCCACGAGGAGAACCAACAGGGCCGTGGCCTGGACGACCTCCAGGCGCCGGCGAACCGTGGCAGTGTACGCCGCCCGAAGGGGGCGCACGCGGATCCGGAAGGAAGCGTTCCCCTGCGCCGTCCCGGTGGCCGCGGCTCGCTCGGTGAGGATTGCCGCGGCCCGCTCAGGGGGTACGTCGGATCGCAGGCGTCCCATGTACACCGGCCCGTCGGAGACGCGGGGAACCAGGACGTCGGTGTATCCGTTCAGGTACCAGAAGTCGGCGGGGAGGACACCCACCACCGTGAACGAGTACAGCTCCCCCGCCCGTCCGCCCGACGGATACAGGTTCAGGGTCCGGCCCACCACCCCGGCATCCCCGCCGAAGCGCCTCATCCAGACGTCGTGGCTGATCACTGCCGCGCGTGCATCGGCAGCGTCGTCGTTGAAGGTCCGGCCCAGGATCGGATGGATCCCGAGGACATCGAAGAAGTCCGGGGAGACCCACGCACCCAGGACGATGTCCGCGGGCCCGCCTCCCACCAGGGTGAAGCCGTCCAGATCCCACGAAACGGCCTTCTCGAAGACGTCCTCGCTGTTCTTCCACCCCACCGCGCTGGTGGCCGGGCTCACCGTCACGATCCGGTCCGCGTCCGGGTACGGCAGGGGCCTGAGGAGGTACGCCTGGACCACGGCGAACGCCGATGTGTTGAACGCTACCGCCACACCCAGAATGCCCACGACCAGCGCCGTGAACCCAGGCGTTCGACGCAGTGTACGCGCTGCCCCTTCGACGTCGACGGGAATGTGGCGCAGGATGCTCACCGGGGAGCGGATGGCCCGAGCGGGACGCGTCGATGCCTGCGACGCCTGCACCGGCCCCGGCAGGGGGCGCACAGTCTCCTCGAGGATGCGGAGCCATACGATCACCCAGCCCCGGAGCCCCCGTTGCCGGCGGGCCTCGTCCAGGAGTCGCAGCAGGGTATCCTCCATCTCTCGTCCGTACACCCGCCGGAGCCGGCGGGGATACCGGAGAAGGAGGAGCCGGTAGACGAGGCGAGCGACCGCATCCATCAGCCTCGAGGTCGGTCCGGCGCTCATCCGCCGGACGCAGGGCCGGGGACGAGCTCCTTCCCTTCCACCAGGTGGGCCAACCGGCTCATTCGTGCGGCCTCGGCGTGCAGGGCTTCCCGCCCGTCGCCCGTGAGGGTGAACCGGCGCGTCCGGCGAGTGTCGCCGTCGGCGGACGACACCTCCACCCATCCGGCCTCTTCCAGACGTTGGAGGGATCCGTAGATGGTTCCGGGTCCCATGGCCACCCCGGATTGCGCTTCCACGCGCTTCATTACCGCGTAGCCGTGCAGGGGACCGTCGGCCAGGGCCAACAGCACGTGAAACACGGCGGGGGTGAGGGCGTGACCCTGTGTCGCGGCTTCCGTCATGATTCCACCCTCGTGTATATTACACTTCACGTAATATTACACGCACAGTAATAAGTCGTCATCGCCGCGGCAAGATGGAAGGTCAGACCGGGGCGGCTCCATGACGGATACATGACTGAAGGGGCCTGTTGACCTGAGGGGCATGGTAGGCTGCGGGCCAAGAAGGGGCGAGCAGCGAGGGTTCTCCGGAGCAGTTGCAGTCCACCCAGCGTCGTATGGCAGGCAATGGACTCCGAGCCCGACTGCGGCTACCCCTCGATCAGTCGATTGCCCAGTCCCTGGTGGCTCCGCTCTCGATGGTGGTCCTCTGGGTACTACGGAAATGTCCCGGCCCGATGAGGTCTGTACTACCCACGGGCGTGGTGTGGGCGCCCACAGTTGCGCGCCACCCGCTACCGCTGGCGAGAGATCTGACCGACGAACGTGAACCAGCCAAGCGGGCTGCGGAGGACCCCGGGTGTTGTCGTGGGATGAATCCAATGATGCCGGACATGGATCACCAGCGGGACGCCGTCAAACCCCAGGGAAACCGCGCCGATCGCGTGCTCGGGATCGGGCGACCGCTCGGAATGGAGCGCCGTTCGCGTCTGCAAACCCCCGATGCTTCGGGGTGTCGTCGATGTGAACCTCTGGGACTCACCGACCCGACCCTCCAGCCGCATGAGAGTCAGACGGGGATTGGCGAGGCGGAACCCCTGTGGGGCAAACCAATAGACGCCTTGCCGCCCGCTTCTGTCCCCTCCGATCTCGTAGAAGGTGTCGTCCGTTTGCGAGGTGCGCGGGGCGGGGAGATCGCGCAACTCGAGCCGACTGATCCAGAACTGGGTGTCGCCGTATCTTACCGCGTCGTCCTGGAGGTGCTGAATGGTCTTGCCGCCCGGGTCCACCCGCACGTCGGGCCAATGGAAGCCGCACCCGCGGAGCTGGAACTCGCGGATCGCATGCAGCGTCTTGGGTCCCGTGATGCCGTCGACTTTGAGTAGCGGACTGGGCCCGCCTTGGGCCACCGGGATCATGTCGAGCAGATCCTGGACGACAGAGACGTCGGCCGGATGATTCGGTGCGTTCGTCCCCACGGGGTGCGAGATACTGCGCGTAGCATGCGGCATGAGTCCTCCTGCCTATGAGCCAAGGGGTTCTCAACACCTACAGGTCAGCTTCCACCAGTCAGGTCGGGCGGCTGGACCTCGGTGTAGCCGGCCGGCGGCTGGAACACGCTGGCGGGGATGGAGCCGACCTTGAACCGGGTCACCTCGCTGGTGCTCTTCATGAAGGTGGTCTGGTGGGGTGGCGTCTGCTGAGCCTGCTGATCCTGTTGCCGGCCCTGGTCGGTCGCCTTGCTCATCGCGGCCTTGAGGAAGCCGCCGAAGCCGCCGCTCTTCTTCTTCTGGGCGGGCTTGCCCTCGCTCAGAGCGAGCTCCGGATCGAATTTCTGACCTTCGGGCACGGTCACGAGGTAAAGGACGGTTCGAAGGGGCGTGTCCTGCAGCTCCGTGCCGTTCTCGGACGCCTTCTTCAAGGCTGCCGAGACGCGTGGATCGCCCATGACCTTGCCGAGGGATGCCAGATCGGTGGAGCTGACGGTCGAGCCCCACTTCGCCGACAGATTGTGCTCGAACTCATGCTCGACCTTCGCGACGGCCGGCATGTCCTTGGTTGTCCACAGGTCCTCGAACAACGTGAGATTGCCCTCGGTAGTACTATCCTGCTTGGTCTGCTCGTCCTGTTCGGTGGCCTGCACGTCCAGGCCCTCCGTGAGGTAGCTCTCGGCCGCGTCGTGGCCGAGGATCTTCTCGTGATGGCCCGTGGGCTTCAGGTCGAAGCTCATCTGTGTCTGGATCTGCGGCGTGCTGGAGCCGGAGCCTTCGCCCTGTGACGGCTCCTGCTTCGCCTGGCTCATACCCGAGCTCACCTGTTCGGCGGCCGCCTCCATGGCCTTCTCGGCCTGTTCGAAGGTCATGACGTAATACTGCTTCTTAGCGTGGTCTACGTGGATGATCTGGTCTGCGTCCACGTCGATGATCTCGGACTCGCGGGCGTTGTCGGTGCGCCGCTTGGTCGGCGTCACGTAGGTGGTGTCCGCGGACTTTGTGCTGCCGCCGCCCATCTTGGCGGCGAAGCGCGCGATGGAGCCGAGCGCACCGGGCAACGAGATCTGGGTGACCGTGGTGTACTGGACACCCTGAGCCGAGGCCAGACCGGGCAGTCCGATGGCGAGGACGGGAAGGAGCAATGCAGCGGCGCGACGGGACAAGCCGCCGGACGCCACGCGCGATACGAGTGGGCCAGGCATGAGACAGCCTCCGGGCAGGTGGAGCAGTGCCATGTCACCCGCGATGCCACCGTCGAATCGGCGGAGATACCGGCATTGTGGATAGCGGCGTCCCCACAATTGTGCGTTTGGAGTCTGCCGTCAACCGTGATACCCGCGGCCGATTCGGCGGGGCGCATGCTTCCGCCCGTGCCTTGGCGTGCGCGAATAAGCGCCGCATCGTCGGTGCTCCTTCGACGAGCTTCGCAGCTGCGGCCCCGGCCCGCCCGAGTCGGCTCCACCGTGCGAAGCCCGCGGCGTCCCTGCTGTCCCCCGGCTTGTCCGCCGCCGCGCCGGATGCCACTCTACGCTCGTCATTCGCCGCCGCGCCCGATCCCCGGATCCCGCGGCGACGTCGCCCGAGCCAATCCCCGAGCGTCCCATGTCCAGGATCCGCAGGCCTCCGAGCTTCGCGGCGCGGCTCGCCGTGCTGCACGCGGCCGTCGCACTGGCGGCGGTCATCCCGCTGTCGTCGGTCGTGGCACAGGAGACGTCGCCAGCGGCCGGCCGCTATGACATCCTCATCCGGCACGGCAGGGTCTTCGACGGCACGGGTGACCCGTGGCTGTACGAGGACATCGGCATTCAGGGTGATCGTATCGTGGCTGTGGGCGACCTGCACGACGCGACGGCGGCCACGGTCATCGACGCGACCGGGCTCTACGTCTCGCCGGGCTTCATCGACACGCACTCCCACGCGGCGCCGGCGCTGGCGACGCCGGGGCTGAGCCAGGGCCGGCCGCTGCTGGCCGAGGGCGTCACGACCCTCATCGGCAACCCGGACGGCGGCGGCCCCATCGACCTGGGCAAGCAGCGGACGGCGCTCGAGAAGGACGGGCTGGGCCCCAACGTCGGCCTGATGATCGGGCACGGCTCGGTGCGGAACGCGGTCATGGGGATGGCCGACCGCAAGGCGACGCCGACAGAGCTGGACAGCATGCGCGCCATCGTGAGGCGGGGCATGGAGCAGGGCGCGTTCGGCCTGTCGTCGGGGCTGTTCTACACGCCGGGCAGCTTCGCGCCCACGGAGGAGGTCGTGGAGCTGGCCAAGGTCGTACGGCCGTTCGGTGGGCTGTACTCCAGCCACATCCGCGACGAATCGGACTACGATGTGGGCGTCGTGGCGGCGGTAGACGAGGTGATCCGCATCGCCCGGGAGGCCGGGATCCCCGGCGTCGTAACGCACATCAAGGTGCTGGGTCCACACGTATGGGGTTACTCCGCCGCCATCGTCGAGCGAATCGACAGAGCGCGGCAGGAGGGGATCGAGGTGTGGGCAGACCAGTACCCGTACGACGCCTCATCCACCGGGCTGGCAGCGGCGCTGGTCCCCGCGTGGGCGCGGGCCGGCGGGCGCGATGCCTTCATGAAGCGGCTGGCGGACTCGACCCAGCTGGCGAAGATCAAGGCCGGCATGGTTGCCAACCTGGATCGGCGTGGCGGCGCGGATCGGCTGCAGATCGCGCGCTATCGCCCGGATACCACGCTGGAGGGCCGGACCCTGGACCAGATCGCAAGGGCCCGGAACGCCGGCGCCATCCAGACGGCGCTGGACATGATCCGGAAAGGCGATGCCAGCGTCGTATCGTTCAACATGAACGACGCCGACGTGCGTCGCTTCATGAAGCAGCCCTGGACGTTCACCTGCTCGGACGGGACGCTGGTCCCCTTCGGCCAGGGCGTGCCGCACCCCAGGAGCTACGGCACATTCCCGCGCAAGATCCGCAAGTACGCGCTGGAGGATGGCGTCATCACGCTGCCCTTCGCGATCCACAGCATGACCGGGCTGCCGGCGGCGGTGTTTCGCATCGAGGATCGCGGCATCATTCGGCCGGGTGCGTTCGCCGACGTCGTCGTCTTCGACCTGGCGAAGCTGAACGACCCCGCGACCTACCTGAAGCCCCATCAGCTGGCGCAAGGCATGGTGGACGTGCTGGTCAACGGCGGCTTCGCCATCCGGGACGGCCGGTTCACCTCCGAGCTTCACGGGCGGGTGCTCCACCGCTGACGCCCGGGTTCCGGATGCGCAGCCCCGACGATCTGCGCGAGGTCGCGGACTATGTCGTCGCGCAGTGGATCACCGGGGGCCGTCGTGGCCTGCAGCCCGTCCGTTGCGGAGCAGGTCGGCCATGAGGCGCATGGGGCGGTCGATATGATGGAAGAAGAGCCTGTAGCCGGCGCACAGGTAATTCAACCCATCCTCCCGACCATCCGGAGTCTTCATGAATCGATTGCGCGGGCACTCTCCGCGGCAGGCGAAGAGCACGTCGCACGCTTGGCAGCACCTGGGTAGCCGGTCGCGCTTGTCGAGGCCGAACCGGCGCTGACGGGACGAAGCCACCAGCTCGGCCATTGGCTCTTCGAGGATATTCCCCAGGCGGTGGCCAGGCTCGACGAAGTGGTCGCAGGAGTATAGATCGCCGTTGTGCTCCAACACGAGCGACGCTCCGCAGGTCTCCTGGAAGATGCACACGTTGGCGGGAACCCGGCACCAACTTGCCAGGGCGGAGTCGAAGGTCTGGACGAACACGGTGCCGACGTCGCGACGGATCCACTCGTCGAACACGTTCACCAGGAAGTGCCCGAACTGCTCCGGCGTCACCGATCGGCCGCTGACCGGGGACCGGTCCGCGGTGGCCGGCTCCGAGGTCTCGCCCGGACGCCGCTCCACGATGGGGATGAACTGGATGAAGCGCGCCTGCAGATCGTCCCGGAAGAAGCGATAGACCTCCTGTGGGTGGTCCGCGTTGGCAGCGTGGACGGTGCACAGGATGTTCGTGTCGACGCCGTGCTTCCAGAGGAGGTCCCAGCCACGCCGGACCCGGGCGAACGTCCCCCGGCCGCCCTTGTCCACCCGATGGGCATCGTGCATCTCGGCGGGCCCGTCCATGCTGAGGCCCACGAGGAAGTGGTGCTTCTCCAGAAAGGCGCACCAGGCCTCGTCCAGCCGGGTGCCATTGGTCTGGAGGGTGTAGGTCACCCGTTGGCCCGGCCTCCTGTATTTCTCGACCAGCTCGATGGAGCGCCGGAAGAAGCCCAATCCCATCAGGGTCGGTTCGCCGCCCTGCCAGTTCACGCTGACCTCCGGCGCTTGTTGCGAAGCCAGCAGCTGCCTGACGGTCGCCTCCAGCACCTCGTCCGTCATGCGGAAGCGACTGCCCGGATAGAGCGACTCCTTGTCCAGGTAGAAGCAATACTCGCAGGCCAGGTTGCAGGCCGCGCCGGTGGGCTTGAGCAGCAGGTGAAAGGCGGGCTGGAGTCGGCCTGGCATCTGATCCCTCTACAGCCAGCCGCGCAGGTTGGCCCTCATGTCGGCCTCGAACGCGTCCAGCATGGACGCCAATTGCGCGGTACGCTCCGGCTGTTCCTCCAGGAGACTGTAGGACTCGTTGGGGTCCGTCTCGAGGTCGAAGAGGAACGGGCCCTGCTTGAGCGGCCAGAAGGAGGCGATGTCGGTCAGGGATCTGCGCACATACTTCCAATGCTGGTAGCGGACCGCAACCGGTGTCCGAACGTCGTAGTAGACGAAGGAATCGTGCGGCGAGGGCGCGTCCCCTTTCAGGAGCGGAAGGATGTCCTTGCCGTCGATGATGCGGTCTTGCGGCAAGGGCACGCCGCTCAATTGCAGACAGGTCACGAAGAGGTCGAAGTTGACGCTCATCCCCTGGCGGGTGACCGAGGCGGGAATGACGCCGGGCCAGCGGGCCAGGAAGGGGACCCGGAATCCACCCTCGAACCATTGCAGCTTCCGGCCGCGGACGTACCCGGGATTGCCCTGCATCCAGGGCCCGTTGTCGCTGGAGAGAACCACCAGCGTCTTCTTCGCCAGGCCCAATTGGTCGAGCGTATCGAAGATCTGACCAACGCTCCAGTCGATCTCCTCCACGGCGTCACCGTACAATCCGGCTCCGGACTTCCCCTGAAAGGCCGCCGAGGCGTGCTCCGGGAAGTGCGGCATGGCATGCGCCAGGTACAGGAGGAAGGGATGGTCCTTGTTGGCGCGGATGAACTCCACCGCGGCGAGGGTGAAGTCGCGGGTCAGGACATCCTGATTCGCCGGTGCGGGGACCACCACCTCGCGGTCCCTGTAGATTGCATACGGCGTGTCATCGTTGCTCCACAAAGCGCCGTAGAACGAGTCGAATCCCCGGTCATTGGGGAGGAAGCCATCCGTGCCGCCCAAGTGCCACTTGCCCACCAGGCCGGTCCGGTATCCGCGGCGGCCCAGGACCTCCGGGAGGAGCACCTCGTCTCTGGGAATCCCGCGCACGTTGTAGGAATAGCGCCCCAGGAGGTCCATGACCGGATTCAGCGGATTGTGGGTGGAGAGCAGGGGACTGGATATGAGCGTCCGAACCGGGTAGCGGCCGGTCAGCAGACCGGCGCGGGAGGGGCTGCAGACCGAGGCCGAGGCGTAGAAGTCCGTCAGTCGCGTTCCCTCGGCTGCCATGCGCTCGACGTTGGGAAGATCCAGCTCCGGTGAATCCACGTCGCCGACGCCGAGATCGTCGCAGAGGATGATGACGATGTTGGGTAGGGTCTCGGGGTTGGGGCTGGCCTCTATGGCGTCGAGGTACCTCTTGGCGCGGGCCGGCTGGAAATCCCGGCCAAGCATGTTGTGCACCTGCCGCAGGGTGAACCCCCCTAACGCCAGCGAGCCCCCTCCGATGGCGGCGACTTTCAGCAAGTCGCGGCGGCTCCATCTCCTGGCTGTCATGTTCGGCCTCGGTGCGGCGAGAATGGCGTTCGGAGAAGCTGCCCCGGTCCTGCTCGACCCTGGTGGCTCCGGTGCAGTCCTTGGTTAGCCTGCTTTCCCCATTTCGGCAACCGGCCCGAGGTGGCGGTGGTCCATGGCTCCTGTGCGGGCTCATGGTCATACGAAGCCCTTGACCTGGTCGTGCGCCGTCATCGGCAGGACTCAAAGTGGGGCTGCAGGCGTCCCCCCTCACCCTCCCGGCTTCAGCTCGATCACCTGCTCCGTCGCCGCCTCGACGCGTGCTCGGGAGTAGACCACCGGGAAGTAGCGGTTGTTGGCCCAGCTCCGGAACAGATCCCGGTAGTGAGGGCTGTCCGGATCGCCGCTCTGACCCGGCGTGTTCGTACCCACCGCGTCGTCCCAGTCGCCGGTGTCCACGATGATCCGGAACGACGCACCGGACGTCTGGTTGTCACTGTTTCCGGTGGCGTTCACCGTGGACCCGTATCCGCCCCGCGGCAGCGGCCCCACGTCGAGCTTCGCTCGGGTCGCCGAGTCGACCGCCTCCCCGAGGAGGTGATGCAGGGTGACGTGGTGATACGCCGGCTGCCCCCAGGCCCAGCCACCGAAGTCCGGTCCGAGCTTCTCGGTGAGTTGTGCCACGGCCGCCACGAGGGCGTCCGTGAGGATCTTGTCCCGGGCCTTCGTCGGCTCGACGCCGAGCTCGCCCGGCGGAACCTCCAGAGTCTCCACCACCATGCGCAGCGGGAGCGTCAGGCGCACGCCCTCGGGGACGAGGATCGCACCCACGCGGCGTCGGAGCTGCCCCTCCCACGCGGCGTACAGTCCCGCCGCCGTGGAGGTCTTGGCCATGACGTAGTCCCAGTTGAGCAGGAGCTGGCGCGCGCGCTCGGTGCGCGCGTCGGGCATCTCCAGATCCTTCAGCAGCGGCACCAGTTGGCGCGCGGGGATCGACAGCTCGTCGGTCTGGAGGTGCATCATGTCCGCCATGGACTCCCGGCGGTTGCTCCCCAGCCACTCCGAGACGCGCGCCCAGCGGTAGGGGTCGGACCAGTCGTACCCGACCGCGTCCCGGTACGGATAGTGCCTTGGGATGAGGTCGTTGTTCGCCGTCGCCCAGAAGCCCTGCGGAGGGTTCATCACGTGGGGCTTGGCCTTGATGGGTAGATACCCGGCCCACTCGTAGCGCCCATCGCCGGGCACGGGCACCAGACCGCTGAAGTTCGGGCGGATAGGCGCGATGCCCACGGCCTGCCAGCCGATCGTCCCGTCGCGGCCGGCCCACACCATGTTCTCTCCTGGGATGTTCGAGAAGCTGCACGCGTCCCGGAACTCTTCCCAGGTCTTCGCCTGATCCATGCGCAGCGACGCCAGGTACGGCGAGCCACCGATCTCCATCCACGCCGCGCGCACGGCGTACGCCTTGTGATGGGCCCTGTCCTCGAAGACCACCGGTCCGTGCCGCGTGTACTTCAGGGTTGCGTGGTACGGACCCTGGCCCTTCACGGGGATGTCCTCGTGGATCACCGTCATGGGCTCCCACGTACCCCGGTACTTGTATTCATCGGGGTTCGAGGGGTTGGTGTCGTAGACGTACAGGTCCTCGCCGTCGGTGGCGAACACGGTGAGCCCCCAGGCGCCGTAGCGGTTGTGCCCGATGGAGACGCCTGGAAGGCTGGGCTCGCCTCCGCCGATGACGTCCCAACCCGGCGCCACCAGGTGGACCCAATAGCGCAGCGACGGCGCACTCTGCCGGCGGTGGGGATCGTTGGCCATGATGGGGTAGCCGCTCTCGGAGAGTCGGCCGCTCACCACCCAGTTGTTCGAGCCGACGTCCGCGGCGGGATCGTAGGCGGGTGCGTACGCCGCGGCCGCGGACGCCGCCTGCAGACGCGCGAAGGCGCCGTCGTCCCCGCGATGCTCCGGCACGATGTCTTCCGGGCGGAAGTCCACCGGTCTACGGAACGCGTTGTAGACGGCGAGGATGTCCTGGGAGAGGCCCGCCTTGTCGATGGCGGGATCCAGCGTGAGGTCGGGATCACCGGGACCGAAGTCCTCCAGGCGTCTCACGGTCTCGGCCCCCACCGCCGCCACGGCGCGCCCATAGGCGAGCTCGGAGTCGATGTTCCCGAGCAAGCCCTGGTGGCGGGAGATCACCACCTCGGGCGTCCACGGCTGCGGACGAATTCCCAGGAGCCTGAACTCCAACGGCAGCCGCCGAGCGTCGTGCCGGTTCGTCTCCGCGATGTACGCGTTGATCCCGTCGACGTAGGCGTTGACGATCGCCACGCCGTGCGGGTGATAGTGCTGCAGCTCCTGGGTGAGGTCGCGGCGGAACTTGAACAGACGCGTGCCCACGTCTCGCTGGATCTCCCGGGGTCCGAGGATCTCGGCCAGGGTCCCGGTGGCCTGGCGCCTCCACATCTCGAGCTGGAAGAGACGGTCCCTGGCTGCGTTCCAGCCCTGCGCGAAGAAGAGGTCGTGTTCGTCCCGGGCGTAGATGTGGCTGATTCCCCATCGGTCCACCCGGATCTCCACGGGCTGGTGCAGGCCGGGGAGGGTGAAGTCGGTCGTGGACGGTGCGGGTGCCGACGGGACGGAGCGTTGGGCGGCGAGAGGCGTCGCGGCGCTCAGGACGACGACGAGCGCAAGGCGGGCGCTGACGCGGAATCGGCTGCGGATGACCATCGGTGTCCCCCCCCGGGCGGCAGGGTCGCCGCCCTCTGGCCGGGCGGTGTCCCAAAGAACGTCGCCGGGGGCGTCCGTGCAATGGCAAGGCAACCTTGACGGCCCTCCACCCGTCGTGGGTGGCGAAAACTCCGTCTGCCGCGAAATCATCAGCGGGGTCTTGAGACAGGAGCAGATCGGCCATGAACGGAAGGAAGAAGCGCGGTGGTGGGGGATTCCCCTCCTTCGGCGGGAATGATCCCCTCCTTGACGCCCGGCCCCGTGCCACGCTGGACCTCCACGGTGACACGGCGGCCGATGCCGAGCGGCGGGTGCGGGACTTCATCCTCACCTACGCCAGGGTGTCCTCGGGCGAGGTCCTCCATGTCATCACGGGAAAAGGGCGGAGGTCGAGCGGTAGCCCCGTCCTCCCCGGAGTTGTGCGTCGGGTCCTCTCCAGCGACGCCGTAGCCCGCTACGTATCCGAATGGGATCGGGATCTGGACGAGGCCGGCTTCCTCATCCGACTTGCATGATTCCAGCCCTGGAACCGTTCGCGGCTCCGTGACGGGGGATCAGTACAGGTATCCCAGCCCGATATAGAGGGGCATGCCGGTCTCGGCGCCGGTGCCGGCATCCACGGCCACGACGAAGTTCTCGCCCATCACCAGCCGCACACCCCCACCGATGCCTCGGTGCAGCCCGCGGAACACCTGGCTCAGTCGCGGCGAGCCGCTCCACACACGTCCGGAGTCCACGAAGCCGCTGAGGACGGTGTGGAAGTCCTTGCCCAGCGCCGAGAAGTCCACGGCCTCCCAGCGAAGCTCGGCGTTCCACAGGAAGAGCCCGTCGCCGGTGTAGCGGTTCTTCAGGACGCCCCGCAGCGTCTTCGCGCCCCCCAGCCCTTCCTGCTGTTTGAAGGAGGTCTGCAGCACCTGGAGGTCGTAGAACGGGGCGCTCCCCGACACGCCCTGGAGGACGAAGCGGTTGGCGAAGACGAGGGCGCGGGAAATGGAGAAGTACCGGCGGTCGGTGAGCGTCCAGCGGGTGTAGCGCCAGTCGCTGCCCAGCGCCGGGTCCACCCGCTGGAGAAGGATGTCGGACCAGGTACCGCGACGGGGGCCCGTCTCCCGGTCCCGGGAGTCCCACACCAGGCCGACGCGCACGTGATTGGACCAGCCGCCGTCCGGGCCGGTCCCGAGGTCCGCGAGGTACGTGGTGCCCACTCCCTTGGGCACGTCGATCACGTCCGTATGAGCAGCGCCGACGCCCATGAGAGCACGCAGCCTGCGGTCGAACAGGGTGTGCTGGACGTTGATCTCGGCCCGTCTCCGGGTGCGGCCGAAGCGGTAGTAGTAGGGGTTCTGGTCGCTCTCCAGGGACGGATCGTACGGGGCGTCGTTTCCCGTCCCGTAGAAGGGCGTGGCGATCTGCTTCTCGCTGCCCAGGAAGGCATCGAGCCTCCATCCGCCGGGCAGGACGTGGGGGGCGTCGAAGAAGAGGGTCACGTCCCGCCGGCCCCCGGTGGTGAGGAAGAGCGTGGGCTGCAACGTGTAACGGTACGGAGCGGCACCACCCCGACCGTACTGGTAGAGCTCGGCGATGACACCGTACCCGAAGCCCTCGTCGGCGTCGTAGTTGAGAGCCGGCACGCCGGCGACCTCCAGGCCGGTGTGGGCCGGGCTCTGGGCCCGACCGCCCACGGGAAGGGTCATGGCGGCCATCGAGGCCAGGGCGGATAGCGCACGCAGGGGGCCCACCGACCCGCGGCGGCGGAGCGAGGGACCGCCGGCGCGGTGGCCCCGGATCGGTGCGCAGACCCGGCGGCCATGGTGCGGAAGAGCGTTCACGTCCGCCTCCACCAGAGGGTATCGTGCCCAAGTCGGGTGTCTCTCCAGTATGGCTCGCGGATCCGCGCCGAGGGATACGTCGGATGACGTAGTCCTCCGCCGTGGGAGGCTCGGCACCCCGTGCCACCGACTCCGGGCAGGCGGATCACGCGGAGCCCGTCTTCCGGGACGTCACCTCCCTCAGACGCTCCCGGGTTTCCGGAAGGACAACATCCCCGGGCTCAGGCTGCCGGGCCGCCGGCCGCGCGGCTGGCACGCCCCGAGGGGCCCAGTCCGATTCCGGAGCCCTGGCGCACGCGCTCACTCGCGGCTGGGCGGCGTCCCGCCCTTGCCCGTGTCCGCGGGCTTGGAGAAGTCCACCTTCGGCACGGCGGTCGCCTGCTCCGTGGCCTGGAAGTACTTGAGCTGCTTGGCGTGGATCACCTTCGCCGTGAGCACGGCGGGAAACTGGCGGATGTAGGCGTTGTACGACTTGACCGCGTCGTTGTAGTCGCTGCGCGCCACGGCGATCCGGTTCTCCGTTCCCGTGAGCTCGTCCTGTAGTCGGAGGAAGTTCTCGTCGGCCTTGAGGTTCGGGTAGTTCTCCGAGATGGCGAGCAGCCGCCCCAGCGCACCCGTCATTCGCTGATCGGCGGTCGCCATCTGCTCGGGGTCCTTGCTCTGCACCGCGGTGAGCAGGCGCGAGCGCGCCTCGGCGACCGTATCGAACACATCTTCCTCGTGCTGGGCGTAGCCCTTCACCGTGGCCACGAGATTGGGAATCAGGTCGGCGCGGCGCTGCAGCTGCACTTCGATCTGACTCTGCGCGGCCGTAGCCTGCTCGTCGAGCTTCTGAATGCGATTGTACCCACATCCGGTGCACAGCACGGCCAACGCGGGTACCGCCGTCACGAGCCAGCGATGTTTCATCGGTCTTCCTCCTCGGCCCCCAAGCCATCCAGATACCGCACTACCCCCTCCATACCTGCCAGATACGCGTCGAGCGCCGCGGGCGCGTCGGCCGCCGCCAGGGGCGCCTCGCCCCGCACATGTCGCACGACGCGCTCGAAGGTGGTGGGATCGACGCCTGCGGCACTGGCCACCGACCTGCTGAGCGCCACGTTGTCGCGCGACGGCGTCTCGCCGCGCAGCCGCTCCACAGCGCGGAAGATCACCATGATCGTGCTCACGCTCGCTGCCAACAGCCTGAGCTCCACCTTGCGATCGCCCGCCGAGGCGAGCACGCCCTGGCGCAGCGCCAGCAGCTTTCCCCGTGCCTCGTGCTCGAGCTGGAGCCGAAGAGCATCGCGACTCACCCGGATGTTGTCGAACGGAGACGGCCCGTGCAGCACACGGTGCTGGGCGAGCATGTCGGCGTATTCCATCGGGAACACGTCGCTCGATTCCCGCCACTCCTCGGCGGTGAAGATGTGCGGCGGGGGGTTGCCTGCGGCCACCCATGCCCGCGCCGTGGCCGAGAGGGTGCGCAGGTGGCCGCCGTCCAGCCGCTCGACAATCACCAGGACGTTGTGGTCGGAGCGCTTGGGGATGTGCTCCCCTCCGGCCGCCGATCCGTAGAGCACCACGCTCTGCAGCTCGTCGCCGAACACCGCGCCGAGCTGCGCCACCAATGCGTCCAGAGTCATCTTTGCCATAGGATCACCAGGATGAGCCGCCGCCGCCGCCGGAGAATCCGCCTCCGCCGCCGAACCCACCGAATCCCCCGCCCCCGAAGCCGCCGCCGAACCCGCCCCCGCCCCCACCGCGCCAACCGCCGCCCCCCATGCCCCACGGCATGAACAAGATCCACGGGAAGCACCCTCGCCGCCGCCCGCCAAGCATGCTGACGACGAACATCAACAGGATCAGGTACACGACGGGCGGCATCCCGCCCGACCCCCGCCCACCATTCTGCTGGCCCTGCGGCGGTACCGCGGCCGTGAGCGCCGAGTCGAGGGAGAAGTGGTACGCTGCGGCGAACGCCTGAGCCACGCGCACCGCCACGAGGGAGGTTCCGCCCGCGTAGTCTCCCCGGCTGAAGTAGCGCGCCACCGCTTCGCGGCAGATGTCGCCCGCATCGCCGTCGGTGAGATACCCCTCCGCCCCCTTGCCCACCTCGATATGACACTCTCCGCGGCCGCTGGAGTTCGTCTCCTTGGGCACGATGAGGATCACGACGCCGGCATTGCGGTTGGGGTCGCCCGGCTGTCCGAACTTCCCGACCTTCCACTGGCGCCCGATCTCGAGGCCCACCTCACTCACCGGGCGGCCCTTCAGATCGGGCAGCGTGACGATGGCCATCTCGCCCGGGGAGCTCGTGCGAACGGCCTGTGCGAGCTGCGTGAGCGTGGCCACGGTCTGCGCCGGCAGCACGTGGGCGAAGTCGTCCACGAGCCCGGTGGGCGCGGGGATCTGGAGCGGGCCGGCCTGAGCCAGCGTGACGACGCCTACGAGCAGCGAGAGGACGAGCACGAGTGCCTGGGATCGGGTAAGGAGCAGTCCCGCCGCTTCGAGTCTAGCCGCAGCGGGCGGCGCGGGCCAGCCGTTCGGCCCTGCGCCTCCACGCCGCGACGGTCTTCGCGCTCATCCGGCTCCGGTCACCGATCCGTAGACCTCCAAGCGCGCCACGGAGCTCGGGCCGGGCCGGCGCCGATCGGGATCCTTGGCTCGTGCCTCCTGGATGCGGGCCATGCCTGCGTCGTACTGCTCCTGGGTGTCCCACACCATCACCGTCAAGCGCCGGCCCGCATCTCGATCCACGAGCCACCACCCGTGCAACCCGCCCGAGTGCTCCAGTGCGGGGATGACCTCGTCCTTCACGTGCTCGATTCCGGCAGCGAGGTCTTCCTCGGACTCGCCCTCGAAGGACATCACCACTGCGAACATCGGAGACCTCCTGGTTCTTGGAATCCGTGATCCAGCCGCATCGCCGGACGGGCCGGTCAGTCCAGGTGGAAGTCGATGACCCCGGTGAACCACTCGACGCGGGAGGGCTGGGCGGCCTTGGCCTCCGCCAGCGCCGGGCCGAGCTGGGTCTGCATGAACTTC
>JAJDNC010000073.1 GCA_022340865.1 Gemmatimonadota bacterium
GGCGTGCGTGTGGGGAGCGACACCACGCACGTTCCCTTGGTGGCAACCCCTGCACCCGAGTTCGCGCCCGCGCTCTCGCCGGACGGTCGCTGGCTGGCGTACTCGAAGGAGGTGAACGGCCGGGACGAGGTGTTCGTGCGGCCCTTCCCGTATACGAAGTCCGGCAGCATGTGGCAGGTGACCGCTCACGGTCTGCTTCCAGAGTGGTCGCACGACGGGTCCGAGCTGTTCTATCTGTCTCTCGGCGTCGACAACGAGATGATGGCCGTCTCCGTCACGACATCTCCCACGTTCGCCGTGGGCGCGCCCGAGCCGCTGTTCGACGTGGGAGCGTACAGGACGTGCTGCTTCGGCCACCTCTACGCGGTCACCCCTGACGATCGGCACTTCATGATGCTGACGTACCCGGCGGGCCGGACGACCCCCGACGCGCGCGTGGTCGAGGTGGAGAACTGGCTACCCGAGATCCAGGCGAAGCTGAAGGGGAGATAGACCGGGGCCAACTATCGTCGGGGCAGGGACCGCCGGTCATCCCGAGCGTGGGCGCACCGGGATCGACATCATTGCCCTCCCGCAGACCCTCCTTGTACCCTCCCACAATGCCCTCCCCCACCGAACGCCTGTCCACCGCCGTGGCGGACCGCTACCGCATCGAGCGCCATCTCGGTGAGGGCGGCATGGCCACGGTCTATCTGGCCCACGACCTGAAGCACGACCGGAAGGTCGCCCTGAAGGTGCTGAGGCCGGAGTTGGCGGCCGTCATCGGCGCCGAGCGTTTCCTGGCCGAGATCAAGACGACGGCGAACCTCCAACACCCCAACATCCTCCCCCTCTTCGACTCGGGGGACGCCGACGGCCAGCTCTTCTACGTGATGCCGTACACGGAGGGCGAGACGCTCCGGGATCGCATCACCCGGGAGAAGCAGCTCCCGGTGGACGACGTGGTGCGCCTGGGCGCGGAAGTGGCCAGCGCGCTGGACTACGCGCACCGGCAGGGGGTCATCCACCGGGACATCAAGCCGGAGAACATCCTCCTGCACGACGGCCGTGCGCTGGTGGCGGACTTCGGGATCGCCCTGGCGGTGTCCACGGCCGGCGCCAACCGCATGACCGAGACCGGGATGTCGGTGGGAACGCCGGCGTACATGAGCCCCGAGCAGGCGATGGGGGGCCACGACGTGACGGCGCGGAGCGACGTGTACGCCCTGGGGGCGACGCTCTACGAGGCGCTGGTGGGGGAGCCGCCGTTCACCGGGCCGACGGCGCAGGCCATCATCGCGCGGCTGGTCACCGAGGACCCCCGGCCCCTCGCCAGCCAGCGCAAGACGGTCCCTCCCCACGTGGAGGCGGCGGTGCTCACGGCGCTCCAGCGCCTGCCGGCGGACCGGTTCGCCACCGCGGCGGACTTCGGGGAGGCGTTGGAAGGGCGAGGCGGGGTGACGACTCGTGTGGTCCGCGGCGCCCCCGCAACAGACGCCCAACGCGACGCGGGATTCAGGGTGTCCCGTCCCGTGGGCGCCGTTGCGGCAGCCGGCTTCCTGGCCCTGGCCGCCGCCGCCCTCTGGGGCTGGCTCCGCCCCCAGCCGGCGCTGCCGCTCAGCCGGGAGACCGTCGTCCTGGGGCCGTCGGGGGTGCCCGGCTCCATCGGTGCCGCGGCGGCCGTCGCCCCGGACGGCTCCGCCATCGTATACGGCGACACCGTCGGGGGCTTGAAGCTCTGGATCAAGGAGCGCGGCGAGCTGAACAGTCGGGTCCTCGCTGCGATGACGGACAAGTCGGGCGGCACGGCTCCCGGCCCCTCATTCTCACCGGACGGGCACTGGATCCTGTACTCCGACGGCCCGCTCAAGCGGGTGGCGCGCGACGGCGGAGCCCCGGTCATCGTGTCGGACTCGGCTTCGAACGGCGGGGGCGCGTGGCTGGACGACGGCACCATCGTCTTCCCCGGCAGGAATGGGGACCGACTCTTCCGCACCACCGCGGACGGGGGGGCGACGACGCGAGTGCTCACGACGGACTCGGCCGGTGGGCTGATCAACCGTGTGGCTCCCGTCCCGGGCGCGAACGCCGTTCTGGTGAGTATCGCCGCAGCCGTGCCCCGGGTGATCGCCTTCGACCTGTCCACACACTCGATCCACGAGATCGCGCGGAACGCCCTGGCCGCATGGGTCGTGCCGGGCGGTGACATCGCCTACGTGCAGACGAACGGGTCCCTGTTCGCGGCCCGCTTCGACGCGCGTAAGCTGGAGGCCGAAGGCGCCCCGGTGTCCGTCCTCGACAGCGTACGCGTCGCGGGCGCCTCTCCCGACATCGCGATGGGGGCGGACGGGACGATGTTCTACGCGCAGGGAGCCGCCGCGGTGGCGGGCACCAGCCTCGAGCTGGTGGCGCTCTCCCGTGATGGGAGCCGTGAGCACCGCGTGGACAGCACCTGGAGCGCACCTATCGCGGTCAACGGGGGCCTCGCGCTGTCGCCCGACGGCTCCCGGGTCGCCCTCAGCGTGGCCGACACCACCGGGAATCGTGCGGACATCACGGTCCTGCGCCTTCCGGACGGCCCCGCGACGCGGCTGACCTTCGCGGGGACGCAGAACATCCGCCCGGCGTGGTCTTCCGACGGCAAGACAATCCTCTACACGTCCGATGCGTCGAGCACCAGTGGGAAGATGGAGCTGTGGGCCCGGCACGCCGACGGAAGTGGCCGGCCGGTGCGGGTCGTGTCGGAAGCACGGGGCGTTTGGGAGGGGCTCTGGTCCCCCGACGGGAAGTGGCTCGTCTACCGCACCGACGACGTGGCGGCGGGGAGCGGGGACATCCTGGCCGTGCGCACCGGCGGGGACACGACGCCGGTGCCGCTGGTGGCCACGCCGGCCGAGGAGACGGGACCGGCGCTCTCACCCGATGGACGCTGGCTCGCCTATGCCTCCAACGTGACCGGCCGCAAGGAGGTGTATGTCGTCCCCTTCCCGGACGCGCAGGACGGGCACTGGCAGGTCTCCACCGACGGCGGGTCGGAGGCCCTGTGGTCCCATGACGGTAAAGAGCTCTTCTACCGAAACGCCTCGGGCCAGGCCATCGCGGTGGACGTCAGCGGCACGCCCACGTTCACCGCCGGGGCGCACCAGGTCCTCTTCAACGCCCGGGACTACGCCGCCAACGACGACAGCCACTACTGGGCCGTGACACCGGACAGCCGCACCTTCCTGATGCTTCGGCCCGTGGCCTCCGGCCAGGGCGTGGCCGTCACGGCGGGCAGGACGATTCTGGTGCGGAACTGGCTCCCGGAGCTGAAGGCGAAGCTGAAAGGGTGAGGCTCAGAACACCCGGACCTTCTGCCTCTGCCGCTCCCGCTGAGCCATCTGCTCGTCGAAGGCCACCAGCTCGAACTCGTCCTCGAAGCCGATCTCGTTCACCGGGGGCAGGTAACCGCCCAGGTGCTGCTCCGCGGCGGCCACCTCCTCGGGGGTGATTCCCAGCTCCTTGTCGAAGGCCGCCATCTCGCGCTTGCCCTCGGCCACCGAGTCGTCCTTGGTCGAGTAGACGATGTCGCCCATCTGCCGCTGATCCAGCGCCAGCTTGCGGCGCACGGCCTCGCCTTCGGCGACCTGCTGGCGCAGCTCGGGGAAGGTGAAGACGAGCTGGCCGTCGGCATCCGGATTCACGTCGGCGTTCAGCTCCGCGGCCAGCCGTTGGAGCTCTTTCTCCACGGCGCCCGCGGAGGGCGCCTGCTCGCGCAGGAGCGACTGCACGTGCTTCACGGCCTCGGCCAGGCGCACGCCCTGATCCTCCTCCAGCGTCTCCTTGTAGACGTAGCCCAGGAGAACCCGGCGGATGTTCCGGCGGCGGCGTCGCTTGTTCTCGCGCACTACACCCCACATGCGCGCCGCTGGCCCGGCGAAGAGCGAGAAGCTGAAGACCACCGGCACGTAGACGAGGAAGACCCACGCCATCTCGCCGCCGAGGTGCAAGCGCGGGAAGATGAACCAGGGAGCCGTCGTCGCCGCCACCAGGTTGAACAGGTTGATGCCCATCACGCCGGCGTTGGCGCCGGCGGTGTTGCCGGTGAGCTCCTGGTCGTACTCCAGGCGCATCCAAGTCGGATTCGGTGCCCGGTCGCTGACGTGGCCGTGGGCGCTCATCATGAGCTCGGGGAACGCGTAGGCCAGCTCGCCCCGGGGCGACACCATGGCCTCACCCTGATAGGCGCCCACCAGCCGGCCCATCTCGTCCTCAGCCTCCTCCCAGGAAAGGCCGGTGTGCTCCACCAGGTCCGCGGTGGTGATCACGCCCCGCCGGGCGCGGACGAGGCGCAGGGTGCTCCGGTCCAGCTGCTGCCGCGTGGGCTTGGGCTTGTCCGGCCCGAAGACGAAGGCGAACACCTTCTTGTAGAAGGGGACCTTGTCCTCCTTGTCCAGCGTCCGCTCCCACCGGCGCCCGTAGTAGGGGCGTCCCACGTACCACCGTGGACCCCAGATCCAGTACCAGAACCAGAGGTCGGGGAAGGGCAGGCCGCCGCCGCGGACTGCTCCGCCGCGTCGCCTCCCCCCGCCTCCGAAGCCCCGGTCGTCCCGGTTGGCGAAGAGCGCCAGGATCACCAGGACCACGAAGAGCACGAAGTAGGCGACGAGCATGATGACGATCCATGCCTTGAACGCCTTCGTGAAGAGCGCGCTGAACCTGCGCTTGAAGCGTGCCCACAGCGGCTCGGAGCCCCGCTCGATGAGGTGGGGGTCGAACTCGTAGAGAAGCTCGCCGGAGTCGGATACGGCCAGGTGTCCACGATGGCTCTCCAGGAGCGTCTTGAGCCCCTGGTCCACCTGGTCGGTGGCGAGGCCCGTCGCGGCCACCACGTCGCCCGCGGTGGCCTTGCCCTTGAGGCGCCGCAAGGCGGATAGGATATCGTACTGCTGATCGGCGGCGGCGAGCTGGCTCACGGCTGGCGTCCCTCCGGAGGTGCGGTTCTGGTGACGTGGTACTACGGTAACGTCCCTGGGATCCTTCCCCGAGCCGCGCCGGTTGTCCATCTTGGACGTTCGACTGCCCATAGCCCTCCGATGTCCATGACCGACCTGATCCTCCTCCATGGGTTCACGGGGTCCTCGACTGCGTGGAGCCCCGCCGTGGTGGATGCCCTCGCCTCCGCAAGAGGGGCACCGGTGCTGGTGGATCTGCCCGGGCACGGCCGTCACGCCGGGGACGTGGCTCCGTGGCGCTTCACCCCCGAGGCCATCACCGCCGAGATCTGGCGACACGCGCACCACGACCCCGTCGACCTCGTGGGATACTCCATGGGCGGCCGGTTGGCGCTGGGCTTCGCCATGACCTATCCGGAGCGCGTACGCCGCCTCGTGCTGGAATCCGCGTCGCCCGGGTTGGAGACCGACGACGAACGTGCCGCCCGGCGCGCATCCGACGAGGAGCTCGCGGAGCGTTTGGAGACCGAGGGCATCGAGGCATTCGTGGACCACTGGGAGGCCCACCCACTCTTCGAGAGCCAGAAGGCCCTCCCGTCGGAGGTGCGCACCGCCCATCGGGCAGGGCGCCTCCGCAACGACGCCAGGTCGCTGGCGGCGGCTCTGCGGGGCCTGGGGACGGGAGCGCTGCCGTCGTATTGGAGTGCCCTGGCGACGTGTCGCGTGCCCACGCTCCTCGTCACCGGGGAGCTGGACACCGCGTACGTGGAGATCGGTCGCCGCATGCAGGAGCGGATGCCCGCCGGCCGCCTGGTGGTGGTCCCGGGAGCGGGGCACGCGGTGCACCTGGAGCGTCCGCACGCCTGGGTGGAGGCGGTGGTGGAGTTCCTCGCTTAGCAACGCGGTCCGGCGGACGAGCCTCCTGACAGAGCCGCGGCGCCGGAGTCGCCCGCACAGCCGTCGAGGTCCCGTCCCCTCTATCCCCCGGTCTGCGTCGCCTCCTCGGCTTCGGCCCAGGTGTCCAGCGCCGAGGAGAGCTCCCGCTCCACGCCGGCGAGCTCAGCCTTGAGCGCCACGGCTCGCTGCACCCCTTCCGCGTCGCCGTAGAGGGAGGTGTCGGCCAGCGCGGCGCGGAGCTCGATGGCCCGTGCTTCCAGCCGATGGACCTCCGCCTCCGCAGCCTCGACGCGCCTCCGGAGCGCACGGGCCCGGGCGCGCTCCTCCTTCTCGCGCTCACGTTCCTTCCGGCTCGCGCGGGCCTCGCGCTCCTTGCGGGCCCCCGCGGATGCCGCCGCCTCCCGGCGCGCCTCCTCCGCACGCCGGCCCCGGACCTCTTCCCACTCGCCGAAGCTCCCGGGATAGTCTTCGATGACGCCGGCCTCCAGGGACCAGATCCGGGTGGTGAGCCCCCGCAGGAGCGCCCGGTCGTGGCTCACCAGGAGCACCGTGCCGCCGTATCCCTCCAGGGCGTCTTCCAGCGCCTCGACGGACTCGACGTCCAGGTGGTTGGTGGGCTCGTCCAGGAGGATGAAGTTCGCGCGGGAAAGCATGAGGAGGGCCAGCGCCACACGCGCTCGCTCGCCGCCGGACAGGCTGTCCGCCGTGCGCTGTACCGTCTTGCCGGGGAAGCCGAAGCGCCCGAGGTGGCCCTGCACCTGGCCCCTGTCCCAGCTCGGCCGCATGTCGCTGACGATGTCGAAGAGGGTCTTTCCTTCGGGGATCTGCTCCATGTCCTGGCGATGGTACGCCACCTGGATGGATGCCCCCGGTCGGATCTCGCCCCCGTCGGCGGGCCGCGCGCCGACGATGGCGTCCAGAAGCGTGGACTTTCCAGAGCCGTTGGCCCCCACGAGCCCCACCACCTCGCCCCGGTGGATGCGGGCCGAGAAGCCGTCCAGGAGCGTCCGCCCGCCCGCCGCCAGGCGGACGTCGGCGAGCACCAGCACCTGGTTACCGCCTCGCTCCTCGGGCTCCAGACGAAGAGCCATGACGTCCTCGTCGGTGGGCGGGGGGCTCAAGCGGGGCAGCCGCGCCAGCCGCGTGCGCCGCCCCTTCGCCTGCCGGCTGTTCTGACCGGCGATGTTCCTGCGGATGAACTCCTCCTCCTTCTCGACCCTGCGCCGCTGCGCCGCGTACGCCCGCTCGTAGGCCAGCCCCCGCTCGGCGTGCTGCGTGACGAAGGCGCTGTAGCTGCCGGCGTATGGCGTGGCGGTGCCCTGGTCCACGTGGACGGTGTGATCCACCACGGCCTCCAGGAACGCACGGTCGTGGCTGATGACCAGCACGGTGGCGTCGAGGCCCTGGAGCCAGGCCTCCAGCCAGCGGGTGGTCTCCAGGTCCAGGTGGTTGGTGGGCTCGTCGAGGAGGACCACGTCGGCGGGGGCGACGAGCTGGCAGGCGAGTCCCACGCGCCCCGCCTCACCGCCGCTCAGGTGCTCGACGCGCTGCGTGCGGGCCGCGCCGTGGTCGAAGCCCAGGCCGTCCAGCACGGCGTCCACCCTCGCCTCCATCTCGTAGCCGCCTTCCCGTGCGAAGCGCTCCAGATCACGGTCGTAGCGGGCGAGCATCTCGGGGGTGGCGTCGTCACCGGCACGCGCCAGGCCGTCGGCGTGACTCTGCAGGGCGACCTCGAGCTCGAGGAGGTGGGCGAAGGGGGAGGCCGCCGCCTCCCAGACGGTGGCCGCCCTGCCGAAGTCCCGCTGCTGGTCGAGGATCGTGAAGCGCAGGCCGCCTTCCCGGGCGACCGCTCCCCTCGCGGGGTCGAGCCTGCCGGCGACCACGTTGAGCAGGGTGGTCTTGCCGCTCCCGTTGCGTCCGACGATGCCCCACCGCTCGCCCCTGGAGACGGAGAAGCTCACGTCCTGGAGGACGGGGGTTCCGCCGAACTCGACGGCGACGCCGGACAGGGAGATCAGGGGCATGTGGAGTGCTGCGGCCTCTCAGATCCCCACCACGCTCACGTGTACCGTCCGGCTCCGGGAGCGTGTGTCGAAATCCACCAGCACGACCTGTTGCCACGTCCCCAGGGGGATGCGCCCCTCGACGATGGGCAGCGCCAGCGACGGCCCCACCACGGAGGCGCGCACGTGGCTGTGGCCGTTGTCGTCGTGCCAGGTCTCCTCGTGCTCGTACCGGACGTTTCTGGGCGCCACGCGCTCGAGGGCCGCGGCGACGTCGTGCTCCGCCAATCCAGGCTCGAACTCGAGGGTCGTGAGCGCCGCGGTGGACCCGTGCACCAGCAGCGCGGCCTGGCCGGTGGTGACGCCGGTGGAGGCCACCAGATCCTGGAGCTCCGCGGTCAGGTCCACGATGTGATCGTTGCCTCGCGTACGCCTCTGGAGCATGCGATGTTCGGCGATCATGACGAATCCTAACGACGGCGGCGGCGTCACGCAGGGCGTGGGATACGACCGCAGGCTGGGCACCTTCGACGCCACCATGGTGGTGGTGGGTGCCATCATCGGCGGCGGGATCTTCCTCAACCCGGCCATCGTGGCACAGCGTGTCGGCACCGCCGGGGCCGTGCTCGCGGCCTGGGCGCTCGGCGGCGCCATCGCCGTCGTCGGCGCCCTCTCCTTTGCGGAGCTGGGAGCCCGTCTGCCGCGAGCGGGTGGCGGCTACGTCTACCTGCGGGACGCGTTCGGCCCGCTGCCGGCCTTCCTGTACGGGTGGACGCAGCTCCTCGTCATCAACACGGGCGGCGTGGCCGCCGTGGCCATCATCTTCGCCAGCTACACCGCGGACCTGGCGGGTGCCGGGCAGGCGTGGGTGAAGCCGTTGGCGGTGGGCGCCATCGTGCTGCTGTCCGCGGTGAACGTCGCCGGCGTGCGCTTCGGCTCGTGGGTGCAGAACGCGTTCACGCTTCTCAAGCTGGGGGCGCTGGCCCTCCTGGTGGGGGCAGGCGTGTGGCTGTGGGCGCACGGCGGCGTCCACCCTGCCGGCGCGGGAGCCGGCGACACGGCGCCCGGACCGCTGGTGCTGGCCATGGGCACGGCGCTGGTTCCGGTGCTCTTCGCGTACGGCGGCTGGCAGCACGCCAACAACATCGCGGAGGAGATCCGGGATCCCGAGCGGCGTCTCCCGTTGGCGCTGATGGTGGGGGTGGCCATCGTCGTGGTGGTGTACGTATCGGCCAACGCGGCGTATCTGTCCGCCCTCGGCTCCGGGGGGCTGGCGAGAAGCACCGCCCCGGCGGCCGCCGCCCTGAGGGCGGTCGCCGGTCAAAGGGGTGGAGAGATCATCGACGTGGGTGTGGCGTGCTCGACGTTCGGAATCCTGAACGTCTTCATCATGGCGACGCCCCGGATCTATCAGGCCATGGCGGCGGACGGGAGCTTCTTCGCCTCGGTGGCCCGCCTCAGCCCGCGCACCCGGACGCCGGTGGTGGGAATCTGGATCCAGATGGTGTGGGCCGTCGTTCTGGCGGCGTCTGGGACGTACGGGAAGCTGCTGGACTGGGTGGTCTTCGGTGACTGGATCTTCTTCGGCGCCATCGTGGCCACCGTGTTCGTCTACCGGACCCGCGACCGCCGGGCGCTGCGGGAGCCATCCGCTGGGGAAGCTCCCGACGGCACGGCGGCAGGCGCTGCCCGCGTGGGCGGATCCGCTCCGCGCTTCCGTGCTCCGGCGTATCCGCTCCTTCCCGGGCTCTTCGTGGCGGCCGCCTGCTTCGTGGTCTACAGCTCGGTGGTGTCCAACCCCCGTAACGCCGTGTACGGGACGCTTCTCATCGGGGCGGGCGTCCCCGTCTTCCTGGGGTGGCGGCGCAGGGCGCACACATAGGAGTGGGGGCACCCCGCCGCGGCGCCGACGCATGTCCGGCGGCAGCGACGAGCACAGAGGCCCCGTCCGGTGTCATACAGATGTAGTTTCTTCGGCAGGTGACGGTGTCATCCGGAACGGGACGGAGCATATGAGCCTCTCCTTCGTTCGAATTCCCCGCATCGCGTCGTGGACGCTGTGGGCTCTCACCCTGGCCCTGCTGACGGGGCTCCTTCCAGGGACCGTGTCCGCGCAGGGGATCCTGCTGGTGCGGGTCACCGGAGCGGGAGGCCGGCCGCTGGAGAACGCCACGGTGCAGGTGACCTACCAGGGGACGCTCATGCGCACCGTGGGCACGGATGCCAAGGGCGCGGCCCGCATGACCGGCGTGGCTCCGGGCAGCTACGACGTCACCGTGGGCGTGCTGGGCTACGAGTCCTCCACCCTGACCGGCGTGCGGGTGGAGAACGCCAGCGTGCGGGTGCTGGACGTGAGGCTACGCGAGTCGGCGGTGGAGCTGGAGGGGATCGTCGCGCAGTCGGAACGCGTGCAGATCCAGCACGAGAACTCGGAGTTCAGCACACAGATCGAGCAGAAGGCCATCGCCCTCCTGCCGGTGACGTACCAGGCGCAGAACCTGGTGGCCCTCACCCCCGGGGCGCGCCCGGGGCACGTGTGGGGTGGAGCGAACTTCCAGGCGGACTCCTACACGCTGGACGGGGTGTCGGCCAACAACCCGGGCATGGGCGGCGAGGCCATCCAGCCGAACATCAACTGGATCGACAAGGTGCAGGTGCGGGGCCTGGGCGCCGGGGCGGAGTACGGAGGCTTCCAGGGCGGCCTCATCGACATCACCACGAAGCGCGGCACCAACGACTTCCAGGGCTTCTTCAAGACGTCCTACGAGAACCAGGCGCTGGACGCCTCGAACCTCGTCGGCTCGCAGATCGGCACCGAGGTGGTGGCCCGTCGCGACGTCGAGGCGGAGGCACGAGGGCCGATCCTCCGGGACAGACTCTTCTACTACGTCTCCGGCAAGTACGTGGGCCAGGCCAGCCACGCGCTGAATCACCTGTCCCTCGTGGAGGGCAAGTACTCGCCGGCGCAGGAGCGACAGAAGCAGGAGAAGGCGTTCGGCAAGCTGACGTGGACGCCGACGCCTCACCAGACGATGGAGGTGTCGGGGGCGTACCTGGGGACGCGGGCGGACAACTACGGGATCACGGGCTACGAGGAACCGGGGGCGGCCCAGCGCTATACGTCGCCGACGTGGCTGGTGAACGGCTCGTGGACGGAGACCCTTGGGAGCTGGGGAGTGTGGGAGACCCGGGTGAACCGCTTCACCCAGGATGAGCGCTACACGCCGTACGAGGGAATGACCGTGCCGGGGATCAGCACGTTCGCGCTGTGGCCGCCGTACTCGGCGTACGGAAACAACCCGTACTTCCTGAGGAGCGCACCGAGCAGCACCTCGGCGAACTCCGAGCTTTCGCTGCGGCTGCACACGGGCTCGTGGGAGCACACGCTGAAGGTGGGAGTCCAGTACACCAAGGGTGGGTTCATCAATCAGCGGCTCCGGAGCGGCGGCATGACGTGGGAGCCGAGCAAGATCGCGACGTTCACGCCGGACGACCCCAGCACCTGGCACGTGCAGAGCGTGAACTGGATCGCGACGGAGTGGGGTGGGGAGGTGAACCTGGACGCGGAAGTGGCCAATACCGCGGCGTACGCCCAATCATCGATTCAGCTGGGGCAGCGGATCGTGTTGTCGCCGGGCGTGCGGTGGAGCCGCTGGGAAGGATGGTTGAACCCGGTGACCGGGAGTCGGTTCAAGGCCGTGCAGGACCAGGCGCTGGATCCGCGGGTGGGGATCACCGTGAACCTGACGCGGGACAAGACGCTGGTCCTCAAGGGGCACTGGGGTCGGTACCACCAGGACCTCATCACACAGATGTTCGACCGGGCGGCGGGCTCGGACGTGTTCACGAACCAGGAGATCTGGTATTACCACGGTGTGCCGACCTCGCCCACGCAGACGTTCACGGTCCAGCAGCGCGACTCGCTGGCGGCAGTGGGACTGTTCACGAAGGAGAGCGTGGAGTCGCTGAACGAGACGGGCCCGGTGGAGGGCTACCACCAGCCGTACATCGACGAGTGGCTGGTAGGGCTGGAGAAGCAGGTCGGGAGCTCGGTGAAGCTGGACCTGCTCTACACCCGGCGGACCAACCGCAATATGGTGGCCCTGGTGGACAGGAACGCCGCGTCGAACTACACGGTGTTCGAGGGCGTGCGCGTGTTCCAGGGCGGTCAGCCGGTGGCGTACGGCGGCGGCAGCGTGTGGCTCCCGGAGGTCTACCTGCCCAACAACGTCCTCCGCCAGCGGCTGGTCCTCTGGGCGCTCTACCCGGAGGTCTACGCGGGCTCCATCCCCGACATGGTGCCCGCCGACACCTTGGGGCTGACGTGGAACCCGGACTACGCGCTTACGAAGGCGCCGGGGGCGCAGCGGACGTTCGGGCAGTTCCAGTTCACCATCGAGGTGGCGCGTCCGACGTGGGGTGGCTCGTTCAGCTTCGTTTCCACGAAGCTCAAGGGAAATCTGGACAACGTCTCCGGCTATACCGATCCCCTGTCCTACAACGCCGGACCGTACGTCCGGGTGAACGAGGGAGTGAACGCGTACGGATTCCTGGAGAACTACGCCGACGCCGAGGGGAAGGTCTCCGTCTGGGGTGACCTTCCCTGGGGAATGCGGGGCGGGGCGTTCTGGACATATCGCACGGGCGACCACTACTCGCCCAGGTTCCGTCTCACCGCCCTGGGCATCTTCACCTACAGGGTCCACACCGGTGCCCTCACGGGGGGAACCGGCTGGCGCCCGGGCCAGGGACCTTACGTGCCCCCTCCCACCACCAGCAACGGGGAGGAATTGAGTTACCAGGTCTTCACGCCCGTGGAGGGGAACTACGTCTACGTGGGGCCGCGGGGGTATCCGGAGCTCCCCGCCCGCGCGAACCTGGATCTCCATCTGGAGCGGATGTTCGACCTCAGGGGCCGTCAGCTCTCCGTGTCCCTGGACCTGTTCAACGTGACCGGTGACAAGGCCGCCACGCAGGTGAACACCATGGTGAACAACGGCATGGACTACTATCCGGATCTGGCCAAGCCGTGGACCGGCGTCACCAGCGACCAGTACTTCGGGGCGGTCCTGAACCGGGTGCCCCCGAGGACCTTGAGGATCGGGCTGACAGCCTGGTTCTAGATCCGGGCGGTCGGATCGGGGGAGAGCCCGGTTGCGCTCCGGAGGACGGGCGCGCGCGTTCGGGATGGGCCGGGTGATCGCCCGCCCTCCCCTCAACGCTAGCCCGGGTCCGTTTGTCTTCTCCGGTGATCGGCCACGACATCTGTAGCCCGTCCCGTCCCCTCCCGGCGGGCTACCACCCCATTCCTCACGGCAGGACGCTTTGCAATGCGAGGCAAGACTCTCTTGGGGGCGGCGTTGGCATTGGCTTTCGTCGCCCCTGGGCTGGGTGCGCAACTGTCCCAGCCCATCCCGAACAACATGATGGAGGCCTTCCGTTGGCGCTCCATCGGACCGGCCAACATCATGGGCCGGGTCACCGACGTGCAGGGGCTGCCCAGCCCGTCCACCACCTTCTACGTGGCCTCGGCTGCCGGCGGGGTCTGGAAGACCACGAACAACGGCGCAACGTTCGAGTCGGTATGGAACGTGGACAGCGTGTCGTCCATGGGGGCCATCGGCATCGCGCCGTCGGACCCCAACCAGGTCTGGGTCGGCACGGGTGAGGAGGATTCCCGCAATTCCATCTCTCCCGGCGCGGGCGTCTACAAGTCAACCGACGGCGGGCACACCTGGCAGTACATGGGCCTGAAGGAGTCGCAGGCCATCGGCCGCATCGTGGTGAACCCGACGAACCCGAACATCGTGTTCGTGGCGGCGCTTGGGCACATCTGGGGTGCCAACAAGGACCGGGGGCTCTACCGCACCACCGACGGCGGCAAGACGTGGAAGCTGGTGAAGTTCATCAGCGACAAAGCCGGCTTCGTGGACGTGGCCCTGGACCCCCGCGACCCGAACGTGGTGTGGGCGTCCAGCTGGCAGCGGGTGCGCGGGCCGTACTTCCTCAACAGCGGCGGTCCCGGCAGCGGGCTGTGGAAGAGCACCGACGGTGGGGACACCTGGACCGAGGTGCAGGGACACGGCTTCCCCACCGCCGAGAAGGGCCGCATCGGCATCGCCATCAGCCTCTCCAACCCCAACGTCATGTACTGCGAGGTGGAGGCCAAGAAAGAGGCCGACGGGTCCGGGGGAACCGGCCTGTATCGCTCCGAGGACGGCGGGGCCACCTGGACCAAGATGAACGACGTGGACACGCGGCCGTTCTACTACTCGCAGGTCCGTGTCGATCCGCAGGACCCCAACCGGATCTACTTCTCCTCCACGCCGCTCCAGTATTCCGATGACGGCGGCAAGACATACGGCACCACCACCAACGACATCCACGTCGACGACCACGCCCTCTGGATCGACCCCAACGACGGGAACCGCATGGTCGTGGGCAACGACGGTGGCGTCGCCATCACGTTCGACAAGGGCGGGAACTGGACCTACCTGAACCACATCGCCATCGGTCAGTTCTACCACGTCAGCTTCAACTACGACACGCCGTACCGCGTGTGCGGCGGCCTCCAGGACAACGGCACCTGGTGCGGACCCAGCCGGGTCACGGATCGGGAGGGGATCAACAACTACTACTGGTACACTGTGGCCGGCGGCGACGGCTTCCAGAGCGCCCAGGACTGGGGCGACCCGGACATCGTCTGGGCGGAGTCCCAGGGTGGGGCCATGAGCCGCGTGAACACCCGCACCGGCGAGCGCCAGGGCGTGCAGAAGCCCGACTGGCAGACCGTGTGGCGTCCCCTCGAGGACTCCATCGTGGTGCTGGAGAACAAGGGCGTCTCCGCCAGTGATCCGCAGATCGTGGCGTTGCAGAGGAAGGCCACGGCGGACTCGGCGGCGTATCAGATGCGCTACAACTGGGATACGCCGCTTCTCCAGTCGAAGTTCGACCGGCAGGTCATCTACGCGGCGGGCAATCGCGTGCTGAAGAGCATCGACGGTGGGCTGCACATGGAGCCCATCTCGCCCGACCTGTCGTACGCCGATCCCGAGAAGGTGAAGATCAGCACCGAGACCACCGGCGGCATCACCACCGACGCCACCGGTGCCGAGACGTACGCCACGGTGGTTTCGCTGGCCGAGTCCCCGCTCCACCAGGGCTGGCTGTACGCCGGCACCGACGACGGCCGCACCTGGTACACGCGGGACGACGGCGCCCACTGGACGGAGGTCACGGCCAACATCAAGGGCGCGCCCCGGGGCGGGTACGTGACGGGCATCGAGCCCTCGCACTTCGATGACCAGCGCTTCTACGTGGCGGTCGAGAACCACCGCAACGACGACATGAAGCCGTATCTGTTCGTCACCAACGACGGGGGTAGGACGTTCACCTCCATCGCGAGCAACCTCCCCAACGACAACTCGCAGGACTTCATGCGGGTGATCCGTGAGGATCCGCACAACCCGAACCTGCTCTTCGTGGGGACGGACATCGGCGCCTATGTCTCCACCAACGCCGGAAAGTCGTGGCAGCGGTTCATGACGGGGATGCCGGGCGTGCCGGTCCGTGACCTGGAGATCCAGCCCAGGGACCACGACCTCATCGCCGCGACACACGGCCGCTCCATCTGGATCGTGGCCATCGGTCCGCTGGAGCAGCTCAACGACAACGTCGTCGCCGACGGCGCGGCGCTCTTCGATCCGGCACCGGCGTTCCAGTTCGGGCAGGAGCTGCACGGGGGCGAGTCCTACGGCCAGGCGTGGTTCAGCCGGCCGACTCCGGGCTCGGAGGCGGAGATCAGCTATTACATCGGCGACGCGACCGCCAAGTCGCTGGCGGAAGCCGAGGGCGGCCAGGGTGGTGGCCGTGGCGCCATGGCCCAGGCCCAGGGCCAGGGCGGCGGCCGCGGTGGCCGCGGCGGTCCCGGCATGATGCGGCGTGGGCCCCAGGTGCACCTGACCATCAAGGACGCGGACGGCAACGTCATCCGCAACATGGAGGGCCCGGCCACTGCAGGCATCCATACGGTGACGTGGAACTTCCGTCCCAACCCCGGCCCGTCACCGGCCCTGTCCCCCTCCGAGCGCCGTGACAGCATCAGGACCGCGACGCGCGCCAGGGAAGTGGCCGACTCCCTCATCAAGGCCGGCTGGGAGGCCGGTCCTCTTCATCGCATGGTGGGCATCTTCACCGGCGAGACCGATCTGTCCGCGCTGTTCGCCGCGTTCGGTGGCGGCCGCTTCGGCGGTGGCTTCGGTGCCGGGCGCAATCCGGAGGCCTTCCAGGCCCGTCCGGGCGAGACTCCGCCGAGGCCTGCGGGCGCCAGTGGCCGGGGTGGCCGCGGCGGCGGCACCGCCGCTGCGCTGGGCTTCGACATGGAGCAGATGCAGAAGCTCGGCGCGCTCATCATGCCCGGGGAGAGCCCCTACGCGATACTCCGTCGTCTCGGCGGCCGCCGAGGGGGCTTCGGGGGTGGCGCCATGGCGGCACCGGGTGCCTACACGGTGACCCTCACCGTGGGCGACAAGACCTACACCCAGTACCTGAGGGTGGACCGTGAGGCCGGCGTCACCGGAAGCAGCTCCTTCTTCGACGAAGGAAGCTTGCGCGAGATGCTCGAGAGAGGCGGAACGATCCACTGAGCCCATCTCGACATCCGCGGCATCCGTGACAAAGGGCGGGCCGGCCCCCGGGGGCCGGCCCGCCGTCTTTTCGTCCTGGCTCAGGTGGTCCCGCCGGAACCGATGCGGGGAATCCTCAGGAGCCCTTGTCGCCTGCGGGCCTCCGTCAGCCGCCGAATCCCCCGTCCCGGCTGCCGCCGCCGTCGCACTGGCCGTTGCGGTTGTCGTCCCTGAACGTCTGGAGGGAGCTCATGATGTTCCATCGCACCAGGTCGCCTGTCTGGCTGTCGCCCGTGGCGGTGGATGGATCGATGAGGGTTCCGCCCGGGCTCACGAACCACTTGGACAGGTCCAGGTGGAACGTGATGTTGGTCGGGACGGAGTCTGCGACCTGCACCGGTGGGTTGAGGACGTTCCGCTGTCTTGCCTCGATGCGCGAGGTGAATGTGAAGGGCCTTCCGTCGAAGGTGCCCTCAGCCCGGACACTCACGCTGTCGAACTCCGGGTTCGCCTGGAGGAAGGCAGAGTCGCTCGGGTCGTAGTGCGACGGAGCGTGAATTTGCAGCTCGACACCGTCGTAGGTGCCGACGGGGAGCTGCGCCGAGAACACCTTCTCCACCTGCCCGTCCAGGGGCACGTCCACGAGGACCGGCCCCACCTTCATCTCATCGCAGTGTCCGACACGTGTCCACTGGGCAGGGTGCTCTCCGTCGTCGTCACCCCGGGAGCACACGGTGTCGGCTTGAGCTCCCGTGTCGACGGGTGAGAGCTCGATGCGGCGGACCACGAGCTGCACCTTGGAGAGGGTGAGGGTGTCGGTGGAGTCACTCTGTGTCATCCCGGAGCTCGACGACTGGGTCGTCGTCGACCCCGAGGAGCCTGTCGTCGTCGCCGCCACCGAGAAAGACGTCCCCTGGGCAGCGCCAGGCCCCATCGCCCCCCCGCGGGAGCAGGCGGCGACGGCGCCGACTGCCACCAAGACGGCAAGCACCGGGATCCTGGACCTGTCGATCTGCACGGCCATGCAACCTCCTTTCGAGCGACCCTGGCCCTGACGGGCGGGTCCCACGCCGCACGTCTCATGCCAGTCCATGCGGGGCGAGGCCTTTCTACACAGTTGCCTCGACCATCCCTTTCGGAGCAGGTTTCAGGAGGGTCGTCGGAAGTGGGCACTCTCTACTACGAGGCGGCAATAGAGCATGGGCAAGCTCATCATGATCCTGATCCTCGCCCTGGCCATCGGCATGTCGGTACCCAAGACGCGTGCCAGGATCGAGAACGAAGTGAAGCCGCTGGTCGACCACTTCAAGATCAAGATCACGAACGGTCGCCTCAAAGCCATGGCCGACGAGCTCGCCGTCAGGGTCAACCGGGGGGAGGGGTATCCGGCGAGTTGGTCGGGATGGCTCGAGATGGACTTCTCGGGGGATCCCATGGATCTATGGGGACACCAGTACTACATGAGGAACTCGCCTGACGGCTTCACCGTCGGCTCCGACGGACCGGACGGCATCCAGGGTACCGCCGACGACCTCAAGATCCGCCGCGACCTCACTCGGCACTGACGCGCCTCATCCAATGGGCCCCGAGCCCAGAGGGGCCATGCGTGCACGCACATCGCTGGGCGCCGCCGTGCTCCTGGCTCTCGGCGCGGCGCCGGCATGGTCGCAGAGCGTCACGGTTCACGGACAGGTCCGGCCGCGCTTCGAGTATCGCGATCCGGTGGCTCCCGTGGGCGGCGGCAAGGACGACTTCACCATCATGCGGGTACGTGCCGCCCTGGAGGCACAACCGGACCCCAGCTTGTCCGTCTTCATCCAGATCCAGGACGTACGGTACTGGGGTGAGAGGACGAACCCTTCCAGCGATTACACTACGGACCATCTGGATCTGCATCAGGGATACATGCGGTACACCGGCGGGCGCCTCGCTTGGCTCACCGCCACCGTGGGTCGTCAGGAGACCGGGCTCGGTGGGGAGCGCCTGGTGGGACGCTCGGATTGGTCGGCGCAGGGCCGGGCGTTCGACGGCGTGCGCCTGGACGCCACCCGCGGTGGTGCCACCGCGACGTTCCTCGGTTACAGGGTCGCCAACGCCACTTCCCGAGCCGTCACCGCCGACGTCGACCTTTTCGGTGTCTACGCCACCGCGAAAGGGGTGGGCCCGGGAGCCCTGGACGTGTACTGGCTCTACAACCGGGGGGGCGGGGGCGTCGATACGCGACAGCACACGCTCGGGCTCCGTTACGCATTCGACGGGGCGGTCGACGGCCGCTTCGAGGGCACCATCCAACGTGGACGTCGTACCGGCGAACCTGTCTCCGCCTATCTCCTGGCTGTCTGGGTCGGGAGGAGCTTCGCCGGAGACCGGGGCCATGTGGCGCTCTGGTACGACTACCTGTCCGGTGACGACACGCCCGACGACGGCAGGGTCGAGGTCTTCAGCACCCTGTACGGGACCGGCCACAAGTTCTACGGCTTCGCCGACCAGTTCAGGAACATCCCGGCGAGCACCGCCGGGCATGGGCTCCGGGACCGAGCGGTGAAGCTCGCGCTGAGGCCGGCCTCCGACGTGTCCGTCGAGGCCGACGTCCACTCCTTCGCCGCCGCGAGGCGGGGGACGCTGAGCACGTCCCACTACGCCGACGAGGTGGACCTCACGGTCACCCAGCGCTACTCGCCGAGCCTGAGCCTCATGGCCGGGCTGGCTCGCGTGCTGCAGGACCGGGGTATGGCGGAGATCGGGCGCCTGGACCGGAACATGACCTGGGCGTTCATCATGGTGGACGTAGTATTCTGATCCGGGACACCAGTCGGCGCCGCGGACGGCGGGGAGGCCATGCCGATGAAGAGACGGAGACGGATGAACGGAGACGCCGGACGTGGCCGTGTGCGCAGACCGCGCTGGGCTTCGTCCGTGCTCCTGCTCCTCGCTCCGGTCGTGGCAGCGTGCGGCGGCGTGTCGAGGGGGTCGCCGGAGATGCCGGGGGCTCTGGGTCCCGGCGAGCCCATCTCGGACTCGGCGTTCGCGGCGCTCTCGGCGCGCATCTCGGGCCCCGGCGGGTACTTCAACAGCGACAACCTCGTCTCCAACGAGGACGGGTACCTGAAGGTGCTGGGGGCGCTGAAGCGCCTGGACGTACGCGGAGGGGCATACGTGGGCGTGGGGCCCGACCAGAACTTCTCCTACATCGCCGCCATCCGTCCGGACATCGCGTTCATCGTGGACATCCGCAGGGACAACCTCCTCGAGCAGCTCCTGCTCAAGGCGCTCATCGAGCGGGCGCCCACCCGGGTCCAGTTCCTGGCGGCGCTGACGGGGAGGCCGGCTCCGGCTGACACCGCGGGATGGCGGGGCCGCGGCGTCGACGAGATCGTCGCCTACATCGACCGGACTCCCGTCGACTCCACTGTCGTTCTCGCGCTGGGGCGGCAGATCGAGCGGGCCGTGCGGTCGTACGGCATTCCGCTGACGCCCGGGGACCTGGCCACGATCCGGCGCTTCCACGCCGCGTTCATCGACGAGGGCATGGGGCTTCGCTTCACCAGCGCCGGCCGGGGTCCCCGCCCGTGGTATCCGACGTACCGCCAGCTCGTGACGGCGACGGACATGGCGGGCCAGGAGGCGTCGTACCTGTCCAGCGCGGCGCCTTACCGCCTGGTCCGGGAGCTGGAGCTGGAGAACCGGGTGATCCCCGTGGTGGGCGACCTCGCCGGCGACAAGGCCCTGAAGGAGCTGGGCACGGTGCTCCGGGAAATGGGGTTGAAGCTCTCGGCGTTCTATGTGTCCAACGTCGAGTTCTACCTGTGGCGTGCCGGCACCTTCCCGACTTGGGTGGCCAACCTGAAGGCGCTTCCGGCGACCTCCAACGCGGTGGTCATCCGGAGCTACTTCCCCAACTTCCGGAGAAGGCTCCCCTCTGCGCTGCCGGGATACCTCGCCACCCAGATCCTTCAGCCGGTGGACACGCTGGAGAAGGGCGACTTCGCGACGTACTACGATCTCGTGACCCGCGGCACCATCGATCTGCGCCCGCCGGGCGGCGGCCGGTAGCCGCCTGCGGCCGAGCGGGGGTCACGCGGACACCGCCCTCGGCCATCCTCGCGGTCCCGAGACCTGTCTGAACGCCATGCCCGAGCTTCCCGAGATCACCGCCTACCTCGAGGGTCTCGAGCGCACCATCCTGGGCTACACGCTGGAGCATGCGCGGGTGCGCTCCCCGTCGCTGCTGCGCACGTGGGAGCCACCGCTCTCCGCCACCGAGGGGATGCGGGTCACCGGGCTGCGGCGTCTCGGCAAGCGTGTGGTGTGGGCCATGGAGGACGACGTCTTCCTGGTCTTCCACCTCATGATCTCCGGGCGCTTCCACTGGAAGAAGCGCGGGGTCCCGGTGCCCGGGAAGGGCGCCCACGCCGCCTTCGACTTTCCCGACGGGACGTTGCTCCTCACCGAGCGGGCCACGCACAAGAAGGCCTCGCTCCACGTGGTACGGGGCGAGGACGAGCTGGTCGCCCTGGATCCCGGCGGCCTCGAGGTGATGGACGCCTCCCTGGAGGCGTTCAGGGAGGCGCTGCTTCGGGAGAACCGCACGCTGAAGCGCGCCCTCACCGACCCGCGCGTCCTCAGCGGCATCGGCAACGCCCACTCCGACGAGATTCTGCTCTTCGCGAAGCTGTCGCCGATGCAGCTGACGCGCAATCTATCCGCAGAGGACATGAGGCGCCTCTACGACGTGACGCGTCGCTCCCTCGTCGAGTGGATCGAGCGCCTCAGGGCCGAGTTCGGTGACGCCTTTCCCGAGAAGATCACGGCGTTCCATCCGGCGATGGCCGCCCACGGCAAGCACGGCCGTCCGTGCGCGGTCTGCGGCGCCCCGATCCAGCGTATACGCTACGCAGATCGGGAGACCAACTACTGCGCGGTATGTCAGACCGGCGGCAAGGTGCTGGCGGACCGCGGCTTGAGCCGGCTCCTGGGGGCGGACTGGCCACGTACCCTCGAGGAGCTCGAGGATCTCAAGACGCGCTAGCGAACCCGGCTTTCGGGTGAGCGGGGATGGCGTGCCATGGGTGCCTGATCCGCGATCTTGAAGTGGAACAGCGCCGGCTGGCTTCCATTCACGATGACCCGCGCCTCGTAGCTGCCGGGCGTGAGAGACACGTTGTTGCCGAAGTGGGTGGTAGCGAGGCCCTTGCCTTTCACATGCATGCGCGTGACGGGGAGGATCGACCAGTCCATGCTCTTCTGGCCGACCTTCCGGTACGTGATGGACACCATGGCCTTCTCCACCGGCTTGTCGCCCTTCTTGATGAAGACCACCATGTGGTGGTTCGGGTGGCCAGGTCCGTCCACCATGTTCGCCTTCGCGCCGCCGTCCCGGGCCATCTCGGCGTGGGCCCCCGTGAACGCCTCGGCGGGCAGGACCTTGAGGGTGAGGGAATAGTCTCCGGCCTTGGCGTCCACGCTGACGGCCTGAGCCCGCGCCCTGTGGGGCGCGAGGAGCGCCGTCGAGACCAGCGCCAGCGACGCCGTGTACGTCAGGAACCTCTGCATTCGCGGTAACCTCTTCTGTTGGCGGGATGGTAGGGTCGCCTCTGAGTACGGTCGGAAGGGGCCCGGCGTTCCGAACGGGCGGGGCGGGCGATGCCGCGGCGGCGCTCCCGGAGGGCGCCGGCGACGCGAGTGACGGGTCATCGGCCCTCGTCGGCAGTGCGGGCCGGTCGATCCGGTGCGACTCTTCGGCGCGTCCCGGGATGATGCGCCGAGAGCTCCACAGACTGTCGATCGTGCGTGGTCTGTCAGCGTCGGCCGGCAACTCGGGGCGAGTTCCGCAGGCTGTCGATCCTTCGGCCGGCGTCCTCGAGGCCCACGCGGCGGAGGATCGCCTTGTAGCGCGGGTCGGCGCGGAGGGAGTCGAACTGCGGTCCGCACACCACATCGACGATCCTTTGGCCGAGGTCCCTGTGGTCCAGCAGGCTGTCCCAGCTCTGGAAGAGCGCGTCCGGGCGCGGGTTACGGCGACGCAAGAAGCTCATTGTCGCCGCCGCCCCAGCGCTCTGAAGGGAGTCGCGCACTCTTGCCCGCAGCTTCGCTGGGGCACGCGGGTTGTTCACAAGTTGCTCTAGCCTGTTCCTCAGGGTCAGGGTGTCCTCCCGAATCTCCGGAACGTCGGCCAGCGTGCTGTCGCCTTGGAGCAGCGCGGCATCCCTAAGAGAAGCCATCACCTGACCGTTCTTCGGGTAGAGCTTCAGCAGCTTCGCGAACTGCTCCCGCGCTTCGGCGTAGCGCCGGTCGAAGATCAGGTCGCGTCCGAGGTTCCAACCGATGATCCAGGAAAGCGGGTCCAAGTGCTCGGCCTTCCTCGCGACCTCCACCGCCTCCGCCGTCCGCCCCTGGCTCGCATACCATTCGGCCAGCCACTCCTGCCCGGTGGGGTACCCCGGGTCGATGGCCAGCGCGCGGTCGAACTCGGCCCGTGAACCCTGCCAGTCGTGGTCGTACGCCATGAGGGCGTACGCCAACGCGGTGTGCGCCTGGGGAAGCAGGGAGTCCAGGGCCAAGGCCCTGCGCGCCGCCCGTTCCGCCTGGGGAAGGGACTTCGACGCGGGTAGGGGAGAGGCGGGCGTGGCCAGCACGATCGCCAGCCCCGCCCAGCCGTCGGCGTAGGTCGAGTCCTCCGCGATGGCCTGGCGGAAGTCGTCGATGGCCTTGCCCAGATCGGTCGGGTTCCTGCGGTTCCAATACTGCAGCCCCCGCAGGTACAGGTCGTGGGCGTGAACGTCCGAGGTGCCCCGGGCGCTCTGTGATGCCGCGCTCCCTCCGACGAGCTTCAACTGCAGCGCGTCGGCGATGGCGGCGCTGATCTCGTCCTCCACCGCGAAGGCGTTCTTCACACCCCGGTTGTACGTGTGCGACCAGCGATGGTAGCCTGTCCGCGCGTTGATGAGCTGCACGATGATGCGCAGTTGGTCGCCGGCGCGCTGCACGCTGCCCTCGAGGACGTTGGCGACGTGGAGCGCCGCTCCGATGGTGGTGAGGTCCTCGTTCTTCCCCTTGAACGCGAACGACGACGTGCGGCCCGGGACCTGGAGGCCGGGGACCTGGGCCAGGGCGCTCAGGATCTCGTCGGTGATTCCCTCGCTGAAGTACTCTTCGGCGGAGTCGCCGCTCATGTTGACGAAGGGCAGGACGGCTACGGACTTGTCGGGAATGCCGTCGGTGGTCTCCCGAAGGGCCGACATCGTTCCACGGCTGGAAGCGGATAAGTCCCCTGTGTCCCCCGCAGCGCTAGTGCGCCTCGCGCCGGCGCCGGCTCCGAAATGGCGCCAGCCCAGGAGCGACACGGCGGCTACGAGAAGAACGGCGATCCCCACGTTGAAGCCGCGGCCGCTGAGCCACGCCGCCCTCCCGCCGATCCGTGCAGCGCCTGCATCGGCTTCCGCACCCGGTCCCCCGCCACGCTTCGCAGGGGCATCGGACTCCTCGCGGCGAACGCCGTCGGGCGTCAGCTCGAACGCCCAGGCCAGGACCAGTGCCACGGGGAAGCACAGGACGAGGAGCCCGATGAACACCCTCATCACCACCGGCGGAGCGTCGAAGGCGGACAGGACGATGTCGGCGGCCTGAAGCACCACCCACGCGGTCACGACGTAGGCGACGGCCACCTTGAAGACGTTTCGGCGCTTCAACTCTGCGAAGAGATCACGCATTGCAGGCCCAATAACGGTTCTCGATCCGGATTCGGCAAGCCGATCGAATGGGAGAGCGCCCACTTGGAGCCGTCGGGGCGATGACCTGGTGCGCTCGGCCGACCGGCCTGGCAGGCAGCGAGCCCACCAATCGCCAGCGCGGGTCGAGTTCCCGAAGGGACCCCGTTGAAACCTCTTGCGCCGATACGTCGTAGATTATATCGTACGATACATTTTTCGATGTATTGTGCGCGAGGTCGCACGCAACGATCATGGTGAACAGGCCGTAGAGGTGGCCAGGAGTGGGAACGACGATGCGTGAGGGATATCAGGGACGCCAGGGACATCAGAGAGACCACGGATGGAGACGGGGAATGGACTTCGACTGGGACTTCGGCTGGGATTGGGGCTGGGGGTTCGGTCCGCGCACGCGGGGGCGGGGACGCCGGGGGCCACGCCGGGCGTTCTTCGGACAGGGGGAGGTGCGCCTGGCGCTCCTGTCCCTCCTGGACGACGGCCCGGGGCACGGCTACGAGCTCATGAAGCGGCTGGAGGAGCGGTCCGGGGGCACGTACCACGCCAGCGCGGGCACCGTATACCCGGTGCTCCAGCAGATGGAGGACGAGGGTCTCATCCGCTCCTCGGAGCAGGACGGCAGGAAGGTCTACGAGCTCACGGAGGACGGGCGGGGGGAGCTGAAGCTCCACGCGGAGGAGATCGAGCGGATCTGGAAGCGGTCCGGGGCGTGGAAGGAGTGGGGGCGCCACATGGGCCCCGAGACGGCGGAGATCTGGAGCTCCTGGGGCCGGCTGTCCAAGGCGGCCTTCAAGGCCGCGGCGCGCTCGGACTTCGAGGACATGGACAAGATCCGTGACGTCCTCGACCGGGCCCGCAAGGAGCTCGAGGAGCTGTAGGGCGAGCCGGATCTCGGAGGGCGCCGTGATGGGGCAGGGGGCCCTGGGTGGGCCCCGGCCGGGGTGGCCTCGACGGGCCCCGGAGGTGGGGAGGTGAAGCCGGGCTGATGCGCGGCGGCGCTCGGCGCGGCCGTCTCCGGTTGTACACCGGGGGCGGCCGCGCCACTTTGGGCCATCGCCGCGTGCTCCGCCGACGCTCCACGTCGATACACAGCGCCGTGTTCGCGTTCGCGAACCGCCACCACCAAGCCGACCGGCACCAACCAGGGACCGCCGCGCCATGACGCTCCTCCTCCTTGCTGCACTCGCACTCGCCCATCCTGCGGATACGCTGCCCGTCCCCCACGCATACCAGCACGCAGTGGAGATGGGGACCCGAAGCGACAGCGGGGCTCCGGGCCCGCGCTACTGGCAGCAGCGCGTGGCGTACGACATGAGCGCGAGCCTGAACCCCGACGACACGACGGTGACGGGCTCGGAGACCATCACCTACCAGAACAACTCGCCCGACACGCTGGATCGCGTCGTGCTCAACCTGGGCCAGAACGTCTACGCGCCGGGGAATCCCAGGGATCGCGCGGTGCCGGTGACGGGCGGCTTCACCCTGGATCGCGTGGTGGCGGAGGGCACCCCCGTGACCGTTCGGAAGCCGCGGGGCGCCGTGTCCCTGGGTACGGTGGCCGACGTGATGCTCCCGAGCCCCATCCCTCCGGGCGGCAGTGCGGATCTCGACATCGACTGGCACTACGTGGTGCCCGAGGGGACCTTCCGGGGCGGCAGAGAGGGTAGGGAGGTCTTCTACATGTCGCAGTGGTATCCACAGATCGCCGTCTACGACGACCTGCGGGGGTGGGCACGGGACCCGTACCTGGGCGACGGAGAGTTCTACGAGGAGTATGGCGACTTCGACGTCCACCTGACCGTGCCCACCGGGTGGCTGGTGGGGGCGACGGGCGTCCTGGAGAACCCGGGCGACGTGCTCACGCCCGAGGCCGCCGCCAGGCTGCGCAGCCTGGCACACGACAGCATCACCCACGTGGTCAGCACCGCCGATCGCGACGCCGGGCACGCCACCGCGCCCGGCGGTCCGAACGGCACCCTCACCTGGCACTTCACCGCACACGACGTCCGGGACTTCGCGTGGGGCGCGTCGGACCGGTACGTGTGGGACGGAACGGTGGCGGAGTACGAGGCGGACGACGGCTCCACGACGTCGGCGGCCATCTACTCCCTCTACCGGCCGGAGAAGCCCTACTGGAGCCGCTCCGCGGACTTCGCACGCCGCGCCATCGAGTTCCACTCGCGGTGGTATCCGTACCCGTGGCCACAGATGACCGTGAACGAGGGCGTCGTCCGCGGCGGCATGGAGTACCCGATGATCACCGTCATCGGAGGAGGCCGCTCCCCGGAGGGGCTCTACGGCACCATCGCCCACGAGCTCGGTCACATGTGGTGTCCCATGCTGGTGGGCTCGGACGAGCGCGACTACGCGTGGATGGACGAGGGCTTCGCGACGTTCACCGAGGACATGGCGTCGGCGAGCCTGTTCCCCGACCAGCGGCCCGAGGGGCTGGCCACCATGAGATCGTATCTGCGCGTCGCGGGCTCCGACGCGGAGACGCCCAGCATGCGCCCGGCGGACCTGTACGGGCCGTTCGGGAACCGGGGCGTGGCGTCGTACCAGAAGCCGGCCTCCGTCTTCCGCGCCCTGCGCACGATCCTGGGCCCGAAGGTCTTCGACCGGGCCATGCGCACGTACATGCGGCGCTGGGCGTTCAAGCACCCACAGCCCCTGGACTTCTTCCACACGTTCGCGGACGTGTCGGGGCGGAATCTGGACTGGTTCTTCTATCCCTGGATGTACACTACCCGTGTGCTTGACCAGGCCATCGTGGACGTGCACCAGGACGCGGGCGACGCCGGCACGGTGACGGTGGTGCTGGAGGACCGTGGCCGGATCCCCATGCCGGTGATCCTGGAGGTGACCTCCGCATCCGGCGACACCGTCAGGGCCGTGGCGCGCGTGGACGTCTGGCACGGCAAGCGCGCCTCCGTCGAGGTGGGGCTCCGGGGGAAGGTGACGTCGGCTGTGCTGGATCCGGATCGGCGCTTCCCGGACGTGAACCGCGAGAACAACCGGTGGACGTCCGGTGCGGTTGGCCGCGGGGACGCCGGGACCTAGATTCCACCTCGACCCTCGTCCGTTCGGCTCGACCACGCAGCCGGACGGACGATGCTTTCTCGTGGCGAGGACTGGAAGGCCGATGAGGCTCGCTCTCGTGGGTGTGGTGAGCACCCTGATCGTTGCGACGGCGCCCACGCATGCCCGCGCACAGCACCCGTCCGCTGCCGACACCGCGGGGATTCCCGTGGAGGGCATCTCCTTCATGGTCTACGACTCGACGGGCCAGCCGCGGTCCTTCGCCGACATCCTGCAGGCGATGGACCACGTGGACGTGGTGCTCGTGGGCGAGAGCCACGACGACGCCGTGGGCCACGGAGTGGAGGCCCAACTTCTCTACCGCGCAGCGGAACGCTACGGCGTCGTCGGGGACGAAGCGGTGACCAAACGGCCCGTCGTGCTCTCCCTGGAGATGTTCGAGCGCGACGTGCAGTACATCCTCGACGAGTACCTCGACGGTCTCATCACCGAGGATCAGTTCGAGGCGAGCGCCAGGCCCTGGCCCCGCTACGCCACCGACTACCGGCCCATGGTGGAGTTCGCCAAGGCACACGGTATTCCCGTTGTGGCCGCGAATGCGCCGCGCCGATACGTCAACCGCGTGAGCCGGCTGGGACCCGCCTCCCTGGACGCGCTCTCGGCCACGGCGAAGCAGTACCTGCCACCACTCCCGTATCCCCCGGCCTCGAAGGCCTACGCCGCGCAGTTCGACTCCCTCATGCGCGAGATGACCAGGCCGCAGCCGACCAAGGCGGACTCGACCGCGAAGACGATGCAGGCGGACTCGGCCGCCAAGGCGGCGCAGGCGGACTCGACGACGAAGGCGGAGCCCGTGGACTCGGCCGCCAAGGCACCGCAGGCAGGCGCACCGACCGAGGCGTCGCCGAAGGCTCCCGCGGGCGAGGCGAGGGCGATGCACAGCTCGGCCAACGCTCTGGCCGCGCAGGACCTGTGGGACGCCGCCATGGGGAACGCGGTGGCCAACGCCCTGAACGAACACCCCGACGCCCTGGTCATCCACTGCGCCGGATCGTTCCACGTGGAGAAGGGGACGGGCATCCCCGAGCGCGTGCTGTACTACCGTCCGGGCACCCGGATCCTGACCGTAGTCCTCGAGCCCACCGAGGACGTGGGTAAGTGGCAGGACGACAAGGACCGAGGACTGGGGGATTTCGTGGTGCTGACGAAGCGTTCACAGGGGAGCGGATGAGCTCTTCCCTGCCCGCCGATACGCACATCGGGGCCGTCCACCTGCGTGTGCACGACCTGGAGAAGCTGGTGACGTTCTACCGTGAGGTGCTGGGCTTCTCCGTCGTGGGAGAGGACGGCGCCACCGCTGCCTTGGGCGTGGTGGACGAGCGCCCGCTCCTGGTGCTGCACGAGACGCCCCACGCTCCCTCACGTCCCCCGGGGACCACGGGCCTGTTCCACGTAGCGTTCCGCATGCCCACCCGGGTGGACCTGGGCGCCATGGTCCTGCGGGTACGCAACCAGAAGCGGCCCTTCCAGGGGTTCGGGGACCACAACGTCAGCGAGGCCGCGTACCTCTCCGATCCCGAGGGCAACGGCATCGAGCTGTACGCCGATCGCTCCCGGGAGGTGTGGCATTCCGTGGAGGGGGACGTCTTCATGACCACCGAACCGCTGGACCTGCCCGGACTGCTCATGGCCGCCGAGGCTCCGGCGCCCGCGCTGCCCCCCGGAGCGGTCGTGGGCCACGTTCACCTGCGCGTCTCGAGCCTGGAGGCCGCCGAGGGGTTCTATGCAGGCCGGATGGGCTTCAACGTCACCACCCGGGGATACCCCGGGGCCCTCTTCCTGGCCGCGGGCGACTACCATCACCACATCGGGTGCAACGTGTGGGGGGAATCGACGCCTCGTCACCCGCCGGAAGGAAGCCTGGGCCTGATCTCGTTCGACGTCATCGTTCCCGACGGAGAAGAGCGTCGACGCCTTCTGGGCAGCAGCGACGAGGGGCTGCTCCTCGACGCCGACGATATCGGCGTACGCGTCGCGCGCGGGTGAGGGACGGCGCTCAGGGCGCGCTCACCGCCCGAAGTGTCCCCATCCCCACAGGGGCACGTTGACGCCCAGCGAGAGCACGCTCGGGTTGACGGGAAGGTGCAGGAAGGTCCACCGCTCCTCGAGCTGGATGCCGACGGGAATACCCCGCCCCGGCATGGTCTTCAGGCCCACGACGATGTCCCAACCCTTCTTGGTCTCCCGCCCCACGCTCGAGTTGAACACACCACGACGCAGGGCGAGGCCGGCACCGGCGTACAGGCCGCCGTGGCGTCCGCCGCTGACCCATGCGGCATCCAGGGCGTACTGATACTGCTTCTCCCCGGTCAGGTAGGTTATGTCGGCGTTCGGCATGACCTCCACAATCCCGGACGGGAGAATCGGTATGCGGGCCTGGCCGCCCAGGACCCAGGAGCCGGTGCGCTGCTGTTGCCCGAAACGAATGCCCACCATGACGGGGGCCCATCCGGAAGAGCTTCCCCCGAGCTGAGCTGAGGCACCCACGGGGATCGTGAGGGCCACGAGGACGGCGAGGGTCGAGATCAGGACGGATCGAGTCGGGCTCATGGGCGCTCCGGCGGCTAAAGTGTCGTCCCTTTAACCATCGGGCTCACGCCTTCGTTCCCCCGTCGGCGGACACGACGCGGCCAGGTCCGTCGCCATCGTTGCGCCACGCGCGCCGGTCAGCTCAATCGACCGTCGGCCACGGCCCGCAGGATGTCGCCGGACGTGACGATGCCCCGCAGGCATCCTTCCTCCACCACCACCGCCCTGTGGATCCTTCCGCGGACCAGGAACTCGGCCAGCTCCATCGCGGTGGCGTCGGCCTCCACCGTGTACGTCACCGGGGTCATGATGTCGGCCACCGTGCGTGCGTCGAGCTCGCTCTCGTCAAGCCCGCTGAGCAGACCTCCCGCCCCCAGCGGCGAGTCCTCCGGCAGGAAGAAGCCGTAGGGATCGGGCTCCGGCTCCTCGTCGACCTCCGGGTCCGGAATGGACGTCTCGGGCCTGAGGGAGAACGAGGCCATGTGCACGTCGGCCTCTTCCGCCGCCAGGCGTACCACGTCCGTGGACGACACGACTCCCACCAGGTCGCAGTTGCCGTCCACCACGGGCACCCCGCTTATCTCCTCGTCTGCCAGGAGCCTGGCGAGCTGCCTCACGCTCGCCTCCGGTCGGATCGTGACGACGTCGGTCTGCATGATGCTCCGAACGGTGATCATGTGGCCGCCTTGCCCGGCCGGTCCGGGCCCGGACGGTAGATGAGGAGGGGGACGTGTGCGGCGCGGAGCACCTTGTCGGCGGTGCTTCCCAGGAGCGCCCGGGTCAGCCCGGTGCGGCCGTGTGTGGCCATGGCGATGAAGTCGCAGCCCTCGTTCTCCGCCTCGGACACGATCCCGTGGCCGGGCTGCGCTACGACGACCACCGAAACGCTCACGGTGTGACCGCCGGCGCGAAGCCGTTCGGCGTGCTCCTCGAGATACTTCTGTGCCGACAGTCGAGCGTCCTCCACGACCTGCTGGTTCACCTGGACGGTGTGGGGCAGGTACGACGACGACAGATCCATGGGATACGGCACCACCCTCAGGAGGTGGTATGTCGCACCGAACAGCCCACCCAGCTCCACGGCGTGTGCGAGGGCGCTCTCGGACAGCTCGCTCCCGTCCAGCGGAACGAGGATGCGGGAGAAGGTGCGGTCCGGTGCGAAATCGGTGGGCGGCTCCGCATCGGGCCGCACCAGGAGCACCGGTCGATCGGTATGGTGGATGAAGGACGCGGCGACGCTGCCGAGCCACGCTCGCGACAGGAGCCCCCGTCCGTGGGTCGCCATGACCACGAGATCGGCGTGGTGCTCCCTGGCCTCGTCCTCCAGAGCCTCCACGACATGACCGGATCGCAGGCGGGTGGTGACCTCGCCTCCGGCCAGGTCACCGATGCGCTCCACTACGTTCGCGAGGTATTGGCCGCTCCACTCCGCGGCGGCACTCTCCCACTCGTCGTACGAAAACGACGGGATGGGCTCCTGCACCGTCACCAGATGGACTCTGGCTCCGGTGCGCCGACTGAGGCCGAGGGAGACGGGGAGCGCGGACTCGGCGAAACGGGACCCGTCCAGCGGAACCAGGATCTGGCGGTACATGGAATCCTCCGGGCTCGTGTCCTGCACGAAGGCCCGTCGGCATCTCCGTCGCGGGACACCTGTACGCTCGGTCCGGAGGACGTGGGTCGGACGTCGCGGACCCTGCTCCCTCAGAAGTGCGAGGGAGTTCCCCTGTTCTCGCCGGCGGTCGCGACCGCCAGTTCGGCCTCCGCTGCCACGAGCCCGTCGACCAGGCGGTCGGCGGTGCCCTTGGCCGCATCGGAGCGCCGGTGGGGGAAGGCCGGGATCACCACACGGACGCGGGTGCCACGACCGGGGCCGGACTCCAGCGAGAGCTCACCTTGAACATAACCTGCCCGCTCGTGCATCCCGAAGAGGCCGAGGCTCTCCCCGGTTCGGGCCAAGGCCGCTCCCAGATCGAATCCGTGGCCATCGTCCTCGAACTCGGCCACCAGGGCGTCTCCCTCTTCGCTGAACCGGATCCTCAGGTTCTCCGCCCCGGAGTGGAGGACGACGTTGCTGATGGCTTCCTGGCCGATGCGGAACAGCGCCAGGGACGACTCCCTCGAGAGGGGTGGGACCGTTCCCTCGAAGCGAATGTCGATGCGGTTCCGCTCGTTCAGGGAACGCGCGTGGGCCTCCAGGGCGGCTCGCACCCCCAGCTCGTCCAACTCGGGAGGACGCAATCGCCGAGCGACTCCTCTGATCTCTTCGAGTGCGCTGACCACTTCCTCGCGGATCTCGTGCATGGAGCCATCCGCGCTACTCGTGAGGTGCCGCTCGGCGATGCGCAGTCGAACCAGAACGCCCGCGAGGGTCTGGGCCGTTCCGGAATACAGCTCGTGCGCGATGCGCTGGCGCTCGCGCTCCTCGGACTCGAGGACATGCCTCGCCAGCTCGATCTGTCTGGTCCTGTTGGCGGAAAGGGTGTCCAGCATGTCGTTGAAGACGGCCGCCAGACGTTGCAGATCGGGGTCCGCCACCGACGACGTCGGAGCTCGCGCTCCCGATTCACCCTGTCCCACCCGGCGCGCCGTCGTTTCCAGCGCCCCCAGGGGAGACAAGGCCAGGCGCACCAGAACCGTGTCCACCACCACGCTCACCGCCAGAAGCAGGATGCCCAGCACCAGCTCCGCCGTCGTGAGGACATGCTCGCCCGGGCGGGCGAATCCCCTGGACAGGCCCACGCCCACCAGCGCCGCCACCACCACCATGACCAGGTTGGCCAGGGTGATCTTCCAGAACAGGGGCATGCCCAGGAGCGAGCGCACCATCGACTGGCCGGATGGCCTGCGCAAGACCCCCTTCCGTTCCGTGGTGCCGCCTCCGGCGGCGCCTGGCTCGGTGGTGGTCATGGCCGTTCCTGGGAGCGGGTGGAGAATGAAGAGCACGGGCAGGGATCTATTGGAAACGCGAGGGGTTCACCGCGCGGCCACACGTCGCCTGGGTCCGGGGGGCTCGCGGTCTCCGCGGACTCGCGTAAATTCTTGCTGGCGCGCGTTTCCCGGGCTGTCAGGGAGGACGCGCCCCGCGAGGTGGGAGATGCGCCGCCGGGAATGTGGGGTTTTTCTCCACATCCGACGGCACGAAAAGAGCCGAGAAACTGCCCGTGCTAACCGCCGAAGAATACCGAGCCGTATTCGAATCCTCCCCGGACGGGGTGCTGGTGATCTGCCGGGACGGCAGGATCAAGGACGTGAATCCACAGGTGGAGGCCCTCTTCGGCTACGCCCGGGAGGAGCTCCTCGAGGAGCCGGTGGAGATGCTCGTTCCGGAGCCCTTCCGCACGGCGCACGTGGAGCACCGCACGCGGTACTCCAGGAATCCCCACACCCGGCCCATGGGTGTGGGCATGGAGCTGCAGGGGCGGCACAAGGACGGATCCCTGTTCCCCGTCGAGGTGAGCCTGAGCCCCTGGGAGATCGGGGAAGGCCGCGTGGTGTGCACGGTCCGTGACATCACCAACCGCAAGCGCATGCACGACTTCTCCGCGGGGGCCATGCGCGCCTCCGAGGAGGAGCGGCAGCGAATCGCCCGGGAGCTCCACGACGACACGGCCCAACGTCTGGCCACGCTGATGCTGCGCATCCGCCTCCTGGGGATGCAGACCGATCCGGAGGCATGGCGGCGCGGCCTCGACGAGCTGCGGGACGAGATCCTGGAGACCGCGGAGGGCGTGAAGCGGATCGCCCGGGGTCTCCGACCCCCGGAGCTGGAGGAGGTCGGGCTCATCACCGCGGTCCAGGCGCACCTGCGGGGGCTCAAGGAGGGGGGCGGGTTCGAGGTCGATGCCGATCTCGACCCCGTGGACCACCTCCTGAGGCTGGACGCGAAGCTCGCCCTCTACCGCGTGATCCAGGAGGCGCTGTCGAACGTCGTCCGCCACTCCGGAGCCCACCGGGCGCACCTGAGCGTGGGGGCCGACGACGGGTCGGTGTACGTCCTCGTCGAGGACGACGGCTGCGGCTTCTCCGAGCGGAAGGTGCGGGCCCACGGCGGAGGGCTCGGCCTCCTGAGCATGCAGGAGCGCGTGGTCATGATCGGCGGCCACGTCATCATCGACAGCACCCCGGGGGAGGGAACCCGGATCCACATCCACGTCCCCGTCTCCGCCACGGCCGAGGCCCAGAATGTCTGACGGCACGAAGATCCTCCTGGTGGACGACCACGCCATGTTCCGCGCGGGAATCCGCGCCCTCCTCGAAGCCGAGGGCCGCATGGTCGTGGTCGGCGAGGCGTCTTCGGGCGACGAGGCCGTCGACCGGGTGCGCCAGCTCAAGCCCGACGTCGTGGTGATGGACCTGTCCATGCCCGGCTCCAACGGCCTGGAGGCCACCCGGCGCATCGCGGCGCTGGAGCTGGACACCAAGGTCCTCGTGCTCACGGTCCACGCCGAGGAGGAGTACCTGGTTCCGGTGGTGGAGGCGGGTGCCAGCGGCTACCTGACCAAGACCAGCGCCGACACGGACCTCATCGAGGCGATCCGGGTGGTGGCCCGTGGCGAGGTGTATCTGCCGCCCAAGGCGACCACCCTGCTGCTCCAGCGCTACAAGGCGTCGGAGGCGGACGAGAGCGCCGGGCTCCACGACCTGAGCACCCGCGAGCAGGAGGTCCTGGCCCTCACCGCCGAGGGGTACAGCTCCCGGGAGATCGGCAAGAAGCTGTTCATCAGCCCGAAGACCGTGGACACGTACCGCTCCCGCATCATGGACAAGCTCGGCCTGAACCACCGCTCGGAGCTGGTGCGCTTCGCCCTCAGGGTGGGCCTGCTCAAGGAGATGTAGGCTCCCGAGAATCGCCTGCCCCACGTGCCGAGGAGTGGACGCGATGAGGATTCTCGTCGTCGAGGACGACAAGAAGGTGGCCAGCTTCCTGGGCATGGGCCTCCGCGAGGAGGGCTACGCCGTGGACGTCGCCAACACCGGCGACGACGGGCTGTCCAATGCGCTCATCTACGAGTACGACCTGCTCATCCTGGACATCATGCTTCCCGGCCGCACGGGCCTGGAGGTCGTCAGGGAGCTGCGGGGGCGCGAGCACGCGGTCCCGGTCCTCCTGCTCACCGCCCGGGACTCCGAGCAGGACATCGTCATGGGGCTGGACGCCGGCGCCGACGACTACCTCACCAAGCCCTTCGGTTTCGACGAGCTCCTGGCCAGGGTGCGTGCGCTCCTGCGGCGGGGCGGATCCTCGCGGCCGGACAGGCTCATCTACGAGGACGTGGAGCTGGATCGCGTGAAGCACGTGGCGTCCCGAGGCGGCGAGCTCCTGGACCTCACTCCCAAGGAGTTCCAGCTCCTGGAGTATCTCATGCTGCACACCGAGCAGGTGGTGCGCCGGACGGAGCTTCTGGAGAAGGTCTGGGACCTGCACTTCGACCCCATGAGCAACGTCGTGGACGTCCACGTGGGGCATCTGCGCCGTAAGCTGCACGCGAGTGGTAGGAGCACGGTGCTGCACACGATTCGCGGTGTAGGTTACGTCTTCCAGAAGCGGGAACGCGGGTGATACGCTCGTTCCGGTTCCAGCTGGCGCTCAGAGCGACGCTGGTCCTGGGAGGCGCCCTGGCGGCCGTGTCGCTGGTGAGCCTGCTGACCCTCCGACGCAGCCTGGATCGGGAGCTCAACACGTCCATCATGAACGTGGCGCAGATCCAGGCGTCCTCCCTCACCGACGAACCCAACGGTGAGATGCACTTCCACGAGTGGGAGCTCACTCCGGAAGAAGCGAACTCGGTGCGCGATCTGATCCGCTACTCGGAGGTGTGGCGCACCGACGGCGTCAGCCTGTTGCGCAACCAGTACATGAAGGGGGACCTGCCCCTGAACCGTGCCCTCCTGGCCGAGGCCGGCGCCGGCAAGCTGGTGTGGGCCGACGGGAGCTGGAACGGGACGCCCATCCGGTCGCTCTACTATCCCCTGGAGCGGCTCGGTATCGCTCACCGGAACCACGTGCTTCAGGTGGCGGCGCCGCTCACGGGGCGCGATGCCCTGCTGGACAGGGTCGGGAGCTTTCTGGCGGTGCTCACGGTGTTGATCGCGGCGGCGGCCTTCACCGGGTCGTGGTGGCTGGCGGGAAGGGCGATGCGTCCCGTGCACGAGATCATCGACCAGGCCGAGGCCATCGGCGCGGGATCCCTGGACCACCGCATCCATGCCTACGCGGACACCCGCGAGTACCGGCGTCTGGTGGATGTGCTGAACACGATGCTCGGCAGGATCCTGGGCGCGTTCGAGGCTCAGAGGCGCTTCACCGCCGACGCCAGCCACGAGCTCCGGTCTCCCCTCACCGCCATGCGCGGCGAGCTCGACCTGGCGCTGCGTCGCGAGCGCTCCGCGGCCGAATACCGACGGGTGCTGGAGAGCAGCCTCGACGAGGTGGTGCGCCTTTCCCGCATCACCGAGGACCTGCTCACCTTGGCGCGCTCCGACTCCGGGGCGCTCGTGGCCCGGCCGGAGGTGGTGGACGTCGTGGACGTGACGGCCCGCGTCCTGGACCGGCTGCGCCCCCGGGCGCAGGAGAAGGGGGTGGGTCTGGATCTGGCCGGCGAGGGGACGGCGGAAGCGTGGGTGGACTCGGGGCTGCTTCGGCAGGTGGTCTGGAACCTCGCGGACAACGCGCTCAAGTTCACTCCCGCCGGAGGCGAGGTGCGCTTCACCGTGCGAGCTCAGGCGGACTCGGTGTGGGTGGACGCCGAGGACACGGGCCCCGGATTCGGTGCCATCGATCCCGAGGATTTCTTCCGGCGCTTCTACCGGGCCGACCAGGCACGCACCCACGACGTGGAGACCACGGGCACCGGATTGGGGCTGGCCATCGTGAAGGCGGTGGCCCATGCCCACGGCGGCGACGTGGAGGCCGCCAACCGGAGCACGGGAGGTGCCCGCGTCACGGTGCGGCTGCCGCGCGGGCAGCGATCCTGAACATTCCTTCATCCTTCCCTCATCCAAACTTCATTCCCGCCTCACCACCTTGCCTGCGGACGAGCACCCCCGTCCAGCCCGGGCGCGGGAAGCGCACCTGAAGGTGGCACCCGAGCCCCGGGAGCCCCGCCGGGTGGGGAGGACAAGGACGCCATGCACATCCTCGTCGTGGAGGATGACCGGAAGGTCGCGAGCTTCCTGGAGCGAGGGCTCCAGGAGGAGGGCTACTCCGTAGACGTAGCGCACGACGGCGTCGACGGCATGAGCAAGGCGAGCATATTCGAGTACGACCTGCTCCTGCTCGACCTCATGCTTCCCGGCAAGTCGGGGCTGGAGATCGTCCGGGACGTGCGCTCCCGGGAGGGGACGGTTCCGGTGCTCGTCCTCACGGCCAGAGACGCCCGGGAGGATGTCGTCCTGGGACTCGATGCGGGCGCGGACGACTACATGACGAAGCCCTTCGGGTTCGACGAGCTGCTGGCCAGGGTGCGGGCGCTGCTTCGCCGCGGCGGGTCATCCCGGCCCGACAGGCTCATGTACGACGACGTGGACCTGGACCGGCTGAGACACATTGCGTCCAGGGCCGGGAAACGCCTGGACCTGACGCCGAAGGAGCTCCACCTCCTCGAGTTCTTCATGCTCAACCCCGAGCGCGTCGTGCGCAGGACGGAGCTCCTGGAGAAGGTGTGGGATCTGCACTTCGATCCCATGAGCAACGTCGTGGACGTCCACGTGGGGCATCTCCGGCAGAAGCTGCAGGAGGCTGGCGACGACCCCTTGATCCAGACGGTTCGCGGAACCGGCTACGTCTTCCAGAAGACCCAACGCATGTGAGCGCCCGCGTCAGTGTGGAATTCCCTACGTCGGCGTTCTCTCCGCACCTCCCACCCGCAGGGCTTCAGAACGCCCGTGCCGAGGCCCTGAGAGTCTGAAGAGTCCTTCATCTTCGCATCATCGAGTCTTCACGAAGCCGGGATGAGATTGACGCACGTAGAATCGACCGACCCTGTTCACAAGGACTCGTGTGAGGATATCCCTGAAGCCAGCCGTCGCCGCGGCGGCGACGGCCTGGGTGATGTACACCCCGCCTCTCGCGGCGCAGGCGACTCCGGCGGCCGACAGCCTGCGGCTGGAGGACGTGCTGGCGCTGGTCCAGGTGCGAAATCCGGGGCTCCTGGCGCTCCGGGCCGCGGCTGAGGCAGCAGCCTACAGGGAGCCGGAGGCCTCCACCCTACCGGACCCCACCTTCCAGATCGGCGTCATGAACTTCGGGGTGCCCAGCTTCAAGACGGACATGCCCACGTCCATGGCACCGTCGGTGCAGCTCATGCAGATGGTGCCCTTCCCGGGGAAGCTCTCGCTGAAGGGCGACATCGCCGCGTACTCGAAGGACATGGCGAAGGCCTCCGCCGACGAGGCGTGGTGGAACGTGCGCGAGCAGGCGTCGTCGATGTTCTACGGCCTGTACACCACGGACCGCCGCCTGGAGGTCATGCGCGAGACCCTCTCGCTCCTGAAGGACTTCCAACAGGTGGCCAGGGCGATGTACGTGGCGGGTACCGGACGCCAGGCGGACGTCCTCCGGGCCGACGTCGAGGTGGCGCGCATGGACGGGGACATCCGGGAGATGACCGCCATGCGCGACGGCATGGCGGCGCGCCTGAACGCGCTGCTGGACAGGCCCGCCGCCACGCCCGTGCCGTCGCCGGCCCTGGGCCCGCTTCCCGTGACCGTGCCGCCCCGCGACACCCTGCTCGCGTGGGCCGACGAGACCCGACCTGCGCTGGCCGGCGGCCGCGAGGGCGTCGCCCGGGCGCGCAAGCGCACCCGACTGGCGCACAAGCAGATCTGGCCGGACCTGACCTTCGGGGTGACTTACGGCCAGCGTGACGGGACGTCCGGTCCGGTACGCATGGGAAGCGCCATGGTGGGCTTCACCCTTCCCATCCACGCGGGAAGCCGCCAGCTCGCCGCCAGGGACGAGGCCGCCGCCATGGAGCGCCTGGCCGAGGCGCAGCTCGGAAGCGTGCGGGCCGGCGTCGATGCGCGGGTCGGCGAGCTGATGGCGGAGCTGGACCGGGCGCGGACCCTCACCGACCTGTACCGGTGCGAGGTGATCCCCGAGGCGCGTTCCACCGTCCAGTCGGCGCTCGCGTCGTACCGCGTCGGCAAGGTCGACTTCATGACGCTGGTGGACGCCCAGATGAGCGTGAACCGCTACCAGGGCGAGCTCTACGAGCTCCTGGGCGACTACGGCAAGGCCGTGGCGTCCCTGGAGTCGGCCGTGGGCCGGCCCCTGCCACGTACCGAGAAGACCGTCGCGGAGGAGCGATGAGCACCCGGAACCAGATCGTGCTGTCTGTCGTCGTCGTTCTCGCGGCGACGGCCCTTGTAGCGTTCAAGCTGCGTCCTGCCGATACCGCGTCGACGCAGCAGGGCATGTCGGGGCACAACCATGCCGCGATGAGCTCGGGAGGAAGCGACGGGGAGGGGGAGCCGGTGAAGCTGGACACCCAAGGCGCACGCCGGATCGGCGTGACGTTCGCCAAGGTGGAGCACCGCTCCCTCCCCCTCTTCGTCACCGCGGTGGGCACGGTGACCTACGACGAGACCCGGCTGGCCACGGTGAGCCCGAAGATCGACGGATGGGTGGAGAAGCTCGACGTGGACTTCACCGGCGCGCCGGTGAAGAAGGGCGACCCTCTCATGGAGATCTACAGCCCGGCCCTGGTGTCGGCGCAGGAGGAGCTGGTGCTCGCGGCTCGCCTGGCCCGGGACGCCGCGGCCGGAAGACCCACCGAGAACGCCCAGGAGCTCCTGGCGGCGGCGCGCCGCCGGCTGGCGTACTGGGACATCCCCCAGGACGAGATCCGGCGCATCGAGACCAGCGGCCGAACCTCGAAGACCCTCACGCTGCGGGCCCCTGCCTCGGGGATCGTGGTGGAGAAGAACGTGGTGGAGGGCGACCGGATCATGCCTGGGATGACGGTCTACCGCATCGCGGACCTGTCACGGGTATGGATCGAGGCCGACGTCTTCGAGAAGGATCTGGCCCTGGTGAAAGACGGCCAGGGCGCGCTGGTGACCTTCGACGCATACCCCGGCCGCGCGTTCACCGGTCACGTGAGCTACGTGTACCCGACGGTCTCGGTGGAGACGCGCACCGCCCGGGTGCGCCTGGATCTGGCGAACCCCGACCTGACGCTCAAGCCGGGCATGTACGCGCAGATCAGCCTGGCCGTGCCCCCTGGGCCGCCGACGCTGGTGGTGCCGCGGAGCGCGGTGCTGCAGACCGGCGAGCGGACGTTGGTGTTCGTGCGTGAGGCCGACGGGACCCTGGTGCCCCGTGAGGTCACCCCCGGACGGACCTCGGGGCGGCAGATGGAGCTCCTCCGTGGCGTGAAGGTCGGCGAGACGGTGGTCGCGTCCGCGGCGTTCCTGGTGGATGCCGAGTCGAACCTCGGGAACATGGCCATGCCAGGGATGGACATGGGGTCACCCTCGTCGAAGTCCGGGGACGACAAGACCGACATGGGCGACATGCCCGGGATGGACATGGGCGGAGGCGGGGCCGCTCCGGCCACCATGGCCAAGCCCGGCGCGGCGGGCGCAGGGAGGATGCCCGGGATGACGGGCGCAACGGGAATGAACGGCACCACGGGTACGCCCTCCCCCCACAACCACGGCGGCTGAGGAGCCCGACGCACATGCTCAAGCGTGTCATCGAGTGGTCCGTCCGCAACCGCTTCCTGGTCCTGGTCTTCGGGCTCTTCGTGGCGGCGGCGGGGATCCTGGCCATGAGGCGCATTCCGCTGGAGGCCCTCCCGGACCTGTCGGACGTCCAGGTCATCGTCCGCACGGACTACGCGGGGCAGGCGCCGCAGATCGTCGAGGACCAGGTCACGTACCCCATCGCCTCGGAGATGCTCAAGGTCCCGGGAGCCCAGACGGTGCGGGGGTACTCTTTCTTCGGCACCTCCTTCGTCTACGTCATCTTCGACGACGGCACCGACCTCTACTGGGCACGGAGCCGGGTGCTCGAGTACCTGTCCGGCATCCGCAGTAGCCTTCCGGCCGCGGCCGAGCCCGCGTTGGGACCGGATGCAACCGGGTTGGGGTGGGTGTACGAGTACGCGCTCACCGACACCACCGGAACCATGTCTCTGGCGGACCTGCGCTCGTACCAGGACTGGTACCTGCGCTACCAGCTCACGGCGGTGCCGGGGGTGAGCGAGGTCGCCTCGGTGGGAGGGTACCGGCAGGTCTACGAGGTCACGGTCGACCCCATCAAGCTCCGGGGGTACGGGATCCCCGTCACCCGCGTCATGGATGCCCTCCGCTCCTCCAACGAGGACGCCGGGGCCATGGTGCTGGAGCTGGCGGACCGGGAGTACATGATCCGCGGCCTCGGATACCTGAAGAACATCGAGGACATCGAGCGCGTAGTGGTGGCGGCCACCGACCACGGAACGCCGGTGCGCGTGGCCGACGTGGCGGACGTGCACCTCGCGCCGGACGTACGCCGGGGCATCGCCGACCTGGACGGCCGGGGCGACGTGGTGGGCGGCATCGTCGTCATGCGGTACGGCGAGAATGCCCTGGCCACCATCGACCGCGTGAAGGCGAAGCTCGCGTCCATCAGGCCGGGGCTGCCCAAGGGTCTGGTCGTCACGCCGGTCTACGACCGCTCCGATCTCATCCATCGGGCCATCGATACGCTCAAGGGGAAGCTGCTGGAGGAGTCCCTGGTGGTGGCCCTGGTCACCGTGCTCTTCCTGGTGCACGCGCAGAGCGCGCTGGTGGCGGTCCTCACCCTGCCCCTGGGGATCCTCATGGCGTTCATCGCGATGCACGCTCTCGGCCTCAGCGCGGACATCATGAGCCTCGGCGGCATCGCCATCGCCATCGGCGCGATGATCGACGCCGCCATCGTCATGATCGAGAACATGCACAAGCACCTGGAGCGCGTAATCGACGAGAAGCGCGCCCGGGCGCGGGAGCTCGGCTTGGGGCTTCCAGACGACGACGGTCGTATGCTGCATACCCGCATCCTCACCGTACGGGAGCGGTGGGACGTGGTGGTCTCAGCGGCCAGGGAGGTGGGGCCCGCGCTCTTCTTCTCGCTCCTCATCATCACCGTCTCGTTCGTGCCCGTGTTCAGCCTGCAGGCCCAGGAGGGACGCCTCTTCAAGCCGCTGGCGTGGACCAAGACGCTGGCCATGGGCAGCGCCGCGCTGCTTTCGGTGACCATGGTCCCGGTGGCCATGGGCCTCTTCATTCGCGGACGCATCCACCGGGAGAGCGACAACCCCGTCAACCGGCTCCTGGTGTCGGTCTACCGGCCGGTCCTGGAGCTCGTGCTCCGTTACCGGTGGCCGGTGGTGGCGGGCGCGGTGGCCGTGCTCATCCTCACGGTGCTGCCGATGAGGAGGATCGGCTCGGAGTTCATGCCGCCCCTGAACGAGGGGACCATCCTCTACATGCCCACGACCCTGCCCGGCGTGAGCGTGGCCCGCGCCCGTGAAGTGCTCCGCGTGCAGGACTCCATCCTGTACACGTTCCCGGAGGTCGCCAGCGTCTTCGGCAAGGCGGGGCGCGCTTCCACGGCGACGGACCCGGCACCCCTCTCCATGTTCGAGACCACCGTCACGCTGAAGCCCGAGAGCGAGTGGCGCCGGGGCGTGACCTACGACTCGCTGGTCCAGGAGATGGACAGCAAGGTCCGCCTGGCGGGTGTGACCAACTCGTGGACCATGCCCATCAAGGGGCGCATCGACATGCTGGCCACCGGGATCCGCACGCCCGTGGGCGTGAAGATCTTCGGCCCGGACCTCAACGAGCTCCAGCGCCTGGCCACCGAGGTGGAGTCGGCGGTGAAGATGGTGCCGGGTACCCGGTCGGCCATCGGCGAGCGTGTGGTGTCGGGCTCGTACCTGGACATCGACATCGACCGGGACGCGGCGGCCCGCTACGGCCTCAGCGTCCAGCAGATCCAGATGGTGATCCAGTCCGCCATCGGCGGCATGGCCATCACACGCACGGTGGAGGGGCGCGAGCGCTACAACGTGCGTGTGCGCTATCCGCAGGAGCTCCGGGACCAGCCCGAAAAGCTGGAGGACATCCTCGTGCCGGTGGCGAATCGTCGCCCGGGGATGGCCGGCATGGCCGCGCCGCTCACCATGGCGGGGATGGACAACCCCCCGCCGAGCGGCTCCGCCGGCGACACGGGAGGGATGTCGGGGATGATCGGCGCGGGAGGGGCCATGGGCGGGGCCTCCCAGCCCGTCCAGATCCCTCTGGGCATGGTGGCTCATATCCGCGTGGTGAACGGCCCCATGGTGGTGAAGACCGAGCAAGCGTTCCCCACGGCTTGGGTCTACATCGACGTGAACGGGAGCGACCTCGGCTCGTACGTGCGTGCCGCTCAGAATATGGTGAGCTCCATGGTGACGCTCCCCGCGGGCTACACCATGACGTGGTCCGGGCAGTACGAATACATGCAACGGGCCAAGGCGAGGCTGCAGGTCGTGGTGCCGGCGACGCTGGTCATCATCTTCCTCCTGCTCTACCTGAACTTCGGGCGCATCGGCGAGACGATGGTGGTCATGCTCTCGCTGCCCTTCGGCCTCGTGGGTGGCGTGCTCATCATGGCCGTCCTCGGCTTCAACTGGTCGGTGGCCACCGGCGTGGGCTTCATCGCGCTGGCGGGCGTAGCCTCGGAGATCGGGGTCATCATGCTCCTCTACCTGGGCAACTCGTGGGAGGAGCGCAGGCGCCGCGCGGCAACGCCCGAGTCCCTCCACGAAGCGGTGATCCACGGAGCGGCGCTCCGGGTGCGTCCCATCGTCATGACCGTCACGGCCATCATCGGGGGGCTCATGCCGATCTTCTGGGGACATGGGACCGGGGCCACGGTCATGCGCCGCATCGCGGCACCCATGGTCGGAGGCATGGTCTCGGCGACCGCCCTCACGCTGCTGGTGATCCCGGCCATCTACTCGCTCTGGCAGGAGGCGGCGCTCCGCGCCGAGCTTCGCGAGGCGGCGCGGGGAATTGCCGAGCCCGCCGCCGAGGCCGCCGGGGCGGACTGAGGGACCCGAGCACAGGAGAACGGAGATGCCGCGCTTGAAGGACGTGAGGGCCGTGGTCCGGACGGAATGCGTCGAGGATCTCGTTCAGGCTCTGAGAGACGCCGAGGTTCCTCGTTTCTACGTGTCGCACGTGCACGTGCTCGGGGCTGGCATCGACCCCAGAAGCGCGCGCCGGTCACCGGACGAGGGGGCGGCCTACACCGAGAAGGCGCAGGTGGAGTTCCTCTGCCCCGCGGACCGTGCGGACGACCTCGTTGAGCTCATCCGGGAGCGCGCCTGCACCGGACACCGCGGTGACGGCGTGGTCATCGTCTCCGACGTCACCGACGTGGTGAGCGTCCGGACCGGCGAGCACGACCGCATCGCCCTGCTTTGAGGGAGCGCATCATGAACGCGTTCGCAGTGCCGATGGCCCAGATGTCCATGCCGTGGCACAACGGCGGCTTGCTCATGGGCATGCACTGGCTGTGGTGGACGTTCTGGCTCGTGACGCTCGCCGCGCTCTTTCTGGCGTTCTGGCGGCTGCACGCGGAGCGGTCGCAGATGCGTCGCGACCTCGCGGACGAGGAGCGGGCGGAGGAGACGCTCCGGCGTCGATACGCCAGGGGTGAGATCGGGGACGAGGAGTACGCCAGAAAGCTGAAGGTGTTGAGGGAGACGATGCTGGGCAGGTGACGGCGGTGACGACGACAAGGAGATCCAAGTGAAGATCGTGAGGTCATATGGAAGGGCGCTGACTTTGGCGCTCGCGGTGGGCGCCGTAGCCGCCTGCGCGAAGAGCTCCATGGCGCCGACCGTGCAGAGGTCGGCGGCGGCGCTCCTGGACGTAATACCCGGCGGCGGGTCGGTGAACGTGGACGTGGGCACCACCGTGACCCTCACGTTCAATCACCCCATGGACGAGGACATGGCCCAATACGCGGCGCTCATGGAGGGCACGGTGACGGGACCGGTGATGCCGGGCGCCTGGTCGCTCTCCGATGACGGGATGAAGCTCGTCTTCACGCCGGACACGGCGTTGAAGCCCGCCACGACCTACGTGATCCACGTCGGCGGCGGGATGATGGACGCCGAGGGCGACACCGTGGACCTGGGGACCTACGGGCCCGGGTGCGGTGGGGAGTGGGCCACCGGGTCCATGATGGGTGGGCAGGGGATGATGGGCGGGGGGGCCGGCTGGCAGATGGGTTCGGGATGGGCGGGGGACAACGGCACGTACGGGATGCTCTTCACGTTCACGACGGCGGGATAGGGCGGGACCGAGAGGAGGTTCGTGCCCCAGGGCCTGATCCCCCCCGACCTCCATCGCGGCAACATCCAACCCGGGGGGACGCTTCGTCCACGCGCCGCGGCTTCGCGAACGTGTCAGCTCGGGCCCTGAGGGAGCGCCGCCGCAGCCGGCGGCGGCTACCGATATGTCGCGTCGGTCCCATGGTCCGAAAGCTGCGCCCCGAACCACCGGTGCACCGCGGTGATCAGCTTGGGATCACTGGTGCTGTAGGTGATCCGACCTCCGTTCGGAAGGGCCGTGTACTCGATGCGGATCCGCTTGGCGCCTGCCGAGAGCGCCTGCAGGCCCGGCATGCTCTTACCGTGGATCGAGGCCGGGTCCGAGAAGTCGCCGTTCCTGAAGAGCTCGGCCTCGTGCATGAGGTGCCGACGGATCAACGTGATCTGCGCACTGTCCGCAGGGTCCTTCGCCACCACGTCCTGGACGCCGCCGCTGTCCGTCATCTCGAAGACGTGTGTCGTGCTGTCCAGGGCGAAGGGCATGACCATGCCGCCTTTCTCATGCACCATGGCCTCACGATCCGGCGGTGCGTGGGACCGGAGGAGCCCCACCTCCCACAGCACGCCGAGCGTCGCCAGGCACCCCAGCAACGCGCCCAGGACGCCCACGATCCACACGGTACGTCGGATCTTCCCCGGCATGTCGCCTCTACTCCTTTGCGGAAAGCCTCTCCACCACGAGCAGCAGGAAGGCCACAGCGCAACGCCGATGGCCTTCCGGGGCCGGATCCGGCACCCGGCCTCTTCCGGTGTCAGCAGGATCGGCGGTTAGCGAAGACTCGCCTGACCCCGTCTGTAGAGTATCCAGCGATCAGCTGCAGAGCCACCGGAGGCGCCGCTCAGCGAGGCGGATGAGCATCACCCGCCCCCCCACTGGAGCTGCTTCACCTGTTCCGGACCGAAGCCGAGGGCCTTGAAGTCCATCACGCCGCCCTTGGTGTGACATGCGTTGCAGGAGAGGCCGACCTTCTGAACGCCGTGGCTCACGGAGATGTAGGACGTGCCCGGCACCTGCATGGCGGTCCAGTCACAGCTCCACTTCAGGCCCATCGCCTCGTACGGCTTCATGCCCGCATCGAGGGCGGCCTTCACGTTCCCCGCCTTGTTGTAGACCTCGCGGTTGGGGGCGAGGAGCAGCGGGAACTGCGCCATCGCGGGGTCGTCCTTGAGAAAGGCCATGCCCGGCGCCTGCCACATCTTGAGCTTCTTGTCGAAGAGCATGACCTGCGTGAGCGCACGCACGGGGTAGATCTTCGCGCCGGGCGTGTTCATCGTGGCCGTCTCGAAGGCCATCCAGCTCTGGGCGTCCTTCCGGCCCGCCTTGTTCGGAACCCGCCAGATTGAAGGACGGATGACCCATCCTGATCGTGTCGGTGGGGACGTACAGGGCCGGATTGACGGGGATGCTGTCGCACTTCGACAGCTCGCTGACCGCTCCGTGGATGTCGTCCCTCACCGGCTGGCCCCCGTTCTCGTAGGCGGTGCCACTTACCTGGCGGATATGACATGTTTCGCACGCGAGCTTGGTGGCGTGCTGGTTGAGGGCTTCGCCCTGGGCTTTTTCCCTACTTTGCGGGAGCGGGTCGGCCGGAAGGCCTCGTCTGCGGGTCAGGAGCGGTGATGGTGCTCGTGGGCGTGGCCGTCGCCCCCCTCCATCGAGCGCATCATCGCCGGTCCCCCGGTGCGGCGATAGCGGATGTACAGCCACCCGGCGAGCACGAGGGCCAGAATGTTGAGCACCGTCGTGTAGTTCAGCGAGAACGCGGCCTGGCCGACGTTGGCGTGGCGCGCGGCGGGGATCCAGCCCAAGGCCCCGAAGAGGCCTTCCACGGCCAAGGCGGCGAGAACCATGGCCACGTAGAACGTTCCCAGCAGGAAGAGGCTCGTGCCCCGGCCGTAGTACTTCCGGTAGATGTTCAGGATGGGCACGATGATGAGGTCGCCGAAGATGAAGGCGACGACCCCGCCGAAGCTGATCCCGCCGTTCCAGAGCACCGCCGCCAGAGGCACGTTGCCGATGGAGCAGGTGAAGGAGGCCACGGCGATGAGCGGCCCGACGACGGGCCCCCACAACCTGGAGAGGACCGGGTCGTTGGAGAGGAAGGCCGCGCGCCAGAAGGTGCCGGGCACCAGGGCACCGAGGGTGCCGGAGATGAGCAGCCCGACGGCTATGTCCTTCCACAGCATCGACCAGTTCATGGCGAAGAAGTGGCTGATGGCCGTCCATCCTTCGCCCGAGGAGAGGCGTTGGCGCCAGCTCCCCCGCTTCGCCATGGTCGCCATGCCCGCATGGCCCTCCATCCTGCCCCGGAGTCCCCTCTCGGCCTGCCGGCGCGCACCCTCCACCATCCCGGGACGCAGGATCAGCCGGAAGAGGACCACGAGGATCGCGATCATCAGCGGACCTCCGACGAACTCCGCCGCGGCGAAGCTCCATCCCATGAGGGCCACGAGGAGCACCCCCAGCTCGATGACCAGGTTCGTGGAGGCGAACTGGAACACCATCGAGGCCGTGAAGTCGCCACCCTTGCGGAAGATGGAGCGGGCGATGGCCACCGCGGCATAGGAGCACGACGACGAGGCCGCGCCCAGCAGCGAGGCGCGCGCGATGGACCTCGGTGAGCTGTCCGGGAGGAGGCGCTGCAGCTCGGCCTTCGAGACCAACACGTCCACCACCGCGGACAACGCGAAGCCCAGGATCAGCCCCCACAGGATCTCCCACCCCATGGCGGCAGTGAGGTGGAGGGCTCGGTAGACGGCGTTCAGGAGGAGCAACGACTTCCCCTGCCGTTGATTGAGAACGACGCCGCGATCAACCTCCGGTGTCGCGTCGCATCATGCCGGGTCCCATCATACGCCCACGACCGCTGTCGGGCACCTGCATCATGCCCGGGCCCCTCATGCCGCGGCGGCCTCCGCGGGGCGCTCCGAGCGTGTCCGCCGTGCCGGGCATGCCTCCTCGCCCACCCCGGGGACCCATCATGCGGCCCCGCCCCATCATGCCGCCGCCCATCTCCCTCATCATCTGGGCGTGACGCTGCTCCATCCACTGCCGGAACGCCGCGCGCCGGTCCGGAGGCAGGGCTTCCTCGAGACGCCGGCGCCCCTCCACGGAGACACTGCGCAGGGAATCGGCTCCCGCCTGGGCGGCCTCGCTCACCACGGTCTGCAGGCTGTCCAGCACCGAGCGCACGCGGGCGCCCTGGGCCGGATCGAGGTTCAGGGCGGAGCTCAGGCCCGCCACCGTGAGGGGCTCCGCCGCCTCGGCGGCGGGCACGCCGCGCAGCCACATACGGTCTCCGGCCACGCCTGCCACGGCTCCCAGAAGGAAGAGGAGGGCCGCCGCCAGCGCCGCCTTCCACGTGGGGTCCGTCCTGGGCGTCCTCATCGCTCACCTCCGGTCCTCTGTGCCGCGTTCTCGAGGGCGAGGATCGCGAGGGTCGGGTCGGCCGCGACGCCCGCGCCCTCCCACAGGGCCGCGGGCTCCCCCTCGCCCACGACGGCGCCGAGCACCACGGCGCGGGGGTCCGGCGCCCCGGCGTGCTCGCCGCTCAACACCAGGGCCACGACGGCGGACGCGGCCAGGGCGAAGGCCCCGGCGGTCGCCATGCGCCACCTCGCCCCCAGCGCGTCCAGCCAGGAGATCGACCTCCGAGGCACGGTCCGATGTGCCGCCAGGGCGGGGGTGGCCTCGGCCATGAGCGTCCGAAGGCGCCCCTCCCAGTATTCGGCGTCCTCCTCCGGAGGCACCGGGGACTCCGGCAGCCACTTCCTCGGAAGCGGGTCGGGCAAGTCGTCTCTGGTCGTCATCTCGTCTTCCTCGGATCTTCCTCGTCGTTCTCCGTCAGCAGGGGCGCCAGCCGAGCTCGCAGCCGACGCCTGGCGTGGTACAGATGGGCCCGTACCGCGCCGGCGGTGAGTCCCATGAGGCGCGCGACTTCCGTGGGGGTGTAGCCTTCCACGTCGGCCAGGCGGAATGCCGTTCTCCGCTGCTCGGGGAGGTCGTCGATGGCCACGGCCAGGAGCCTCCGCAGCTCCGCGCGCTCCACTCCCGACGCCGGCGAGGAACCCTGGTCGGCGACGGATTCCTCCACCGCGGTGACGGAAGCCGCCCGATGCCGCGACTGCCACTTGAGGCGATTGCGCGCCACGTTTCGGGCGATCTGATAGAGCCAGGGGGCGAAGGGGCGCCTCGCGTCGAAGGTGCGTATGGACTCCAGCGCCCGCAGGAACGTCTCCTGGGCGGCGTCCTCGACGTCGGCCCGCTCCCGGAGGAACGACGCCGCCACGGCATGCACGGGGCGCAGGTACCTTCGGGCCAGGAGCTCGAAGGCCTCCCGGTCGCCCTCCTGCACCCTCCGGGCGAGCACGCCGTCCGGCGGCCCGCCGGCGCCATCCTCGACATCACCCTTCGTCTCCTGGCTGGGGCCCATCGTTCTCCGGGGAGTTCCGTAGCGGGGCCGCCCCGCGCCGGCCTCCCCAGGGGTCTCCTGCGGGACCGGCGCGGGATGCGGATCTCAGGCGTCGCCGCCTGGGGGATCCATCATGCGGCGGACCTCCTCAGCGGTCCACCCCGGACGTGTCCGGCACGGCGCCCTGGTAGCCGCGGCCCATGTAGCCGCCCATATAGCCATTGCCCATGTAGGAACCCATACGGCCTCCCCGCATGTGGCCGCGCATGGCGCCGCCACCTCTGCGTCCGCCCATGTGGGGGCCCATGCCCCCGCGACCCATGTAGCCGTGCATGTAAGGGCCCATGCCTGCGCCACCCATGTAACCGCGCATGTACGCGCCCCCCATCGGGACACCCATGCCCCCACGACCCATGTAGCCGGGCCCCGCCCCGGGTCCCCCGCCCCAGGCCTGGCCGATTGCGACCTGCAGGCCGTGCTGCTGCTCGGGCGTGAGGATCTGGGCGAGGCTGTCATGGAGGCTCAGGAACTCGTTCCGGAGGTCGGCGTTCTGCCGGCGGATCTGGTCCCGGCGCTGCAGGAGCGCGTTCAGTTCCTTGATCCGCGGGGCGATCCGGGCCTTCGCGCTGGCCGAGAGGCCCAGCTGGCTCGCCAGGGTGTCCACGTTCAGCCCGGGAGGGGTCTGCTGCCGAACGGCGGCCACCCCTCCGAAGAACACCAATGCGGCACCGGCGGCCGCCGTCGTTATCGTTCCCAGCTTCCTCATCGTTCTCTCCTCTGTGTTCCCCGTCCGGCCTTGCCGTCCGGTCTCGTCGTTTCGCTCTCACTTCTCCCTACAACCGAGCGTCGCCAGCGTTTAACCGGGCGAGCTCCGCCGGCGTCCGGCGGGCGAGTCCCGCGACTCTCGACGGGTCGGTGTCGGGGACGGGGTTCCCGTCCGGGGCGGAGGTCGCCGAGCGGCAGACATGGCGCGCGCGAGGCATCCGGCGTGACTCGCGGAGCCGTGCCGACCCCACCGGCACGGAGCGCATCGGGCCTTCGCGGGTAACGCTGGGAGCGCTCACGGGTACCGTCGGAGACCACGGCCACTGCCTGCTCTCGGGAGCCTCTTCATGGAGCACCGTGCGGACATCGGAATCGTCGGAGCGGGACCGGCGGGTGCCCGTGCCGCGGAGCTGCTGGCGGCGAAAGACGTCGGCGTGGTGCTCCTGGACCCGAAGGCGCCGTGGGAGAAGCCGTGTGGCGGGGGGTTGACGGCCCACGCCTTCCGGGAGATTCCGGAGCTCGCGGAGCTCGAGTCCGTGGCGCGGGTGGTGACCTCCGTGCGCGTCGAGACGAGTCCCGAGGACGGCTTCAGCATCCCCCTCGATCACCCGATCTGGATGGTCCCCCGCCGGACGCTGGCGCGGTGGCAGCTGGACCGGGCGCTGCGGGCGGGTGCCGAGCATCTGAGCGTCAGGGTCAGGGATGCGCGTCGAGCCCACGGTGCATGGTGTCTGGACACCTCGGACGGCGAGCTGCTCGTGCCCTTCCTGGTGGGGGCGGACGGCGCCGCGAGCCTCGTTCGACGGGTGGCTGCGCCCGGGTTCGACGTCGAGCTGGCCCCCACCCGGGTGGCGTACCCCGACGGATCGGGCCCCTACCCGGACGCCGTGATCCTGAAGTTCTACCCCGGTGTCTCGGGCTACCTGTGGGATTTCCCGCGGCCGAGCCATCGCTCGGTGGGCGTGGTGATTCCCAACCGGACGTGGCGGCGACCCCGGATGGACGGGGAGATCGACGAGTACCGCATGTCCAGCGACGGACGCACCTCCACGGGAGTGCAGCGCGCCGGTGCCGTCATCGGCACCGCCCAGCTCGGCCATGGCGACTACTCGGCCATCGCGGGCCCCGACTTCGTCCTCCTGGGGGATGCGGCGGGCTTCGCCGACCCGTTCACCGGCGAGGGGATCCAGAACGCGCTGCGCTCCGCCGATCTGTTCGCCCGCGCCTTCACCTCCGGCGATCCCGCCGCCTATCCGCAGCTCGCCAGGCGCGCCTTCGAGTGGGAGTTCCGGATCGGACGGCTGTTGCGGCGGGTGCTGTTCGACAGCGGGGCGGGGCACCGCCTGGTCAGGGGCAGCCTCGAGTCGAAAGGGTGGTGCGCCCTGGCGACGGCGATCCTGAACGGGATGAACGAGCACGACGGGCGGGTCATGGGGCTGGTCACCCGATGGGCCCGGACCTACCGGGCCTTGCGCAGCGTACCCGGGCCTCCCCGGAGGACCCGCGTGCCGGCCACGCCGTAGTCTCGCACGTCGGGGCCAGGAGTGGGGGTAGGCAGGGACGGTCTCCATCGACATCGACCCCCTCGAGCCCGGCGACTACATGCTCTTCGCGCCGAACGAGACCATGCGCGGCACTCTGGTCGTCGAGGCGCGCACGGGGAGGCGGAGCGCCGCCGGCCTCCCCGCCGGGAATGGAACCGGCTCCGCCGCCAACGTGTCCCACCCTGCTCGGATTCGTGAACGTGATCATGCGAAGGAGGGAATCATGAAGGTCAAGGACGTGGTCTGCGGCATGGAGATCGAAGCCGAGAGCGCGGCTGGCAAGTCGGAGTACCAGGGCCGGACGTATTACTTCTGCGGGCTCGGGTGCAAGGCGGCCTTCGACAAGGAGCCCGCCCGGTACGCGGCCGGCCACGACGGAGGATCGGAAGGGCACCACCACCACTGAGGCCTTCGATGCCTGGGCCGGAGAGGAAGATGAAGGGGGCTTCATGCGGGCTTCACCGTTCCTTCATCCATGGCGGCTCAGGTTCCGGACGCACCCGGCCACCTCCCCTCTGCAGGAGCCTCGGACATGCTGGTGCACTGTGAGATCTGTGGCGTGGCACTCAGTGCGAAGCGTGCCGCCGCGT
>JAJDNC010000081.1 GCA_022340865.1 Gemmatimonadota bacterium
GGTGACGGGGAACACGGTCCAGAAGTCTTCGCTTATCGTGCTCAGGGCTACCCGTAGAGGACGCTCCCCAACCACGGTGGTGTTGCGCGAGGCGTAGGCGGCCAGGCCCGAGAAGCTCGAGCTCTCCTGTCGCCAGTCCCGAAAGTTGGCCCAGCACACGGTCCACGTGTCGCCTCCTCTCGATTTCTCGCCGAGCCAGACCAGCTGCTCCGGCCGGTCATAGGCGAGGGGACGGAGCAGGACCCCGTGCACCACAGAGAAGATGGCCGTGTTGGCGCCGATCCCCAGCGCCAGCGTGGCGAGCGCCGCAACGGCGAATCCCCGATTCCGACCCAGCGCCCTGACTGCCCAACGGAGATCCTGCCCGAAGCTTCCCATGAGACCGCCTCCCCACCTCAGAATCCCGTCCTCGGGCATCCGCGCGAGAAAGCGCACGGTCTGCCCCCAATACCACCGCCTCGCGAGGCGCTCCCCTCCGACCTCCACCTGGTGGGCGAACGCCTCTTCCAGGTCCCCGAGCACGTCTTCACGCGACTCCGAGGGTAGGAGGGCAGCCAGCAGTGCCCGAGCCAGCCGAGGGGAGCTTCGCTCCTCGGCCTCGCTCACAACTCCACCTTCAAGCCCTCCCACATGGCGAGGAGGGCGTCGCGCTGGTCGCGGAGCATGGGCAGGGCCTCCGCCTCGACCTCGAAGAAGCGCTTGGCACGCCCCCCACGCCGATTCGTGGGGTCGGCGCGCCGGGACCTCACGAGCCCCTTCTTCTCCAGGCGCCGGAGCGCGATGTAGACCGCGGCATGGGACACCTCCCGATCCGCCGTGGCCCTGATCTCCTCGATGATCGGCACCCCGTACGCACCGTCGCCGATGCGCAGGATGGCCAGAAGCACCAACTGTTCGAAATCTCCCAATGACCGAGGCGACATGGGCGACCCCTCCTATGTAGCGCTGCTATCTTAGCACTGCTCAGTATAACAGGTTCGGCGTGCTGTGGGTAGCGAAAACCTCATCAGCCCCGAGATTGCTGGGTTCTTGACGACTCGGTGAAAGCGGGTGGCGATGGGGGATTGGATCAGGATTGCGGTATGGGCCCTCGTATCGGGGCTGAGGAGTCGGCGGAGCCTGGCGCTCGAGAACTTGGCCCTCCGACAGCAGCTGATGGTCCTTCAGCGACAGAAGAGGACGGTGCGCCTGAAGGACCGCGACCGCCTCTTGTGGGTAGGGCTCCGGCGTGTCTGGCCGGGTTGGCGCCGGGCCCTCGTTCTCGTCCAACCGGCCACCGTCGTCGGCTGGCATCGCAGGGGATTTCGGGCCTACTGGCGCTGGAAGAGCAGGCCCAAAGGAGGACGGCCACGGATTGATTCGTCGGTGCGACGTCTGATTTGCCACATGTGGAGCTCGAACCCCACGTGGGGCGCGCCGCGGATCCAGGCCGAGCTCCATAAGCTCGGGATCGATGTGAGCGACTCCACTGTTCGGCGGTATCGACCGACGCGGCCCAGGCAGCCATCACAGAACTGGCGCGCGTTTCTGGAGAACCACCTGGGTGACATCGTGGCCATGGACTTCTTCGTTGTCCCGACGGTGACGTTCCGCGGGCTGTACGTACTGCTGATCATGGCGCACGACCGACGTCGGATCCTGCACTTCAACGTCACAACATCACCCAGTGCGCGCTGGACAGCGCGACAAGTCTGCCAAGCGTTCCCGTACGACTCCAAGCCTCGATTCCTGCTCCATGACCGGGACCGTACCTTCGCCGGCAACGTCGCGCGGCGAGTGCGGTCGATGGGCATCGAGGAGGTGCTGACAGCACCGGGATCGCCCTGGCAGAACGCCTATTGCGAGCGCCTGATCGGCTCCATCCGTCGAGAGTGCCTCGACCACGTCGTCGTGCTCAACGAACGCCACCTCCTGCGGGTACTTCGCAGCTACGCATCGTACTACCACGCTTCGCGAACCCACCGTGCATTGGATGGAGACTCCCCTGACGGCCGTGCAGCCGAGCCGCCCGAACAGGGCGAGGTGATCGCGTACCCGCAGGTCGGTGGGCTGCACCACCGCTATGCCCGGCGCGCAGCCTGATCTTCCGGTTCACAGCAGGAGCTTCTCCTCCACGTCCGGTTCGCCGGATGCGTACCATCGCACGCCCCACACCGCCACTGTCGTCATATGCGAGTCCTTGAACGACCTCTTGCCCCCTCTCCGGCGCTTCGCCTGGGCGCATGATCCAGCCCGCCGCTCCACCGTAGGCGTCTCGAGGGTCCTCGGTCAGCCGTTCTCGCACCGTGATGGGCTTTTCGCCACCTACAGCGAGGAGCCGGAGAGCCGTCTGATCCTCTCGTACACGGGTAAGCGAGATACGACGGCGCTCCCGGGGGTGGGTGAGCCCACACCCGTCGTGCAGTGGATGGTGGGTCGGATCAACTGACCCCACCGGGAACCCAACGAGAAAGGCCGGGTCCAGAAGGACGCGGCCTATGCGCCCGACAGGATGGAGCTGCGGTGCGCTGCGCGCATCCTCGCTCGTCTCGCGGAAGACCTGGCAGGTCTTCGATACCAACTCCGGCCGCTCGGCTCGAACCTGTGACCTCATGCTCCGGAGGGCTCTTCCCTGCACCGACCTGCACCGATACGCGCCGATCTGCGCCGGTTCGGTGTGTTACCGACTTTGTTACTGGAGGCCGTTTGGGGCAAGTGTGGCCAGCCTCGCGACCTCGACATCAACTCGCTTCGTTCGCTGCAAGCCCTCGGGCGACGAAACGGGTGAACGGCGCGTAGTCCTCCTCGAGCTGTGCGCGCCGGAGAGCCTCGAAGTAGTCGTCCCGCTGTTCCACCCGGATCGTGAGCCAGGGAAGCCCGCCGCCAAGCAGAGCCGCGTTCATCAGAAAGCGGGCGACCCGGCCGTTCCCGTCTGGGAATGGGTGCACCCAGACAAACCAGAGATGGACGAGCACAGCACGCAGAAGGCCACGAGAGTGATCGATGTCGGCGAGTTCGGCGAACAGCAGGTCGATCAGGCGGGGAACCTTCTCCGGTCGGGGCGGCACGAACAGCGTGTTGCGGATGAAGACCGGATTCTGCCGCCACCCCCTCAGGTCATCTGCCGCGACGATCCCGGCCTCGACGGACGGTCTAAAGAGGTCCACATACAGATCCAGGGCAAGGCTAGGCGTGAGTTCTACCCGCCCCTGCTCCTTCTCTACCCGATCCAGCAGCCGGTCGAAGGCGACACCGTACCCGACGACAGCCAGCCTGGAACGAGCGTCCTCGATCTCCGGCCCGCCGGGAGATGCCCCCCCAAGGAGCGCCGAGACCTCCTCGGGACGAAGTCGGTATCCCTCGATGGACGAGGAGTGGTAGGCGTCGTACGCCCTCGCGGAACGGGCGCCGGCCAGGAGGAGCGCAAGGTCAGCCCTGGGCCTCGGCAGTTCAAGCTCGGAGAGGATCGCTCCTGCTTCGTCGCGGGACGCGCGGATCGCCACCCGCAGGCGATCCAGCCACGGCTCGTGTGTTGTAGCGGCGCCAGTAACGAGAGGGGACAGGACGAGTTCGCGGCCGATTCCGGTCCGATCCCGGCCGATACGCACGTTCTGTTCCTCGTCCACTACCTGACCAAGCAGGTCTGCAAGCGGCTCGTTCCCTACATCCCGCGCGATGTGCTCCATCCTCTTGAGGACAACGGGCCTCGGTTGACGGCGATAGGCCTGCGTGAGTGCCGGACGCGACAGCACGAGGGACTTCATCCAGAGCGCCACGTCGTCCAATGCTCCCCGCACGAAGCCCAGCGGGAGCGTGAGGAGGACGTTCTCCGGCACATCGACCGGGATGCGGGCTTCGCCGACACTTACTGCGCGGGCGCCCTTCACATCTCCTCGCTCAACCCGGACCACGATGCCCGGGGCGATCTCCTCGCGCCAGCGCGTCCGGCCCGTCTGGCGGATCCGGATCTCGGGACCGGGATCCGTCCTGCCCAGGTAGAGCCGGACCGCAGAATCCCGTTCCACCACGGCAGGGTCATAGATGCGCGTGAGCGCTTGGATGATGGGCCACACCAGTGCCTGGAGAACACGCGTGGGTTCGTCGCCAGGCGAGCGCACAACCAGGACGCCACCCGGGACACGGATGACGAGGTCGAGCCTCCGGAGCATCCGGAGGACATCGTGGGGGACCTCATCTGACAGGAAGACAGGCGGTGCCCCCGCGCTCGTGTGCCGGTCGAGCCACTGGAGAGCTTGTTCGCGGTCAGCCAACCGACCCCTCCTGCGCATACGTGACTGCTACGAACCGGCATACAATAGTGCGACACGACCGCATACACAAGTGCGATACCCGGAGCTCAACTCGTGGCGTCACCTCGCTACGTTTCTCGCTCCCCGTTTACCTCGGCTGGGTTTTGGAACAGGACGGGGTTCGGTCACAGGTTCGAATCCCCCAGAAATGCAGAA
>JAJDNC010000111.1 GCA_022340865.1 Gemmatimonadota bacterium
GGTGTGGACTACATCATCTACGCGCTGACGCACTGAGGGGCCGGGGCGGCCCCACTAACGCCAGGCACCCCTCATGAGCAACGCGAAGAGTGCGATCAGCAGGTAGATCCCCGCCGTGACCATGAGCACCTTGCGGGCCGTGGCCAACCAGGCCCGCGGGCTTCCTTCGCGGTTCGGTCTCACCGCTCGGGGCTCTTCCGTGCCCTGAGGCTCGGAGGCCGCTCTCTCGGCTCGGTCGGCGCTGTGAAGAAGCGTAGCTCCCAATGCGATCAGGCCCGCGGCCACGAGGACCGTTGCTGATCCGAGTGGACTGAGGATGCTGAATTGCAGGCCGAACAGAGGCAGGACGAATGCGCCGATGCCGAGCAATAGGATGTCTCTCCCCGCCGAGCGGTCCTCACGGATCCGCCGGAGCGTGCGCGACTCCTCCTCACGCTGGGTCATCTCCTGCTGGAGATCGGCCAGCGGGACGTCATCGAAGGGAACGCCGCGCCGCCGGAGCGTCTCGCCGGCGATCCGGACCGCCACGTCGCGGTAGCCGAGATCCCGACCCTCTACGATGTCGAGGAGATGCTCGTCTGATTTCGCCTCCAGCCGCCGCCTGATCTCCTCTTCTTCGCGCATGCTTCGATCCTCCCCGAGGCGCGTGCGAGCGCCTGCCTGGAGGGATGTCAACGCACTTCAACATCCTTGCGTGTGCGCTGCGTACCACAATGCCTGTCCGGGCCGGGGGGCGCAAGCGAGGCTGACCGGAAGAATTGCCGTGCGAGGACTCGAACCTCGACGTGGACCTCAGGACCCCTTTCGCGGCGGGAGTCGAACCCGCTGTCCTGAAGAGGACGCGCAACCATGCCACGGCACCCTTGGGTACGAACAGGAGGCCGAAAGGTGTCACCCGCTCGGACCTTTTCACTGGGGACGAGTCGACCCACCTCGAAGGGTGGGCGGCTTCCCGACGGCTCCGGAATGTGACTGCGCACCACCGTTTGACGCCGGGCCCACGCCCCGACGAGATTTCGGGTGGCCCGCGCAAGAGGAGGACGGCCATGAAGCTCACCGGCCTTCATATCCTGCTCACCTACGAGTGCAACTTCGAGTGCGACCACTGCTTCGTGTGGTCGGGTCCGTTCCGTACGCCGGCTCTGACCCTGCCGCAGCTCGACGACATCCTCCACCAGGCCCGCGACGCCGCAACCGTGGAGTGGATCTACTTCGAGGGCGGGGAGCCCTTCCTCTACCACGCTTTGCTCCGGTTCGGCGTGCGGCGCGCAGCGGAGATGGGCTTCAAGGTGGGGATCGTTTCCAACGCCTACTGGGCGAGCACCCCCGAGGACGCGGAGGAGTGGCTGCGCGACTTCGCGGGACTGGTGGACGACCTCTCGGTGAGCTGCGACCGCTTCCACGGGAATGACGATCAGGTGCATCGCGTGCGCTGCGCGGAGGGTGCTGCCCGGAAGCTCGGCATCCCCTTCGGGGCCATCGAGATCGCAGGGGAGGAGACGGCTGAGCGCGCAGTCGGTCAGATTCCCGAGGGCGAGTCGGGGGTGATGTATCGCGGCCGGGCGGCGGTGAAGCTCGCCCCGGCGGCGCGGAAGCGTCACGCATCCGGGATGACGGAGTGCCCGTACGAGGACCTCCGCGAGCCGGGGCGGGTCCATCTGGATCCCTTCGGCAACCTGCACGTCTGCCAGGGGATCGTGATGGGGAACCTGTTCGGGGCGCCGCTCCGGGAGATCTGCGAGGCGTGGGAGCCGGACGCCCATCCCATCACTGGCCCGCTCCTTGCCGGCGGCCCGGTGGAGCTGGCCCGGAGGTACGGGATCCCCACGACGGACGGGTACGCGGACCCCTGCCATCTCTGCTACGAGACTCGCGACGCGCTCCGGTCACGGTTCCCCGCTGAGCTGGGTCCCGCGCAGATGTACGGGGAAGGTGGGTAGGCGGCGCGGATCGCTGGGCGAGAGGACGCGGCGCTCGCACCCGCGGCGAACGTCGAGCCCATCATCTCGGGAGCCTCGAATACCGGGCCGTCAGGCAACGGTCCCGATCCGGATGCGCATCTTATCCATGATCGACATCGCAGCGTCGTCGCCCCCGCGGAGCCTGATCTGTTGCAGCACTCGTCCGTGTCACCCCTCCGATCCCTCCGTGCGCGCCGCCCTACCGACTACCGCCGCGCCCTGCCCATCTCGCTTCTCGTCTCCCTCGGGATTCATGCACTCGTTCTCGGGGTGCTTCCCTTCTTCAGCACCCTGTTAGGTCGGGCGCGGCTGCGCCTACACTGATGCGGCTTCCGGAGAACCCGGAGCCGAACCTGCGGTCGGCCCCACGCGGACCTGCTACGAGACGACCGTCAGCACGCACCGCCGCGGAATCCACTCGCCGGCACGTTTGCGCACCGTGCACTCGAAGCCCGCTCCCCACAGGCTCGCCACATGGTAGGCGACACCGAGGCTGGCGTCCCCCGCTTCGCCTCTCCGAATGTAGGTCACCCGAAGCTCGATGGCGTCCCGTCCCGTCGGCGTATGCTTGAGGTGGCTGCGAAGCGCCAATGGATCGGCTTCGCTTACCGGGCGGGCGCACTCACGGTCCGAGACGACATCCTGGTAGACCGTACCCAGTACCTCCACCATCGGCTGCGGCACGCAGACCACAGGTGTTTCTCCCGGAGCCCATGACCGAAGGCTCAGCGCGAGAGCGAGTCGGAACCCCAACGCCTTCAGGGCCACGTCGTCGTCGCCACCGAGCTCGATGGGTGTTGGACGGACGAGCACTGCCGCACACCTGGAGCTGCTCATGCACGCGGCGAGATCATCCGCTGCGCGGATCAGGATCGTCACAACGGACGTCCTCTCTCCACTGATCCTGACCGGTATGGGCGCGATGGGCTCGATGCCCGCCGACCCCATCGTGAGCGTGTATGTCCCCGGCAGCAAACCACGGAACTCGAAAGCTCCAGTGGAATCCACGTGGGCCCGGCATCGCGGTCCGTGGGCTTCCGGGGACAGGTATACGCCCCTCCGCAGGAACAGGGTGGAGTCGTCGGTCAGGAGCCGACCGCGCAGCACCGCCACGGCTTGCGGATCGTTCGAGCAGGGCGCCCGGTCCCGGTCGCGGTCCTGCGCGCCGAGTGCGGCGGTTCCGATCAGCACGCCTAGAACGAACGTGACCCCGGCTCGCAGCATCACCTTACTCCATGGCCTCCTGGCAGCAGCAAATGCTCGTTGGCGAGCGCAGCGCTCGGGGTCATAGGCCCTCGACCGCGTCGAGGAGATCCGATTCTGCAGCCGCCCACGGACCCACGTAGCCGGGCACCGGGGACTGGGTGCCGTCCATACCCAGAGCGCCGAAGGCAACGGACGGTGGAACCACGCCGTCCTTTCCTCTGAAGCAGCCCCTGACCAGGCCGAAGGCCATCAATCGTCCTTTGCGCTCGATCTTGTGCTGGATGTAGAACCACTTGTCGTCCCAGGCGGCCAGGTGGGTCGTCAGGGTGAAGCGCTGAAACCGTCGGAGAGGGCTCTGGTACCGTATCGTTTGCGCGGCGACCAGCGGGGTCCACTTCCGCCGCCGCGCTTGCCGAAAGACACGCGTCCTCAGCATCAACTCCAGCCGGCCGACCTCCATGAACAGGAGATACCGAGCGTTCCCCACGTACTTCATGTCGGCCTCCGTGGGTCCAACGATCATCTCGGTTCGCAGAACCGCGGTTGGCTCGATCCTGGGCTGGAAGAGTGACCGCGTGAGCGTGATGAGGATGCGAATCCAGATGTTCATGGCTCGTGTCCGGATACCATCGGATCGGGAATCGCCCCCGGGGCGGGAGCGCTGGCCGACGTCCTCGCGTGCCTGGGCGTCGTCTACTTCGGTGGCTCCGCAGGGTCGTCGGGTACCTCCGGGGCCTCGGGGTCACCGGGCTTCGGCATGACGGCCGCAACCGCTTCGAAAACAGCCTCTTCGACGAAGATGCCGGATTCCGAGCGAAGGGCAACCGCGATGGCATCCGAGGGCCTGGAATCGAGGACGATGCGCCCGCTCGGTGCATCGACGTGCAATTCGGCGAAGTAGGTGTGCTCCGCGACGCGAGTGACCACCGCCCGCTCGACCTTGCCTCCGCACTCCCGGATGGCTGACGCGAGGAGGTCATGCGTGAGGGGGCGCGCAAAATCCATTTCCCCCAGCTTGACGGCGATGGCGCTCGCCTCGGCGGGGCCGATCCAGATGGGCAGGGTCCGCTCACCCTCCATTTCGGTGAGCAGCACCACCGGTATATCCTTGTTCCGGTCCTTGCCCAAGCTGCCGACTCTGACCTGCACCAACGCCACGATCCCCTCCGGCCAGGGGGCGCCTGCCAACGACTCGGGTAGTCGTTGCGGAACCATGATGCCGACCCAGGGGCGCGAAGTGCAAGCCGAATGGCTCGCACCATGCAGCCTATCGCAACCGCATCAAAGCCTGGTCGGCCAGTGATCTCCACCTTCGAGAACACCAGCCGGAACCCGACGAGCCTCTCGGCTCCCCCCGCTGATCCCACCCGAGAGGCTATGTGCTCTCAGTCGTCGATGGGCTCCACACCGAGGCGCTCGAGGCGCTCGATGCCGTCCTTCATGGCCTTGAGGACTTCGGGTGGGTGCCCCCGCCAATCCAGGAGCTCGCCCGTAACCCGCAGGGGCTCGCGGGAGCGAAACGACCTTGTCGGATTCCCCCGGAACTTCTTGTCCGTCAGGTTGGGGTCGTTTTCGACTGGGCCGGTCGGTTCGACGGTGTAGATCCTGCCGGGACCTTCGCCGGCGGCCAGCTCCGCTCCCCACGTGGCCGCGTCCAACGTGGCCGTCAGGTAGACGTAGTTCGTCATCCTCGTCCGGGTGCCGAAGTTGGGCTTGCGCCCCGGCTCGATGAGGTCTCCCGGCTTCAGGTCGGCCCTGGTGCCGTGGTAGAGGGGCCAATCCGTTACCTCCCCCGTCACCCGCAGTGGGGAGGGGGAACGCCACAGCATCGACGGGTGGCCCGGCAGATCCCGGTCCGTGGAGTTCGAGGCGTCTTCGACCTCGCCGCTCGGTTCCACGACGTAGACTCTGCCGGGACCTTCGCCGCTGGCGAGCTCCGCGTCCCAGATTGCCGCATCCAGATCGGGGGTGAGGTGGACATAGGCTGTCAGCCCGTCCCTCTCACGGACGTCCGAAGGCTCGCTGGGCTCGACCAGGTCTCCCGGCTTCAGCGTGGCCCGTGTGCCGTGGTACCACTGTTTGTCTCGTGAGTCGTTGGTGGAGGCAGGCATGCCTTTGGTCCTTGCTCGGTCAGCGTGGCCAAGACGGGTCACAGATCAGGTTCCCTGGATACCGAGCCATGGCGAGCCGCCGTTCTGCCGAAGGGAGCTCGACCCCGGTCTCGCCCAGCGCCTGGAAGACCACTCCGACACCGACGATCGGCGTCGCGAACTCCAGCGTGACGTTCATCGCGCGGGTCCAGCCCCGGTGGCGGAGGCATCGCGAACGTGACGCGACCGGTCATGCACTCTGTGGACCATCGACGTTCTCAACCGCCGCCCAGGGCCATACTCTACGACCGCGGCTCAAGAAGAGCCATTTCTCGACAGCAGGTCGCGCACGACCTCCGCCTGCTCGCTCGTGTCCAGGCCGACGTGGATCCCGTACGCCAGCCAACCAAGCGCGCGCACACGACCAAGGAAGAGGAGGCGGTCCAGGAAGTCGCCATCCACCACGCCGTGGTAGGCAGAGATAACCGAGGTCGTGAACTCCCAGCCGGCCCAGGCCGCGATGAAGGAGAAATCCTGAGCAGGATCCCCCAGCGATCCACCCCAGTCGATGACCCCGCTCAAGCCTCCCGAATCCCCATCGACGATGATGTGCTCCGGCTGAAAGTCGTCGTGGATGAACCGAGCCGGTCCGGCATACTCCGCAGGCAGTGCGGTCACCCCGCCGACCCAGGCAATGCCTTCGGGAACCAGCCTCGACACTTCCGGGACCTCTTCCAGCACTTCGACGAGGCCGTCGAAGGAGGAACGGCAAGACCACTTCTGGGCACCAGCCTTCACCAGGGAAGCTCTCTCCGGCGAGATCCCGTGGATATATGTCAGGGCGACGCCGAGGTCGGAGGCCAGACGCTCCGGTAGGTGGCCGACGAGCTCGGCCGCCGGGATGCCGGGGATCCACTCATGCCCGAAGAAGCGATGCGGGAAGTGTGGACCCGGCTCACCACGAAGGGTGATTCTGGGGACCGTTACCGCGGAGCCGATTTCGCCGGCGACGAACTGAAGACGAGCCTCGGCCCTGTCCAGATCGCGCGAAACGTCTGCGTAGCGAGGAAACCGGACCGCCAGATGTCCGTCTATCAGGTAGACGTCGTACTCCCAGCCCGAGCCGAGCGGCTCGACCGCGTGCAACTCCAGGCTCGGAAACTGACGCTCCATCACGAGCCGCACGATATCGTCGTTCAACTCGCGGTCGCTGGCGGGTTTCTCAAACAGAGCGCTCGTTCCTCCATCTGGCGGTGGCTACCTGGAATTCTGCTGCGCGACCAGTCCTATGCAGATCCCCCCCGCTCGCCGGGGGCCACGTGACACATTATCTCGGCCTCGGCGACCGCCTCCCCATCCACGGTGGCTTGTGCGGCTAGCCGGAAGATGTCCCTTCTGGCCTTCAGCAGCTTCGCCTCGACGACGAGCTGATCGCCCGGGACCACAGGCTTCCTCCATCGGGCCGAATCGATCCCGACGAGGTAGACGATCGGCGGCGGCGCACCCTCCTCCTTCTCCTCGAGAAGCAGCAGACCTCCGATCTGGGTCATGCACTCGAGTATGAGCACACCCGGCATCGTGGGGTGACCGGGAAAGTGCCCCTGAAAGAAGGGCTCGCCGATGGTCACGTTCTTGAGACCGACGATCCGCTCATGTGGCTCAAAGGCGACGATGCGATCCACCAGGAGGAAGGGGTATCGGTGCGGCAGATACTCGATGATCTGCTCGACATCGAGTCGAGCTCGTGCGCCAGCCATTTCAACCTCCACCCGCTTCCGCGCGGATCTAGCAGGATCTCCCTGACGATCGTCCTCCATTCGGCTCGTGGCCGCCGTCCGACCGCTTCCATCACCGGTGAGGAGAAGAAGACGCTTCCGGGGTCCTGGCACCGAGCCTCCCACTCGGCCAGGAAGCTGCTCGAGACCTCCGGCGTCAAGTGGTTCGCGTCGACGGGCGGGCGGCGACGTCTGGCATCCGGCGCTGACGTCAGCGTCACTCCTTCGGCCAAGACGCCCCGTGCCGCGATCAGTCTTCTTCGCCGGGAGTCCTCAGGAAGGACACGACGAACGCCGCAACGAGCAGCACCAGGACCACGAGGCCGAAGGCGGCACCCAATGCGCTGAACCTTACGAGCACTCGCGACCACCTCGGAAACGGCAGCACCGCGCTGAGCCCGAAGAACGCCATGCTGAGCCCGACTGGGATTGCCGTGACGCTCGCGACCTTCAGGAGGCTCCACCCGGACGGCAGTGCCCGCCAGACGTTCGCTGCCGCCGTAATGATCCCGAGTCCGCTCGCGATGATTCCACCCAGCATCACCACTCCGCCGAGCACAGAGGACAACGGCATGCCTGCTGCGCCCAGGGCGGGAACGGCCAGAGCGGCGATGAATCCCCACACTCCGAATCGCGCACCGATCTTGATGCGCCTGGCGGTCCGCTCGTCGAGCGACGGTGGCGCCGACCCTAGCTCGTCCTCTACTGTCGGCAGAGTCATTCCAGGACCTCCCCTACGCCTCGCCTGAAGACAACGGCCCAGAGCGTGCTCTCCAGCAACCTTGGGTATAGCCTGCGGGAGAAACATGCCAACCTGCGGTTGGGAGATGCAAGCCGGACAAGCGATCGACCCGCCGCGTGCCCCGTCGCGTTCAAACCCCTGTCAGGCCGATCCCCATGCGGCCTCGAGGGTCGAGCGAAGCAAAGCGTCCAGCTTCCCCACCGGCTTCGTAGCCCGCGCCTTGCCGAAGTCACTCGACGACTGATGGCGCTTGAGCTCAGCCTCGATGAACGAGTGAATCGGCTCGACACGAGGTCCAAGGTCGAGCTCGCGACCGGACCGCTTGGCCTCCAACAGGGCCATCACCTCTCGCTCGAGCTCCGGGGAGTCGATGGTCGCTTCCACCATGCTCGGGAACTCCGTCGGAGGAATCCCGAGGCCCAGCTCGATCCAACGGATCGCCAGCAGTGGTCGCAGAAGGTAGAAGTACTTCTTGGTCCACACCTGGTCACCGCGCAAATAGCCCCGGTAGTTGTTTTGGGCCATGCTCAGGTAGTGATAGCTGCACGCCTTGGCCGAGAAGTACAACGGCAGTAGGGAGCGCATGGCTGCGGCCAGACCAAAGCGATCCCGATACACGATTGGTGAGTGGAGCCATTCCAGGAGCGGGGGATTCGACTTGCGGAAGAGCTGCAGCGCCTTGCGCAGGTCCCAGCCGTTGATATCGAGGGAGTCGACGATCGGAAGCTCGATGACATCGCGCCGCCGCTCGACGTTGATCGACGAATACCATTCCGGTGGACGGACGTAGAGAAAGCGAACGTCATAGTCGGAGTCCATGGACGCAAAGCCCCACGCACGACTCCCCGACTCGACCGCCAGGCCGACTCGCATGACCTCGGACTTCTCCAGCCCGTTCAGGCGGGTGAGGATTCGCTTCTTCATCAACGGTGGCTGGGTTGCGTGTGGATCCGCGCAACAGACTCGGAATGCCGCTGCGCGACCAAGTTGCTCTCCATGGGTGGCGAGGTGCAAGCCGGGTGACCCGGCGCCACCGGAGCTGGCCACTTCGGCTTCGGCGCCTGGCTAGCCTGCCTGCCCTCCCGGAGCAGCGACATACAGCTCCATTTCGATACCGTCGCGCTGTACGTACTTCTCGAACCGCAGTCCAATGCCCTCGGCCAAACGCAGGGACGCGGTGTTGTCCGGACGGATGACTGCCACAATCCGAGATCTACCCTCACCCCACGCCGCTGCCAGGATGCCTCGCACCGCTTCCCTGGCATAGCCATGACGGCGATACGCGACGGAGGTAAGGTAGGATACCTCGAGCTCCTCGGCTCCCTCGATCTCCGCCAGCGTCAAGGCATATCGCCCCACGAGATGATCCGTACCCTTCAACACGCCCGCGAGCGCACCCATGCCCAGTCGCTCGTAATACCGCACCCGGTGGCCGCGAATCGTCTCGGCCACGTCGTCTTCCGAGAGCGGTGTCGCTCCCATGAAGTGGATCACATCCGGGTCTCGCAGCAACGGAGCGGCGGCAGCCGCATCCTCGGGCGTGAAGGGCCTCAGGA
>JAJDNC010000140.1 GCA_022340865.1 Gemmatimonadota bacterium
CACATGAAGCTCCGGGTTCCCTGGTCCCAACGTCGCTCGACCCCGCGCTCGTGGAAGAGGTAGGGGGCGCTCTGGGCGAAGGCGTGCTCCAGGTCGCGCTCGTCCCGGGCCAGGACCATGCCCGTGCCCAGGGGGACGAGCCTCATTTTGTGGGGATCCCAGGCGATGGTGCGGGCGTGCGCGATGCCCTTCAGGCGGGCGCGGTGCGTCTCCGAGAAGATGGCGGAGGCCCCGTGGGCGCCGTCCACGTGGAGCCACAGCCCGCGCTCCGTGCACAGGCGGCCGATGGCCTCGAGGTCGTCGAAGGAGCCCGTGGCCGTGGAGCCGGCGGTGGCCACCACCGCCATGACGGGAGTGCCCTCCGCGTCCAGGCGATCCAGGGTCGCGGCCAGGGCCGCGGGGTCCATGCGGTAGTCCCGGGACGGCACGGCGACGGCCCTGCGCATGCCGATCCCCAGCTCACCGGCCGCCCGTGTCACCGCGTAGTGGGCGTGCTCCCCGCAGACGATGGCCGGGGGATCGGCGCCCACGCCGTTCTCCCAGACGTCCGGGATCAGCGCGTTGCGCGCGGCCAGCAGCGCGGTGAAGGTGGCCTCGGTGCCACCGGTGGTGAGGGTCCCACCCGCGCCTTTCCCGAAGCCCACCCGCTCGCACATCCACCGGATGACGCGCGTCTCGATGGCCGTGGCCGCCGGGGACATTTCGGCCACTGCCGTGGACTGGTTCAGCGCCCCGATGAGCGGCTCCATCCAGATGGCCGCCGGGAGCGGCGGAGACATCTGGTGGCCCATGTACATGGGGTGCGCCAGATGGATGCTGTTGGGGACGACGTCCGAGGCGATGCGGCGCGCGAGCTCGTCCAGGGGCACGCCGTCGGTGGGCAGGGGCTCGTCGAAGAGGGCGTAGAGCTCATCGCGGGAGAGCGATGTCGACACCGCTCCTTCACCCTCCCGGGCATCGCTGAGATAGGAGGTGGCGAGGGCGAGGAATCGCTCGGCCTCGGGAGGGGCGAGGTCGCGGTCCAGGTCGGAGAGTGGGAAGTCCAAGGTAGTCGGCGGTTGTCGGTGGGAGCGTGCTCGGAGAGGTGCTGACGGCACGCGCGTGAAACAGACCGAAGACGCGCGCCGGAGACAAGGTGGGTCGACCCGGATGGATCTCGTTGTTCCGCCATGGGCCTCCTGCAGGACGCCGCGCGCAGGTGCCACCGGAGCCCCGCTCGAGGGATCACGCGATCTCGCCCGGGGAGCGTCTCCGCCTCACGAACCACAGCCCCGCCACCAGGAGCCCGCCGGCGAACAGCAGAAGGGAAAGCCCGAGGCCGGCAAAGGTGAACCGGAACTCCACCGTCTTCGTGCCTGGCGGGATCCTCGCGCCCGTGACCAGCCCGTTCACCCGGAGGACAGCGACCCGCCTTCCATCGGCGAAGGCCCGCCACTGCGGATAGTACGTCGAAGAGAACACCACGAGCCCGCCCTCCGGCGCCTCGATCCCCACCCGGACTCCGTTCGGTTGCCGTTGGATGGATAGAACCCGAGCCGCGGGGAGCGTCTCTCTGCCCGGGATCCCCTCCAGGTATGCCGTGCGCACCGGGGCCCTGTCTTCCATCAGGCCCTCCTTCACTCCAGCCGGCGAGTACGGCCTTGCTTCCCGGGCAAAGTACACGCGCCTGAGAACACCGTCCTGCTCCCAGACGCTCGACTCGGTCAGGTGCCGGATCGGATGGAAGCCACCCCGTTCGAGCCACCCCACGGCTTCCCGGTCGGTGTCTCGGACGATGGCGTACCGAACGTCCAGCGCCTTGAGAAAGCGACTCCCCAATAGCTGCTCGTAGGAAGCCTTCGGGAGGATGCCGGTGGTGTTCGAGGGCAGCACGGCGAGGAACCAGTCAGGGGCCAGCGGCGTCGTGGTGCCGGTCACCGCGTCGTAGCCATTGAGGGAGGCCGACTGGTACAGAGCCATCCGCTGCATGCCGGCCGGGCGCAGGCTCGACGACACCGGGAGGATACGGTCGGACGGGTCCATGCCGAGCACTGACGGACCAAACGCGCCGAGAGGCTCGTCGTAGCGCTTCAGGTCGGAGAGCTGCGCGAAGCCCTGAACGAGGGCGACACCACTCCACGCACAGGCCACGAGCAGGGCGGCACCCCACGCTCGGTCAGCCGCAAGGAGGGCGACCAACGAAAGGACGAAGAGCACGGCGAACGCCAGCGAGTACACGGGGTGGCGCCCGATCCATCCAACGAGATCCGCTGCCGCGAGCACGAGGACGGCCCACAGCGTCAGGCCGAGACGAAGAGTGGAGCTCGAATCCCCATCGGAGAGCCGGCGCAGCCAGGCCTCCGCGCCCAGGCCGGCGGCCAGCGAGATGCTCGCGCCCGCGAAAAGGAGGAATCTGAACGGCCAGCGGAAGGACGACCACAAGGGTATGCCATAGAAGAGCCGCGCCAGCCCACCCCAGCGGCCGAGAGCCAGAAGCACGAACGGCACGGCTCCCACCAACGCGCACAGAAACAAGAGAGCGGGGGAAGCCTCGCCTCTCCTCCAGCGAATCGGCGCGATGCCCGGGGCCTTGAGGCGGACCGCCACCGCGATGCCCCCGGCGCCCAGCGCCAGGACCACCCACGACCCCTGGTAGAAGGACAACGTGCCAATGGTCCCCAGATAGCCGTGTACCGAACGCAGAACCGGCGCGATGAGGCTCACCAGATCCAGGGGAGCGACGCCCCGGGCGATGTACTTCGCGTATGGAAGGGCGGTCGCCCGCATGGAGACCCGGCTCTCCAGGAAGGCCGGGACGAGGGTCGGAGCGCTCAGCAGGGCTCCCGCGGCCAGGAGTCCCGCCCACCGTCGCCACGCTCGGGCCCGGGGGCGCTCGGCCCAGCCGAAGAGCCCGCCCATGACCAGAACCCACACCCACGCATACGCGAGCATCTGCGGATGGCCGACGGCAGCCAGGAGGGCCAGGCCCACCGGAACCCAGAGGGCGCCAAGGTCGCCCGGGGCGCGCAGCGCGCAGACGGTCCCGTACAGGACCCACGGCATCCAGCAGAAGGTGCCCCCCATGTATGTCCAGACCGGAACCATCACGGCGACGAACCCCCCTCCCTCCACCGAGAGGGCCGCTGCGCCGGCCAGCCAGGGCCGCACACCGAGGCGCTTGAACAGGAGGAACCACCCCAGCAGGCCCAACGCAAAGTGAATGGCGGCGATCACACCCATGAGCCAGCCAGGCCGGCTCAGCGCCTCCACGATGGCGACGGCCACGGTATAGACGGGATAGAACACGCCCGACTGGGCATTGGCGAGGAGGGGTTCACCCAGATCCTGTCGGGAGGTCCAGAGCGGGATATGGCCATGAAGCCAACGGATGTGTGCGTCGAGGATGGTGGGGGTGAAGTACTCGAAGTTGTCCCAACGGTTGTAGGAGAAGTGCGGGGCGAGGAGGGTGCCCAGGGCGACCGCCGTTCCGAACGCCAGGATGAGCCACGTCCAGTACGGGCCTTCTCGACGCGGCTCATGGGTGAAGCGGCCGAAGTCCATTCCAGATGTCCTCCCGGGAGACCCTTCTCACGGATGCCCTAACATGGAGAGCCATCAGGTACGCTGGCGCTTGGCGCCCATCGTCCGTGGCGCCGCCGGCGGGGCATTGCGCGGCCAATATGTTCACGCGTGACGAGGCTTGCCACGTGAGGGTCCTCCGGCCAGCGCTCTCGCACCCCATGTCCGTCTCGCGCCGCGTAGGCTCGGCGACTGGCAGCGGCCCGGTCACGTCTTCATATTGCGCCTATGGACAGCACGGCCGATCGCCTGCAGGCTGCCCTGGCCGGAAGGTACGCCATCGAGCGCGAGTTCGGCGGCGGCGGGATGGCGAACGTCTATCTGGCCGAGGATCTGCGTCATCACCGCAAGGTGGCGATCAAGGTTCTGCCGCCCGAGGTGGGCGAGACGCTCGGAGCCGCCCGCTTCCTGCGCGAGGTCGAGGTGGCGGCGCGCCTCCAACACCCCAACATCGTACCGCTTCTCGACTCCGGTGAGGTCGGCGGCCTCTGCTTCTACGTGATGCCCTACGTGGAAGGCGAGGCGTTGCGAGAGAGGCTCGCGCGCGAGGGCGCGCTCCCCGTCGCCGAGGCGTCATCGATCCTCCGGGAAGTGGTGGACGCGCTGAGCCACGCCCACGCCCACGGCGTGGTGCATCGGGACATCAAGCCGGGCAACATCATGCTCTCCGGGCGGCACGCGGTGGTCCTCGATTTCGGCGTGTCGAAGGCCGTCACGAAGGCGACCACCCAGCAGACCCTGACATCGACCGGGATCGCCCTGGGCACCCCCGCCTACATGGCGCCCGAGCAGGCGGTGGCCGATTCCGCGCAGGACCACCGGGTCGACATCTACGCGGTCGGGGTGGTGGCGTACGAGATGCTGACGGGGCACCCGCCCTTCGCGGGGGCATCGGTCATGGAGATGATCGCCGCGCACGTGACGGCCTCCCCCGAGCCGTTGGAGCGCCGCCGACCCGACGTGCCCCCCGGGCTGGCCGCGGTGGTGATGAAGTGCCTCGCGAAACAGCCCGCCGGTCGGTGGCGGACGGCCGACGAGCTCCTGGCCGAGCTCGACCCCTACGCCACGCCGCGTGGCGGAACGGACGCCGGGTTCGTCCGGGCGGCGTTGGCCCGCCGAGTCCATTCGCTCCGGCGGGCCGTCTCGCCCCGCCGCGCCATGCTGGGCCTCGCCGCCCTCGCCCTGATCACCGTCGCGGTCCTGGCGGTCCGACACCAGCGACGGGTTCGCTGGGCGCGGACCGTTGTCCTACCGCAGATCCAGCGGTCCGTCGAGGAAGCCGATTGGGGCCGAGCCTACGACCTGGCGCTTCAGACCGGGGGGCTGCTGCAGGGCGACTCCCTCCTGGCGTCGCTCTGGGCGGCCCTCTCCACTGCCACGAAGGTCGAGTCGGATCCGCCGGGCGCGCGTGTGTACCGGCGTGACAACACAGGGGCGGACACGGCCTGGGCCTACGAGGGTGTCACGCCCATCGACAGCCTCGTCCTTCCGAGATCGCCGTCGTACTCGCGCTTGATGCTCGTCAAAGCGGGATTCGACACCGTGAGGGACCTCGTCGCCCCCACTGCCGCCGGTTGGCGCTACGAGATGGACTCCGCGGGCACCCTTCCGCCAGGGATGGTACGCGTGGCGGGTGGACCCCACACGCTGCTGCTGTGGGGGCTCGACAACCTGAGTCGCGACGTGCCGGACTTTCTCATCGGTCGGTTCGAGGTGACCAACGAGGAGTTCAAGCGATTCGTGGACGCCGGAGGTTACGAGCGCCGCGAGTTCTGGAAGTTCCCGTTCGTCACCGACGACTCCCAGGAGACCTGGGACGAGGCGATGTCGCGCTTCCACGATCAGACCGGCCGACCGGGCCCCGCTACCTGGCAGGTGGGCAACTACCCGGCCGGCCAGGACAACTACCCCGTCACCGGCGTGAGCTGGTACGAAGCAGCGGCGTACGCGCAGTTCGCCGGCGGAGTCCTGCCGACCATCTTCCACTGGACACGGGCGGCCCGCATCAACTACAGCGCCGGGATCGTACCGCTCAGCAACGTCGACGGCCGGCACACCGGGCCGATGCCGGTCGGGGCATCCGACGCCATGGGCGGGTCCGGAGTGTTCGATGCGGCGGGCAACGTACGCGAATGGGCCTTCAACGAGGCCGAGGGGCACGAGCGCTACATCCTCGGTGGCGGTTGGGACGACCCGGCCTATCACTTCAATAGCGCCACCGTCGCCTCGCCCTTCGACCGTTCACCGATGAACGGATTCCGGCTGGCCCGGTACCTGACGCCGGACAGCACCGTCGCGGCCACCGAAGGTGCGTTCCCGCTGCCCCAACGAGATTTCAGGAAGATCCCACCCGTCTCCGACTCGGTGTTCGCGGCCTACCGTCGTCTCTACGACTACGATGCGATGCCTCTGAACGCGGTGGTCGAGGAGACCGACAGCTCAGCGAGGGATTGGGTGAAGCAGCGCGTGACGTTCGACGCGGCGTACGGACACGAGCGGGTCATCGCCTACCTGTTCCTGCCCCGCAACGCCCGGCCGCCCTACCAGACGGTCGTGTACTATCCGGGAGACAGCAATCTCGCCGTTCGATCGAGCCGCGAGCTGCTGGGCATGGCCGCCATCGACTTCGTCATTGAGAGCGGTCGCGCGCTGGTCTATCCGGTGTACAAGAGCACCTACGAACGGGGAGACGGCCTCCGCAGCTCGATGCCGGAGCCCACGAACTCGTACAGGGATCACGTCGTGGAGTGGGCGAAGGACCTCGAGCGATCGGTGGACTACGTCGTTTCACGTCCCGACCTGGATAGCACGAAGCTGGCCTACTACGGCCTCAGTTGGGGCGGGCGCCTGGCCCCGATCATGCTCTGCGTGGAGCCCCGCCTCAAGGTCGCGGTGCTGAACGTCGCGGGGCTGCGTGCGCAGATGGGCTATCCGGAAGTCGAGCCCGTCTACTTCCTGCCGCACGTCAAGATACCGGTGCTGATGCTGAGTGGCCGCTATGACTTCTACTTCAACGTGGAGAGCTCCCAGAACCCGATGTTCGACCTCCTCGGCACGCCGCCGGAAGACAAGCGCCACGTGATCGCCGAGGGGAGCCACTACGTGCCCCGCCCCGTGCTGATCAAGGAAACGCTGGACTGGTTGGACCGATATCTCGGACCGGTCTCTCCCTCCGTATCGGTCGGGACGGCCGAGAAGAAGAGACCTGCCGAGCTCGAGGGCAGGCCTCCCTCCGGCTTGCGACCGGCCCCCCTCCCCCAGAATGTTGGAGTCGCCCCCCAGGGCCGTTTCCTGCCGCATTAGGAGGGTCCTCCCGTGAGCGCCCTCGCACGCCACGTCCGTCTCGCGCTGCGTAGGCTCGGCGCGACGCCATCGTTCACGCTGGCGAGCGCCTTGACGCTGTCGCTCACCATAGGCGCCATCACGGCCGCATTCGCCGTGGCCGACCAGCTCCTGCTGGAGCCGCTGCCGTATCCCCAGAGCGATCGACTCGTCGCGGTGGGCTATGCCGTTCCCGGCTACGGCTACCCGGACCTCCCGTTCTCCATCGGGACGTTCTACCACACCCGTCAGGAGCAGAAGGCGTTCTCCGATTTCGCCATCTACTACGATTCGGACCGATACAACGTGGGGATCGAGCATCCGGAGCGCATTCCGGTGGCACAGGTCACGGCCGGGTTCTTCGACGTGCTCCGCGCGCCGCCCACTCTGGGTCGCGACTTCAACAAGGGCGACGAGGAGCCGGGCGCGGCCCCGGTCGTGATCGTGAGCCACGACCTGTGGACGCGGCGATACGGCGCGGACCCCGGTCTCGTGGGCCGCAAGATCCGGGTCGAGGGCGTGGACAGGGAGGTCGTGGGCGTCGCGCAGGCCGGCTTCCGCTATCCCGATCGCGAGACCGGGCTCTGGATCCCCCTCACCATCGACCCCGCCAACCTCGCGCCGATGATGTTCGGCTACCCCGGGGTGGCCAGACTCGCGCCGGGCGTCTCCATCGAGGGTGCACGCGCGGATCTGGCGCGCATCACGAGCCAGCTGCCCGACGCCTTCCCGGATCGTCTGACACACAAGTGGGCCGATACCGGCCACTTCCACTCCTACGTGCAGCCGCTGGCCCAGCGCGTGGTGGGCAGCGTCGGCGCCGAGGTGTGGCTCGTCGTCGGCATGTCCTTGCTGCTGCTGGTCCTGGCGGCGGCCAACCTGGCCAACCTCTTCGTGATCCGCCTGGACGGCCGGGCTCGCGAGCTCACGATAAGGAGAGCGCTGGGCGCACGGCGGCGGGACCTCCTCACGCTGTCCCTCTTCGAGAGCCTCACCCTGGCCGGCATGGGCGTGGTCGGGGGCGTCGCCCTGGCAGCGCTGCTGCTCCGTCTGCTGGTCCACCTGGCGCCTCCCGGGCTGCCGAGGATCGACGAGATCGGGCTGGGGCTACACGCCGTAGGGTTCGCCGTCATCGCCGGGGTGCTCACCGGCCTGTTCCTGGCCTTGTTCCCGGCCTCGGCGGTGCTGAGGAAGGAACGGGGAACGGCGCTCCGCTCCGCCGGCGCCGCGTCCACGCTGAGCCCCGGGACCCGCCGGGTCCAGAGCGCGCTCGAAGCGTACCAGGCCGCTCTCGCCATGCTTCTGCTCGTCGGCGCGGGCCTCCTCGCGCGGAGCGCGGAGCATCTGTCCGCGGTGAAGCTGGGGTTCCGGGCCGACGGGGTGTTCGCGTTCGAGATCGGGCTGCCCGCCGAGGAATACGACGCCGGAGCACGAGCCCGGACCTGGCAGCAGATCGCGGACGCCATCGGGGAGATCAGCTCCGTCAAGGGCGTGGGCGGGGCGGAGTTCCTCCCGTTCGCCACGGACTTCCGGCAGGGTCCGCTCTTCGTGGAGGGCAACGAGCCCACCGAGGGGCAGTCCGGACCCATGGTGGACATCGATCGGATGACGACGGGCTCGGGGTTCTTCAGCGCCCTGGACGTCCCCCTGCTGAGGGGCCGCGTGTTCACGCGCGACGACAAGGACGTGGTGCTGGTCAACCAGGCGCTCGTGGACCAGGACCTCGGCGGCGGCCCCGCCCTAGGCCGACGCATCCGCATCACGAACCGAGGCAAGTACGCGGAGATCATCGGCGTGGTCGGAAACATGCGCGCCAAGTCCATTCGCGCCGAGCCGAGCCCCTACGTGTACTTCCCTCCCGGCGCCACGACGCCCACCTCGCCCAACGTGCCTCAGGCGATGAGCTTCGTGGTACGCTCGGACACACCGCCCGACCGTCTCTTCCCGCTCCTCGAGCAAGCGGTCGCGCGCATCGACCCCAAGCTCCCGCTGGGCTCGCCGCGCCGCTTCACCGCCGACGTGCGCGCCCAACTGCTCCGCCAGGACTTCGTGGCCTGGGTGGTGCTCGGCATGGCCGTCATCGGCCTGCTCCTGGCCGCAGTCGGTGTCTACGGGGTCGTGGCCTACGCCGCCGCGCAGCGGCGCAAGGAGGTGGGCGTACGGATCGCGCTGGGCGCCACGCCTCCCGGCCTGCTCGTGCACCTCGCCGGCTCGGGGCTGGCCGCCGTGGCCATCGGCACGGCCGTGGGCGTGCCCCTCGCGCTCCTGGGGCGGAAGCTCGTGGCCGGCCTGCTCTTCGGAGTGAGCGCCACCGACCCCGCCACATACGTGCTGGCGGCTGTCCTGCTTCTGGGCACGGCCGCCGTCGCGAGCCTCCGGCCGGCATGGCGCGCGTCCAGAATGGACGCGAGCGCGGTGCTAAGGGAGGAGTGAATCCGTCGGACGTGGTTCGCTCGGGAGGGTCGCTTTGCTGGCGATTTCGCCGCTCCCGTCGACATATTGGGTAAGGAGCCCCTCGATACACCAACCCATCCCTCCGCGACCACGAGGCGCAGCTGTGCCTCGCCGGCCCTCCGGTCGCCCACCTCGAGTTGCTGCAGGCTCCCGATGTCGCTCCTGAGAATCGAAACCCCTCGCCTCCTCCTTCGCCCGTTCTCGCCTGCGGACGCGTCAGCGGTCGTGCAGCTCGACGCGGACCCCGACGTCATTCGGTTCATGAGAGCGCCTCAGTACCCCGAAGCCGAGATGGCCGAGGTTCTCTCACGCTACGCGGCACACTACGAGAACGGCTTCGGCATGCTTGCCGGCGTCCTCAAGGCGACCGACACGCTCGTAGGCCGGTACGGGGTGCAGCGGATCACCGTAGAGGGTATCGAAGAGCTCGAGGTCACCTATTCGACACGACGGGAGTACCGCAGGCGGGGATACGCGCTGGAGGCGACCCAAGCGGTCCTGGAGGCTGCGTGGCGTGAAGGCGTTCCCCGGCTGGTCGGTTGCATCGCGCCGGACAACGACCGGTCGGTGCGGCTGGCCGAGCGTCTCGGGCTTCGCTTCGAGCGCGACGTCGTCTACAAGGAGACCGAGATGCGGATGTACGCAATAGACTCGCCCGCATCTGGCTGAGTGGTCGTAGCGGGGTGAGCCCGACGCCGGGTCCTGCGCCGCCCGGTGGCCGCTCGCTACCGGGAGCCTATCCGGTTCATGACGCGAACGAGGTCGGCGAGGTCGCGATCGTCGAGCACGTCGCCGAACGCTCGCTGGAGGAACGCGTGATGGCCGTGGCGTGCCTGAGCGACGGTGGACCGGCCCCGGGGGGTGATGGTGGCGAAGGCGGAGCGGGCGTCGTCGGGATCGGGGTCGCGGCGGACGAGCCCGGACCGCTCCATGCGGTCCAGGAGCTTGGACAGCCCTGACGGGGACAGCACGACCGAAGAGGCGAGGTCGCTCAGCCCGAGCCGTCCGCCCGCGTTCACCAGCTGGGCGAGGACATCGTAGCGAGCCATCGTGAGCCCGTGGTCCTTGCGCATCTGCGCCTCGACCTCGTCCCACAGCCGGGCGTGGGTGCGGACGAAGGACAGCCAGGCGGGCATCCACCGGTCATAGCTCTCGGTCACCATGATCGGAAGCTAACCGAAAATACTTGACATGCCAAATACCGTCCCTTATCATTTGCCGTTGCTAGTAATTATCGCAATCGACACGGGGAGGCGAAAATGGCTGAGGTCGTCGTCATCGAGTTCGCGGCGCCGGGCGCCGGCAGCATCTACATGCGGGTGAACGGCATCCTGGGCTGGAACGGGGTGCCCGGACCCGAGGTCAAGCCGGAGGGCCTGATCAGCTCCATCGCCGGGGAGTCGGGCGACAAGCTCATCGTCGTCGAAACGTGGGAATCCAGGAAGCACCAGGAGAAGTTCATGCAGACCCAGCTCGGCCCGGCGCTGGCGGAGGCCAAGGCCGCCCAGCCCTCCCGCGTCGAGTGGTTCACCGGGGTCATCGACTTCCACCTGGACTGACCGGCCCGTCCGGCAGCGTGGCTGGATGACTCGTCTCACAACCAGGAGGTTTTCGATGTTCGCAGTGGTGCTGTCGTTCGAGGGTGAGTCCGAGGAAGATCTCGGTGCCGGAATCGAGCACGTGAAGGACGAGGTCATCCCCGCCCTGGAGCACGCAGGCGGCTTGCACGGGTGGTGGCTCGTGGACCGAGATGCGGGCCGGCGCTTGACGCTGATGGTGTGGGACACCCAGGAGCAGTTCGACGCAGGCATGGCCCGCATCCAGGCGGCACGAGCCAAGGATCCCGATCGGCGCCGGCCCGGCCCGAGCTCGGTGGCGCGCTTCGAGGTCTACGGATCGGTGACCGGAGGTGGATGAGCGCGCAGACCGTCGCGGTCGCCTGCCGGACGGTGGGCGTCGGCTGGGGGTGGCGCCTCCATCCCAGCTTCATCAGTCAAAGAACCCCTGATCCATGGGCGCCGGAGGCTCGCCGCGGATCTCGAGAACGGAGACGTACTCGACGCCAAGAGAGTCCGTCCAGCGCCCGTACAGATGTCCCCTACGCATCAAGCTTCCCCAGAATCCGTCCGGTAGGCTCACGATGCCGAGATATCGCCCCTGTCGATCGAACACGTCGAACTCCGGGGCGAACTCAGGGGAGGCCGTAACCGAGAACTCCTCTCTGGCCTTTGCGCCGAGGCTGCCGAGTGGCTTGATCCGCCAGGCCCAGAGTGTCCCATGGGGACCGCACTCGAGCTGCCCGAACGCTGGGTAGTAGTCCGTGAATCGGATCGCGTCCTTCATCGAGTTGATCCGTTCCACGCTGATCCGGGCCTTGCGGAGCGTCTCGTCGAACCGACGCTCGATGAACGCTCGATCGTCGGCCGTGATGGGTTCCCCGGGCCGTTCCAGCGTTACGACGCGTTCGAGCGTTCCACTCGGCTCATACCAGTAGATCCGATACACGTCCCCCCGTCCGGCTACCAGGCTCTTATCGGAGCAGAGGTCCATGTCCGGCTCCCCCGAATAGAAGTGGAACTCCGGTTGGCCGCCTGTGGAGCGGCGACGGAGCCTGCTCGCAGCGATCCAGGCCAGCGTATCACCGGGCGTTCCATCGAGATTGCGCACAACTACGACATCGAAGGTGTCGCCTGCGCTGCGCTCCATCCCGGGCACTCTCGCCATGTGACTGGCGATCCGACCTGTGCCGCTGTCATCCCAGTCCCGAAACAGCCACCCCTCGCTGGGCGCCAAGGACCAGGAATCCAGCCAGGTGCCGTCTGGAGCGATACGATTCGCGCGGAGGTTGGACAGGTCGATCACCAGGAGCGTGTCACCCGCACCTACCAGGAGCGTGAGGCCCCCCGGCCCGAACTCCCCAGGCCCCGCCCCGGGTCCACCGATCGTCATCTGGTATTCACCAGAGGGATAGAAGACCCTTAGCTCCTGGGCCATCGCGTCGTTCACCACGATGCGCCCGTCCGATAGGACCGCTATCCCCTTGATGCGGCCGAACATGGTCTTGGGAGGACCTGCCGTCGATCCGATCCGGAGCACCTCCGACAAGGTCCATTCCTCGCCAGGACTCCAGAGGGGCGTTCCCTCGTTCCGGACGAGCAAGACGCCCGCGCTGTCGCGTACCGACCCTCGCCAACCGGGATGTGCCGTCTCGCAACCTGCGATGCAGGAAACGGTCTCCATCACGATGAGAACAACTGCAACCGATGAGGCACGTTGGCGGCGCACGGGAGAACTCCTTTGGGCAGGAGTCTCGACCTCGAGCTTCCTTCACGGGGACAACGGCCGCCCTCGCCGACCGTACCGCAACCTAAGCCTCTTCCTATGCGCATTCCAGATTACGCGACCGGTCGAACGTACTGCAGGTGCCCCCGATCGTCGTCCGGGAGCGCGGAC
>JAJDNC010000150.1 GCA_022340865.1 Gemmatimonadota bacterium
CGTGCATTTCAGATTGATCGGGATGTTTCCTGTCGTGCTCGCGGTCGTCGCGCTTCCTGCTCGGGCCCAGGAAGACGTGCAAGGCCGGCGAGTCGAATTCGCGCTCATCGACCACGGAGTCGGGCTCTCTCCGCACAAGGAGATGTACGCCCTGCCGTACACGTACTCGGGTCGCTACAACGGAAGGAAGACCGAGGTCCAGTTTCAGATCAGCGCCAAACACGATCTGTTCCGCACCCGATTCTACTTCGCCTACACGCAGATCTCGTTCTGGGAGGCCTACGACGCGAAGGCATCGTCGCCGTTTCGGGACACGAACTACAATCCCGAGATCTTCTATCGATGGCGGGAGTACGACGTCGGATCGCTGAAGGTCGGGGGAGACCTCGGATTCGAACATCAGTCGAACGGGCAGAGGGTTCCGCTGTCCCGGAGCTGGAACCTGCTCTACGTGGCGCCCTGGTTCCGGGGTGACCGATGGTTGGCCTACGTGAAGGCGCGCTATCGTATCCCGGAGGCCGCCAAAGCGTATCCCGGTGCTGCGGAGGGAGACGACAATCCAGACATCACCCATTACCTCGGTTACACCGATATACACCTCTACTACATGGCGCCGGAACAAGTCCTCCTGCACTTGACGGTGAGAGGGTACATCGGGACGAACAAGGGAAACGTCAGTCTCAACACCAGCGTTCCGGTGCCTGGCGATGTCGCTACGTTCATCGTGCTGCGCCTGTTCAGTGGATACGGCCAGAGCATGATGGACTACAACAAGTCCATCAACTGCGTGGGCATAGGGCTCATGTTCACGCGGTAGGCAGGGCGTCTCTTGCCCATCCAGTCCGACAGCGCCCAGGCAAGCGCGGGGTTGCCAGGTACGTCGCGGCAGCGACCGGCAGAAACGCCGCTACGTCACGTCATCTCGTACAGGGGCTCGAAGCGAGCCGTGAAGTGGCGCAGCACCGGCGTCTGCTCCACGAAGCGGAATCCGCCGATGGCCTCCCGACGGTCCCAAACGTCCAGCACCACGTCCACCAGGTAGTCGATCTGGCTCTCGGTGTAGACGCGCCGCGGGATGGCCAGGCGCACCAGCTCCATGCGCGACGGCACCTCCTCGCCGGTGTCGGGATCCGTGTGACCGAACATGACCGTTCCGATCTCCACCCCCCGCACGCCACCCTCCACGTACAGCTCCGCCACCAACGACTGGCCGGGGAGCTGGAGCGGGGGCACGTGGGGCAGGAAGGCGGCGGCGTCCAGGTACACCGCGTGACCGCCGGGTGGCTGCACGATGGGCACGCCCCCCTCGGTGAGATGCCGGCCCAGCCATCGCACGGAGGCGATGCGGTAGGTGAGATAATCCTCCCGGAGCACCTCCTCCAGGCCCACGGCGATGGCCTCCAGGTCGCGGCCGGCGAGACCGCCGTAGGTCGGGAAGCCCTCGGTGAGGATGAGGAGGTTCTGCTCCTGGCGGGCCAGCGAGGTGTCGTTGGTCGCCAGGAAGCCGCCGATGTTGACCAGGGCGTCCTTCTTGGCCGACATCGTACACCCGTCGGCGTACGAGAACATCTCCCGGGCGATCTCCCGCGCCGAGCGATGGTCGAAGCCTTCCTCGCGCTCCTTGATGAACCAGGCGTTCTCGGCGAACCGGCACGCGTCCAGGTAGAACGGGATCCCGTGCGCATGGCACACCTCGCTCACCGCGCGGATGTTGGCCATGGACACGGGCTGGCCCCCCCCGGTGTTGTTGGTCACCGTGAGCATGCAGATGGGGATGCGGTCGGCGCCCACGTCCGCGATGAGCGCCTCCAGGGCCGCCACGTCCATGTTGCCCTTGAACGGGTGGACCCGGGACGGAACCAGGCCCTCCGGTATGGGCATGTCCACGGCTTCGGCGCCCGCCGCCTCGATGTTGGCCCGGGTGGTGTCGAAGTGCGTGTTGCTGGGCACCACGTGGCCCGGCCGGCAGACCGTGCTGAACAGGATGCGCTCCGCCGCCCGCCCCTGATGTGTGGGTATGACGTGGGCGAACCCGAAGATGTCCTTCACCGCCGCCTCGAAGCGGTACCACGACTTGCTGCCGGCGTACGCCTCGTCGCCGCGCATGACGGCAGCCCACTGGTCCGCGCTCATGGCCGACGTGCCCGAGTCGGTGAGCAGGTCGATGAGCACGTCTTCGGCGCGCAGCTTGAAGACGTTGTACCCCGCCGCCTCGAGGTAGGTGGTGCGCTCCTGGCGCGTGGTGAGGCGGATGGGCTCCACCACCTTGATCTTGAAGGGCTCGATGATGGGCCGGCGGCGAGCGCCTGGACCGGCTACGCTCCGCTCCGCCGACCTGGTGTCGGCGCTGTTCGCTGCGTTCATGTCGTGCAGGGGGTCGGGAGTTCACGGGGTAACCACCACTCGGGTGATTCGTCCCTGAACATGACACGTCCGGAGTCGAGCGTCATGGTCTCGGGGCTGGGCGCCGTCGGCCTCCCGAGTGCCCGTCCACTAGCGGGAGCCGGCGCGGCGCGTGTAGACGACCTTGAACAGGGAGAGCGCGAGGGTGCACCCCTCGCACTCGGGGGCGAGCTCGCCGGGAAGGACGTCGTCCATGAGCACGTCCTGGCCGTTAGCCTCGTAGAGATCTCTCACCTCCACGAGGCGGGGCGGGCCGCCGGTGAACCGGCGCGCCCAACCTTCCGCCGCCAGCTCGGCGTCGCGAGCCAGCCGTACCCGCGGGACGTCGGCTTCGGGGGCGCCCACGGCGGGCGCCGGCACCGGCCGCGCCTCCTCCCGCCGCCCGTCCCTCCGGCGCTCGCTCACGCCGCCACCATCTCCCGCCGTTTCCTGGCCAGCACCGCGGCGCCCAGCGCTCCGGTGAACTGCACCAGGCTTTCGTCGGGGACGTTGACCTCGTCGCCCAGGTGCTCGCGCATGACCCGCACCATGGTGGGGAAGCGCATGATCCCTCCCACCAGGGTGAACTCGGGCTCCATCTGCACGCGCTTCATGAGGCGCACGGAGCGCTCGATGAGCGACTCCATGGCGCCGTGCATGATGTCCGCGGGTTGGGCGCCGTTGCTCACGTGGTTGATGACCTCGGACTCCGCGAACACCGCGCACACGCCCGAGATGGGCACCGGGTCCCTGGCGTACTCCACCAGCGGCCCGATCTCCTGGATGCTGTAGCCCAGGTAGCGTGCGGTCTTCTCCAGGAACGCCCCGGTGCCGGCGGCGCATTTGTCGTTGAGACGGAAGGAGCGGACCTTGCCGTGGTCGTCCAGGCGCAGCGCCTTCATGGTCTGCCCGCCCACGTCCAGCACCGTGAGGGTGTGCGGAAAGAAGTAGCGCGTCCCCCACGCCTGGGCCGTGAGGTCGGTGACCTGGAGGTCCCGGAAGGAGACCTGGTTGCGGCCGTAGCCGGTGCTGGCCAGGTAGGTGACGTCGTCGAGCTGGGCTCCCGCCGCGGAGAGCGCCGAGTCCATGGCTTCCCGGGCGGCCTCCTCCAGGCGGAAGCCCGTGGGCCGGATGCCCGTGGCGGCCAGCTCGCCGTCCTCGGTGAGGAGCGCCGCCTTCGTGTACGTCGAGCCGACGTCGATGCCGACGGTGTACTTCATGATGCCGCCACCCCCTTTCCGGCTCCGCTGGTGCGCCCCTTGTGGATCCGCTCCAGGGCGAAGAGCGCGGCGCCCAGGGCCCCCATGTAGTGCGAGTCCTCGCTGACGTTGAGCGTGGTGCCCAGCATGTCGTTGAGGACCTGGACCATGGCGTCGTTCTTGGTCACGCCGCCGGTGAACGTGATCTGGCCCTCGATGCCGACGCGGCGCAGTAGCGTGATGGACCGCGAGGCGATGGAGCGGTGCACGCCCAGCAGGATGTCCTCGATCTTCTTGCCCCGCGCGAGCCAGGAGAGCACCTCCGACTCGGCGAACACCGTGCAGGTGGTGCTGATGGTCACCGGGCGCACCCCCCTGAGGGCCGTGGGCCCCAGCTCGGCCAGATCCAGCTCCAGGGCCGCCGCCGCCGATTGGAGGAAGCGCCCCGTGCCTGCGGCGCACTTGTCGTTCATGGAGAAGTCCACCACGTCGCCGCCGGGCCGGATGCGGATGGCCTTGGTGTCCTGGCCGCCCATGTCCAACACCGTCTCGGTGGCCGGGAACATGTGCGCGGCGCCCCGGGCGTGGCAGACGATCTCGGTGATCTGGGTGTCACCGAACTCCACCCGGTAACGGCCGTATCCGGTGCCCACCACGAAGCCGATGTCCTCCTCGTAGATGTCTCCGGCGGTGAGCGCCTCACGGTACGCGTGCTCCGCCGCCTGCACCACGTTGGCACCGGTGGGCAGGAGCGCGCGGCCGACGATGGTGCCCTTCTCGTCCACCAGCACCGCCTTGGTCTGCGTGGATCCGACGTCCACGCCTGCTGCGTAGGCCATGAGCTCCTCCTCAAGCGGTGGGGGTGGAAACGGACTTCGCGGAGGCTGCCGCGGATGCGGCCTTCTCCATGCGGATCTTCCGGGAATCGAGGCCCTCGAAGAACGCGTCGATTCGGTTCTTGAGCTGGGCCTCCGAGACCACGCGCTTGTCCATCATGTCCGACTCGATGTAGAGGCAGAGCACGTCGCGCTCCTCCAGCACCACCCGCCGGGAGTCCGCCAGGCCGGTGGACACCGTGCGGCAGCTCTTGATGGGGTGGTAGACCACGCCGTCCGCGCCGAACTCGTCGATGGCCTCGATGAGGTACCGGTCGTGGAAGAGCATGGAGTCGCCGGCGCGCTGCACGCTCAGCAGCACGCCCTCCGCCAGGCTCTCCAGGGGACGGGACAGGTCGTACTCGTAGTCGAGGTTCAAGCCTCCGGAGGCGAACCATGTGTAGGTCGAGCTCACGAACACCCCGCCCCACTCGCTGAAGAGCTGATAGAACCGGCGGAAGATCGGATAGCACGGGACTCCCACGAAGATCAGGCGGTGCTCACCCCTGCCGTCGAGGAGCGGGCTGATGCCGTGCCTGGCCTTGTACTCCATCTCCTCGGCCAGGTCCTCGAAGAAGCGGGCCCCCTCCTCGGTGCCCCTGAGGGCGTTGGCCACCCCCAGGTAGATGGTGCCCTCCATCATGGCGTCGAAGACCGCGGGACGGCTCCGGTTCAGCTCCAGCACACGCCGCCAGGCGCGGCCCATGCGGTTGGTGACGTCCAGGACCTCCCTGAGGCGGTCGACGTCGAACGCCGTGCCGGTGAGCTTCTCCAGGTGCTCGATGAGTTCCCTCAGCTGAAACTCCACGTAGCGCCGGTCCCGGGCCACGTCGTCGGCGGTGGGAGTGTAACGCCCGGGTGCCTGGCGGCTTCCCGGCACGTCCACGGTGACCACGGGCATGTGGTACATGCGCTCCCAGATCTCCGCCCACTTCAGGTACGTGTTGCAGGCGTTGGTCAGCACCGCGATGGAGGGCGGCGGGATGCGTCCCATGGGATGCTCGCCGCCCCTCAGCTGGAGCGCGTAGTCGGCCTTCACGTAACCGCAGACGTCGGGGCTGAAGCCGTGGTCCTCGGCCAGGTTCAGGTACTCGTCGGCCACCCGGCGCACCGCGGTCTGGAGGGAGTTGATCTCCGGGAAGACCGGATGCACGCCGAAGGTGTGCAGCAGCTCGTTCAGGCTTCCCATGACGAACACGTAGCCGGCGTGCTCTCCGTTCTCCGCCACGTGCGTGAGCTGGTCGAACCAGTTGCGGAACAGCGTGCTCCCGTCTCGGGCTCCGCGTCCGACGATGGGGTTCTCGATGGGATTCATGTGGGCGGTCTCAGGCGAAGAGGAGGTTCTCGACGAAGGTCTCGAGCTGGATCTGGAGGTGATCGAAGGAGGTCATCCGCTCCTCGAACTCCGTGACGAAGTAGGGGATCCCTTCGCCGTCCAGCGTATGCGCGTAGGCCACCTGCTCGTCCAGACCCGGCTCGCACATCTTGGCCGCCGCCACGATGCAGGCCTGCGCATCCGCGCCGCGGATGCGCTTCAGGAGCATCTCCTCCTTCGGCTTGCGCAGGTCGTGCTGGACCGGGCTGTACGAGGAGTCGTCCAGGTACGCGACGGCGAGGTTGTTCACCGGGTCGCCGGCGGTGGGCACGTCGGAGAGGATCCAGCGCAGGCCGATGAGCAGGTCGTCGTCCACGACGTAGCAGAACTCCGAGATGGCGCGCAGCAGGTCCAGGGGCGGCTGCTCGCAGAAGCCCCCCTCGAAGACCACACGGATCTTGTCCTGCTTCCTGGCCGAGCGGTCGCGGATACGCGGCACCAGCCAGCGCAGCAGCTCGTTGTGCTCGTCCCGGGTGACGAGGCCGCCCAGCGCCACCAGCACGTAGGCCTCGTCCACCGGCAGGAGCCACGGCGCGCTCCGTTTGATGGCGTAGAGCTCGCGGAGCCAACGGCGGTTCTCGTTGAACACGTCGAGGGCCGCACGCAGGTCGGCGTCGGTGGCCTTCTTCCCGGAGATCGCCTCGAGCTCGCCCAGCACGCGGCGGTACTCCTCGGTGAGCCAGGTGCCGGAGAACTTCGAGTTGGGGTTCTGGGGGAGGTAGAGGATCTGGGCGGGCTCGGGGCGGTTGCGTCCCCAGATGCCCGCCAGGTTCCGGGCGGCGTCGCAGATGGGGTGCGAGACGAACATGTCCACCTGGAGGCGGCCGGTGAGCGCCAGCTCCAGGGAGCTCCGGAGGATGGAGCACAGGTACGACCCGAAGCGAGAGTCGGCCTGCTCACGCTCCATCTGGCCGCCGCGCACCTTCACCGGGAGCACGCCGGCGGCGTGGGCCAGCTCCTCGGGGAAGTAGACCTGGAAGTGGCCGAGGACCTTCCCTCCGGCCTCGCGCCATCTCCTCACCGTTGGGAAGTCCGGGTCCTCCACGATCTCGCGGCAGTACTCCAGCACCGCTTCGAGACCGCCGTCAAACGGGATGTCCAGCAGCCGGATGGGCTCCCGGGGCCTGACTTCGGGCAGGTCGGTCATGTCAGCGTCCTTTCCACACCGGAGGGCGCTTCTCGAGAAAGGCGGTGAGTCCCTCCCGGGCGTCCTCCAGGCTCATGAGCTCATCCAGGTAGATGCGCTCCACGGCGGGGAGCGCATCGGCCAGCGGAGCCTCGGCGCCGGCGTCCACCGCGCGCTTCGCCAGGCGCAGCACGGGGCGGCTCAGCTCGGAGATGGAGCGCAGGTACTCATCCGCTGCCCGCGGAAAGTCGTCCTGGGGCCAGACGCGCTGGACGAAGCCCATCTGGGCGGCGTCCTCCGCGAGGACGGTGCGGCCGGTGAGGCACAGGTCCAGCGCGCGGCTGCGTCCCACCATGCCGGGGAGCACGGCCGACGCATAGGGCGGCAGCACCCCCAGGAGGATCTCGGGCTGGCCGAGCTTCGCTCCGGCGCGCGCCACGGTGATGTCGCACGCCAGCGCCAGCTCCATGCCACCGCCCAGCGCGGCGCCGTTCACCACGGCCACGGTGGGCATCTCCATGGCGCGCACCCGCAGGAGCGCCTCGTGGAACGAGTGGATCATGTCGTGGACGCGGTCCTCGGTGTGGTCCGCGACATCCACGCCGGCGCAGAACGCCCGGCCCTGTCCGGTGATGGCCACGGCGGTGACGGCGGGATCGGCGGCGAGGAGGTCCATGGCCGCGGTCAGCTCCCTGAGCATCTGGATGTTGAGGACGTTCAGCGGAGGCCGGTCGAGGACGACCCGGACCGCCCCGTGGATGCGCTCCAGATGCAGATGCTGGAAGTCGGCGGCGGCGAGGGGGTCCCCGGCGCCGTCTCTGTCGGTGGTCTGCCGTTCGGGGTCCGGCATTCTGTGTGTCCTCCCTTGAGCCGGCGGGGCCGGCGTGGATCTCGGCAGCGGAGGCAATCGTCCGCTCTTTCTTGGGCAGAACGTGCTACGAGCAGCTCACATCAGGTCGCTCCCGCCGGCTGGCGCGCCGGTGCCGCCTCCAGCACCGAGTCCACGTAGGCGTCGGCGGGGCCGACCAGGACGTCGTGGAGCGCGTGGAACACGTCGGTGGCGTTGTCGCCGGCCCAGCCGGCGGGGAGGAGCGTTCGGGGAAGGAACGGGTCCTCCAGCAGGAAGCGACGGAACTCGTGGATGAGACGGAAGCGCAGGGCGAAGCACGCCTTGTCGCTCATGGTGCCCTCGGCCAGGCCCACGCGGCACTCGTCCAGGCGCGGCCCCCAGCGCTCGACGAAGGCCCGATACTTCTTGTTGAGCGCGGGCAGGTTCCAGCACTTCGCCACCATCTCGCCGGCCCCCATCTCGGTGACGCGCTGGCCCTGGAAGCACTCCAGGTGGCGCTGGAGGCCCAGCCGGTGGGCGGCCCGACGCACGTGGTCGGCCACGTCGTGGGGAGAGATCCAGAGGCCGTTGCCCATGGACCCGAAGCCCAGCCAGGCCAGCTGTTCGCGGAGCCGGTCGCGGAGCTGCCGGCGGCTCTCGGGGATGGAGTAGGCCAGCAGGAACCAGGAGCCGTCCCACGGCGTGTCCCACGTGACGTTGAAGATCCGTGCCTTTCCTTCTTCCAGGAGGCGACGGCCACGCGGGGTGAGACGGTAGAACGAGTTGCGGCCGGAGCGCCGGGAGGCGAGCCACCCCTTCCGGGTCATCCTCGAGAGCACCGTGCGCACCGCCCCCTCGGAGAGCCCGAAGGGCCTGAGGAGCGCGATGAGGCTGCCGACCCAGATGGGTCCGCTGCGGGAGAGGAGATACTCTCCGAAGAGCGTGAAGACGAGGTCCTGGGGTCGTTGGGCAGCCATGATAACGTATGTCAGTTATGTCAACGACCGTAGAATAACTGGCAGATATCAGGAGAGCAAGAGGGGAAGGTCCGACGCGGCACCGTAGCGCGACGGTCGGGGGTGGTTTACCGTAAGGCATCGGCGGACCATCCCGTTCGACGACGGCGTGAAGCTGCCCGGATGCCGACGTGCCTGCCCCCCCCGGGTGCGTCCCAGGCTCAGGTCCGGACACCAAGGAGGCACGCCGTGAGCCTCGTCGCGATACCCTTCAAGTCGGAAGTCCCCGAGACCGTCCTGAACCTCGTCGAGATCGCCGCGGCGCACCCCCGCGTGAAGGGAGTGCTCGCCGTGGGCGCCGAGGAAGACGACACGTACCGCGCCCTCCGGTCGCGCCAGGACGATCTGCAGCGCGAGCACGGCACCTTCCTCGAGGTCATCTTCCAGGAGCGCATCGGCACCAAGCGTCCCGGCAAGGGCGACGCCATGAACACCGCCCTCAAGTGGTTCCTGGAAGAGACGGACCTGGAGCGCATCCACTTCTACGACGCCGACATCACCAGCTTCACGTCGGACTGGATCACCCAGGCCGAAGAGAGCGCGGATCTCGGCTTCCAGGTCGTGAGACACTACTTCCCGCGCACGAGCACGGACGGGATGATCACCTTCCTCGTCACGCGCACCGGGTTCGCGCTCCTGTGGCCCACGTCGGAGCTCCCCTGGATCGAGCAGCCTCTGGGCGGCGAGCTCCTCTTCACGCGGGCGGTGGTGGAGGATCTCGTCGCCAACCCCTTCGTGCAGGGGCAGAGCGACTGGGGAATCGACACCGTCTACACGTTCTTCAACGTGAAGGACGGGCATTCCATGTACGAGACGTACCGCCCCGAAGGAAAGGTCCACACGCTCTACGGCAAGCTGGCCGAGCTGCGTACCATGCTGGTGGAGTGCTTCTCGGTGGTCCAGCAGCTGTCGCGCGCTCCCGAGAACCACGGGTGGCAGGGAGCGGAGCACGCGCCCACGGGGGGCATCGTCCACAGGGTGGAGCCCCAGTTCCAGGTTCCCCTTTCCATCATCGAGAACGTGGGATTCGACATCCAGGGCACCATGGCCCTGCTCCTCGAGGGGTGGACCAACCGCCAGGAGGAGCTCCTCAACCTCTTCGAGCGGCCCATTCGGGACGGGATGCTCGCGAACCGCTCGCACCCGAACTTCGAGTTCATGGGGGAGGAGGCGTGGGCGGAGGCGTACTGCACGCTCCTCCGGATGTACGAGCAAGGAGACGCGGACTGGGAGGATCTGCTCTTCAAGCTGTGGACGGCGCGCGTGCTCAACTACTCGGTGAACGTGGCCCTGCGCGGGTACGGGTTCGCACGTCGGTATCGGCATTCGACCATCATCCGATACCTCAAGAGGGCCTACTTCGGTGAGTGCCCCCCACGGGATTGAACGCGCCGGACGACGGATGCGGCCACGGGCGTCACTGATCCGGCGGGGACGTCCCTCCCTGGTCGTCCGCGGGCCGTCCCCTGACCGGTCGGGTCCGGCCCATGGAGGGCGGTTGCGGCCTCGACATCCCTTTCTTCTGCAGCCGGACCGGCTCCACGGACGTGGTCTGCAGCCGCCGCTCCACCGTGTGGTGGAAGGTTCCGAAGTCCATGTCCAGGAGTGGAGGGTAGCGGCGTACGGGCTCGACGGGGGGATCGTCGTCGGAGAGGACGCCGTGCAACCGGAGGTCGTCCTCGATCTCGCGACGGAGGGCCGCGGGGCAGAGGAAGGACCCGTGGATGGTGCGGAGCGCCACCCCGGTCATCTCACGGATGTGGTCCGGCTCCCCGGCCCGGTGGAAGTGGGGGTTCCTGGACTCGATCTGGAAGATCTCGACTCCCTCGCGCATCACGTCCGGATAGGGGCTCTCCCGCTCGCCCCCGAACCTCTCCAGGAGCGAGATGATGTGCTGGGGCTCGACCGCGTACTTGGTGGCGTAGTCGAGGCGGAGCGCCAGCTCCAGGGTGAGCGCGTGCTCGCCCGAGTTCCCCGTCGCCATGATGTCGGTCTCGAAGCCCGTGTAGCGACTGATGAGCTGGTTCAGGAAGTGGTTGGTCCTCCTCGACGTGCGACCCCACTTGGCGAAGTAGACCTGCCCGTCGACGTACTTGGGCTTGCTCTGCCAGAGGATGCGGACCATGGCGTACTGGCACTCCGCGAGGGCGAAGCCGGCGGCATACTCGCAGATGTACTCGTGGGCGGCACCCGGCGAGTAGTTGTCGGCATCCACGAATCCCAGGTAGCGCTTCCCCGCGAGGCGGGCCACCGCCAGGGCGATGAGCATGCCCTCGGCCTTGCCGTCGCGGACGAGGCCGTCGTCCCCCACCAGCTCGGGATACCCGGCGTCGAGGAAGGCCTTACCCACCAGGGGATCCTTCTGGTGCAGGAGCACCACCCGCTTCCGTGCCAGGCGGGCGAAGGTGCAGAGCGCCTGCTGCTCCACCCGGAAGCGGTCCACCGGCTCCCGGGGGCTGTTGGAGACGACGATGGCGAGACACTGGTTGGGAATTGCGAAGAGGATCCCTTCGACGAGGCGGATCCGCTCGCCGCGGACGGGCACCACAACCGCCATCTGCCGCTGGATCTCGTGAAGGCGCTCGTAGGGAAGCGCGATGATGGCGCCTTCCTCGGCACCGCCCTGGCCGCGGAACCCGCTGTCGAGCTCGTATACCTGCACGGGCCCGTAGAACACGTTCGCCCCGAACCGCTCGCTCGTTCGGGGAAGCTCGATACGCATGGAGCCTCCTCAGTACTTGCGAGTCGCGGCGGGATCCCTCGCTGTCCGGCCGGCGTGCTCGTGCACCCTGTCCCCGAAAGTTCGGGAGAGGAAAGGGAGCCGTCCAGCCCCGGTCCCGACCGTCGGGCGGTGGGAGGAGGGCGCATTCGAACGGAGGGTTCACCGTGAGCCCGCGGGATGCGTCCGGGACGATCGTGTTCACCGATCTGGACGGGACGCTCCTCGACTACGACGGGTACACCTGGGCCCCGGCGGGCTCCGCGGTCCGCGAGCTCCTCCGGTGCGGCGGCTCCATCGTGTTCTGTTCGTCCAAGACGCTGGCCGAGCAGCACGTCTACCGAAGGGATCTCGGGATCCGCGACCCCATGATCGTCGAGGACGGATCGGCGGTTGTGATCCCACGTGGGTACTTTCCGGAGCGCGTCGACCTCGGCGTCCAACCATGGGGCCGGGCCGGGAACTGCGACATCCTGGTGCTGGGCGTGCGACGCCACCTCGTTCTGGAGCGGCTGCGCGAGCTGCGGGAGACCGAGCGTATCGCCCTTCGCGGGTACTCCGACATGACGTCGAAGGAGGTGCAGGAGATGACGGGCCTCGACGAGGGCGCGGCCGGGCGAGCCGGGACGCGCGACTTCAGCGAGACCGTGCACGTGGAGGGTGGCGCGGGGGAGTGGCGACGGCTCATGGGAGCGCTCGAGATGCGGGGTCTCCATACCTTCGGCTGTGGCCCGACGGGCACGGTGGTGGGGCTCGGGGCCGACAAGGGAAGAGCCGTGGAGCTGCTTGCGAGCCTCTACGGACGGGCCGCGGCCGGCCGCGGTGCCGGGCGCACGCCGCCCCTCACCGTGGGCATCGGAGACGCGGCCAACGACGTCCCCATGCTCCGCGCGGTGGACCGGGCCTTTCTGGTGGAGAAGCCCGCCGGGGGGTGGGCGGACGTCGAGGTGGAGGGCCTGGAGCGGGTGAAGGGGGTGGGGCCGGTGGGGTGGAGCCGCGCCGTCACGGGCCTGCTGGCGGCGCAGGGGCTCCTGCCATGAGGCGCATCGTCATCGCGCCCCAGGGCTTCAAGGGAAGCCTCACCGGGCTGGAGATCGCCCGGGCCATGGAGACCGGGGTGAAGCGCGTGTGGCCGGAGTGCGAGACGGTGCTGGTCCCCGTGGCCGACGGGGGCGACGGAACCCTGCAGGCGCTCGTCGACGCGTCCGGCGGCTCGAAGCGGTCAACGACGGTGCACGACCCCATGGGACGGCCCATCGAAGCCCAGTGGGGGACCCTCGGCGACGGCCTCACCGCGGTGATCGAGATGGCTCGCTGCTCGGGCCTGGCCCTTCTCGCCGAAGGGGAGCGGAACCCTCTCCTGACCACCACCTACGGGGTTGGAGAGCTGATGCGTGCGGCGCTGGACGCCGGTCACCGGAAGCTCGTCATAGGCATCGGCGGAAGCGCCACCAACGACGGCGGCGCGGGCATGGCACAGGCGCTGGGGGCGCGCCTCCTGGACGTTCGGGAACGGGAGATCGGGCGAGGCGGAGCCGCCCTCGCCGAGCTCGGCCGCATCGACCTGTCCGCCTTCGATCCCCGCCTCTCGGAGGCGACGGTGGAGGTCGCGTGCGATGTCAACAACCCCCTCACCGGGCCGCACGGGGCCTCCGCGGTCTACGGGCCCCAGAAGGGTGCCACCCCGGACATGGTCCTGCGGCTCGACGCCGCCCTGGAGCGGTTCGGCGACGTCATCGAGAGCGACACGGGACGCAGCGTCGCCCACATCCCCGGGGCGGGAGCGGCGGGAGGTCTGGGCGCCGGTCTCCTCGCCTTCGCCCACGCGGTGCTCCGCCCCGGTGCCGACATCGTCATGGACGCCGTGGACCTGGAGGGCAAGCTCGACGGCGCGGACCTCGTCATCGTGGGGGAGGGGCAGATGGACGGCTCCACCGTGTTCGACAAGGCCCCGGTGGCGGTGGCGCGGAGAGCCCGGCGGAGGGGGATTCCGGTGGTTGCGGTGTGCGGATCGCTGGGGGACGGATACGAGGAGGTCCACGGCCACGGCATCAGCGCCGTCTTCAGCGCGGTGCGCCGTCCCATGACCCTCTCCGAGGCGCTGGCGGAGACGCCGCGGGCGGTGGCGGCGGCGACGGAGGAGGCGTGTAGGGCGCTGGCTCTGCGGGGGAACGGGTAGGCGACCGCCGGGACGGGACGTCTACTTCCCCGGCCCGAACCGCTTGAGAATCCAGGAGCTGATGATCTGCATGGCCTCGGGAGCGAAGGTCTCCTCGATCTGTGCGTACTCCGTCGGTGCGCCGGTCTTGGCGTGCTGGAAGAGGTGGTTCAGCCCGGGGAGCATCTCCGTGGTGACGTCCTTGTTGCCTCCCCTGTGCAGCGCCGCCGCGATGGAGTCTAGGTCCTGCCGGGGCGGGACCTGGAGGTCCTTGCTCCCGTCCAGGGCCAGCACCGGGACCTTCACCTTCTCCAGGGTCGGAACGGGGTTGTAGGTGAGGAAGAAGCGCATCCAGGGGGAGTTGACCTGCTTCACCTGGGCCTCGAGGGCCGCGTCGCTGGTCTGCGCGGCGCTCTTGGCGCGGACGTCGGGCGGCAGGGAGTCGACGGCCGCCTTGAGGACCGCGAGAAGCCTGGGCGCCGCCACCTTCGGGTCGGGCTCGGACTCGACGATGTCGAAGAGCTTCTTCTGTGTCTCCCAGTTGTTCTGGATGACGTTCTCGGGAGCGCCCTCGGCACGGGCGATGAGCTCGCCCTGGAGGTGGAGGATCTCGCGGCCGGTGAGGCCCGGCCCCGCCAGCATGACCACGAAGGCCACGTCCTTCGAGCGTGCGGCCACCATGGGACCCACGAGGCCACCCTCCGAGTGGCCGATGATGCCCACCTTGTCCTTGGCGATGGACGGGCGGGCGCGGGCGAACTCCACGGCCGCCAGCGCGTCGGACGCGTTGTCCTCGCTGGTGGAGTTGGCG
>JAJDNC010000153.1 GCA_022340865.1 Gemmatimonadota bacterium
CTTCCGCAGCATGGTGGAGCGTGGCTGGGACATCATCTCGCTCATCGACGGCGAGGGCTCCATCCGCTACGTCAGCCCGGCGGTGGAGACGACCCTGGGGGTGAAGCCCGACGAGCTCATCGGTGGATCGCTGGTCGCGCGCGTCGTGCCCGAGGATCGAGACCAGGCGGCAGCCGCCTTCGAGAGCCTGAAGCGCGACCCCGGGGCGTCACGGCGCTCGGACTTCCGGGTGAGCAACCGCAACGGTGAGATCCGTTGGGTCGAGACCGTCGCCAAGAACCTGCTCGACGACCCCGATGTCCAGGGCATCGTCGTGGCCTCGCGAGACGTGACCCAGCGTCGTCTGGTGGAGATGGAGCGCGCCCTCCTGGCTCGCGGCATCGAGCAGTCGGCAGAGGTGGTCATCGTCACCGACGTGGAGGGTCACATCCAGTACGCGAACCCGGCCTTCGAGCGCATCACGGGCTACGCGCGCAGCGAGGTCATGGGTAAGACCCCGCGCCTGCTCAAGAGCGGCAAGCAGGCCCCGGCCTTCTACGACGAGCTGTGGGCCACCATCACCCGGGGCCATACGTGGCAGGGCCGGTTCCGAAACCAACGCAAGGACGGGACCCTCTACGAACAGGAAGCCGTGATCTCTCCGGTGCGGGACGACACGGGTCGGATCGTCAACTACGTCGGGGTGGCTCGGGACGTGACCCGTGAGCGGGAGCTCGAGGCGCAGCTCCAGCAGTCCCAGAAGCTGGAGGCCGTCGGCCACCTCACAGGGGGCATCGCCCACGACCTGAACAACCTGCTCTCGGTGGTCATGTCCAATGCGGAGATGTTGATCCTGGGACTGGGAGATCACCCCGAGCTGCTGGCCTCCGCCAGCGATCTCCACGCCGCGGGCCGCCGGGCGGCGCGCACGGTCAAGCAACTCCTCGGCTTCAGCCGCACCGCCCGCCTGGAGTTGGAGCCCGTGGACCTGCCGCGGCTGGTCAAGGAGCTGTCGTCTCTCATCAGCCGGCTGATCCCCGAGACCATCCGGGTGGAGCTCGCCGCCGGGGTGCGGGTGCCTCCGGTCATGGCGGACCCCAACGCCGTGGAGCAGATGGTGGTGAACCTCATCACCAACGCACGCGATGCCATGCCCATGGGCGGCACGCTCTCCATCGAGGTGGGGCTTGCCGAGCGGACGCCGGAGACGGTGAGGGGGTACCCGGAGGCTCGGCCCGGCACGTACGTCTGGGTGTCGGTGTCGGACACCGGCGTGGGTATGGACGAGGCCACGCAGCGGAAGATCTTCGAGCCGTTCTTCACGACCAAGCCGGCCGCCTCCGGCACCGGCCTCGGCCTCGCCGTCACGTATGGTCTCGTCCGCCAGCAGGGCGGCCACATCGAGGTCGTCTCCGCACCGGGCAGCGGCACGCGGGCCGTGCTCTTCTTCCCCGCGGCGGCCGGCGTCGCCCGAAAGGAAGAGAAGAGCGCATCCCGCGCGCCTTCCCTGTCCCGGGGAGCCGGGGAGACGCTCCTGGTGGTGGAGGACGAGGCCCCTCTGCGGCGTACGGCCATCCGGGTGCTCGAGCGTTACGGCTACCATGTGCTCACCGCCCAGGACGGCGAGGAGGCCCTGCAGCTCGCCAGGCTCCACGGGGGCCAACTCGCCCTGGTGATCTGCGACATGGTCATGCCCCACGTGGACGGGCCGACCCTGCTGAAGACGCTCCGGCACGAAGGGCACACGGTCCCCTTCGTGTTCACCAGCGGCTACGCCGAGGGCTCTTCAAGGGAGGGCGCGGTTCCGGGAAGGTGCCGGTTCCTCCCCAAGCCCTGGACCATCGACGGGCTCGTCACCACCGTCTGGCAGGTGCTCCACGGCGACGCGGAGGCCGGCCGGGGCAGGAAGGCCTGAGGGGCGCTCTGGCGACGGGCGACGGCGCGGCCTATCGTCGGGCCCACCGTCCACCCTCCGAGGACCCATCGTGCCCGCCGCCCCACACACCGAGCCCGGCGCCATCCCCGCTCGGGAGCTCGCCGCTCTCCGCGCGGAGTTCCCGATCCTCGCACGCAAGACGTACCTGAACTCGTGCTCGTTGGGCGCACTGTCGCGCCGCTCCGAAGCCTACCTCGACGACTTCCGCAGGCTGTGGCACGACATGGGAGCTTCGGCCTGGTACCACCACTGGCTGGGGAGGGTGGAGGAGCTCCGCACCCGTGTCGCCGGCTTCTGGGGATCCGACTCGGCGGAGGTCGCGCTCCTGCCCTCGACGTCGGCGGCGCTGTCGGTGATCGCGGAGAGCGTTCCGCACAAGCGTCGCTCCAGGGTCGTCTGCACCGAGCTCGACTTCCCCACCCTGATCTACCAGTGGGTGGTGAAGCCCGAAGTCGAGGTGGTCGTGCTCGAGAGCCGCGACGGCGTATCCATCGATGTAGAGCAGTTCGTGGAGGCGGTGGACGAGCGCACGCTCTTCGTCGCCACCAGCCACGTGTTCTTCTCCACTGGCGCGGTGCAGGACGTGTCCGCCCTGGCGGAGGTGGCCCACGATGCCGGCGCGTACTGCCTCATCGACGGGTACCAGGGTCTGGGGCAGGTACCGCTGGACCTCTCCGCCACCACCGTGGACTTCTATACCGGCGGCCCCCTCAAGTGGCTGTGCGGCGGGCCCGGCCTGGCGTACCTCTACGTCCGGCACGACCTCATCGACGACCTCGCGCCCCGCATCACGAGCTGGTTCGCCACCGAGGGGCAGTTCGACTTCGACCCCCGGGCCTTCCGGTTCCGTGCCGATGCCCGCCGGTTCGAGATGGGCACGCCGGCACTGCCCACCGTGCACACGGCCCTGGGAGGCCAGGAGATCGTGGACGAGGTGGGCCTGGACGCCGTGGTGGCGCGCAATCGCCATCTCACGCGTCACCTGGTGACCCGCTGCCGGGAGGCCGGCTTCGATCTGCGACTCCCGCCGTCGGACCGACGCTCCGCCATCGTCATGATCCGACACCCCGACCCGGCGGGCGCCGTCCGGCATCTGGCGGAGCACGACGTCATCGTCGACCAGCGGCCGGGCTTCGTGCGCGTAAGTCCACACTTCTACAACACCGAGGAGGAGATCGACAGGTGTGTAGGGTTGTTGGCACGCATGCCATGATCGGGGTGGTGTCACCGTAGGGAGCGGTTCGGCCCGGGTGGAGAAGCGAGCGTCGGGGCATCGATATCGAGGACGACGTTACAGTCGTCGGCATCCCGAGGTGCGCTCCCTACGCCGAAACCTGGCGGGTCTTCTCGTGTAGGTGGCGGTGGCCGCGATGCCACCGTCATCGGCGCGAGTAACCTGTTGCTCCGCGTTTGAACACGAGCCTCGCATCCCGTCGAGGTGTCTTCGTTCGGTGGCGGAGCGAGCAGATCTTTGGCGACGAAATGGACTGGCATCCCGCGCTGCACGCGCTGCGTGAGCGTCCCTTCGTCATCGACGAGAGCAACATCCATCTCGAGTGCCGGCCGGGTGCCGGGGACCACTCGCGAAAGGAATCGAACAGATGCGAATCGGAATGATCGGCATGGGCCGGATGGGAGCGAACATGGTGCGCCGGCTGCTCTCCGCCGGCCACGAATGCGTTGTGTACGATACGTCCGCGGACGCTGTCGACTCCCTCGTGAAAGAGGGCGCGACCGGCGCGCGTTCACTCTCCGATCTCGTGACGAAGCTCCCGTCGCCGCGCGCGGTATGGTTGATGGTGCCGGCCGCCGTCGTGGAGAAGGTGATCGATGGCCTCGTCGGGGAGCTGCACGAGGGCGACACCATCATCGAGGGGGGCAATTCGTATTACCGCGATGATCTCGTCCGCTCGCAGGCGCTGACCGAGCAGGGCATCCATTACGTCGACGCGGGCGTGTCGGGGGGCGTCTGGGGCCTCGAGCGCGGCTACTGCCTCATGATCGGCGGTCCCGATGAGGCGGTGGAGCGGCTCGGGCCGATCTTCGAGGCCCTGGCACCGGGTGTCGAGGGGGCCGAGCGCACCGAAGGCCGCAGCGGCGAGCCTTCACCCGCGGAGAAGGGATACCTGCACTGCGGTCCGTCGGGGGCCGGCCACTTCGTGAAGATGGTGCACAACGGGATCGAGTACGGTCTCATGGCGGCCTACGCGGAGGGGCTCAACGTCCTGCGTCATGCCAACGTCGGCAAGCGAGAGCAACAGGTGGATGCCGAGACGGCTCCCATGCGCGACCCGGAGTGCTACCGCTACGACCTGGACCTTTCGGCAATCACCGAAGTGTGGCGCCGCGGCAGCGTGATCCAGTCATGGCTGCTGGACCTGACCGCCCACGCCATGCTGCAGGACCCGGAGCTGTCCGCGTTCTCGGGCAGGGTCTCGGATTCCGGAGAAGGCCGGTGGACATTGCACGCCGCCGTCGACGAGGGCGTGCCTGCACCCGTGTTGAGCATCGCGCTCGCCGAGCGGTTCGCATCGCGCGAGCAGGAGCAGTTCGCGCACAAGGTCATGTCGGCGATGCGGCACGAGTTCGGCGGCCACGCGGAAAAGAAGTCATGAGCCCTGGCGGAGCCGATGCGTTCGTGTTCTTCGGGGCGACCGGAGACCTGGCTCACAAGAAGGTCTTTCCGGCACTGTACCGGCTGGTGAGATCCGGGCGCCTCTCAGTGCCGATCATCGGCGTCGCCAAGTCCGGCTGGGACGAGCAGAAGCTCCGGGAGCGTGCCCGTGACAGCGTGCAGAAGGCCGAAGCGAAGGTGGACGGGGCCACCTTCGACAAGCTCGCCTCCCTGCTGTCGTACATCGACGGCGACTACACCGACATCGCGACGTTCGAGACCCTGCGCAGCACCCTCGGTCCCGCCCAGCGACCGCTGTACTACATGGCGATCCCGCCTTCGCTGTTCGACGACGTGGTACAGGCCCTCGAGCGCACGGGCTGCACGCAGGGAGGGCGGCTCGTGATCGAAAAGCCCTTCGGCCGTGACCTCGATTCCGCGCGGGAACTCAACCGGATCATCCTGGGTGCGTTTCCCGAGGAGTCGGTCTACCGGATCGACCACTTCCTCGGCAAGGAGCCGGTGGAGAACCTCAGCTACTTCCGCTTCGCCAACGGCATCTTCGAGCCGCTCTGGCACCGGCACTTCATCGAGAGCGTGCAGATCACGATGGCCGAGTCCTTCGGCGTGCAGGGGAGGGGCGCCTTCTACGATCAGACCGGCGCCATCCGGGACGTGCTCCAGAACCATCTGCTGCAGGTCGTGGCGACGCTGGCGATGGACTCGCCGTCGCACGGCGAGTCCCTGCGTGAGGAGCGGGCCCGCGTGATTCGGGCCATGAGGCCCCTGGAGTGCGACGACGTGGTCCGCGGCCAGTTCCGCGGATACCGGGACGAGCCCGGGGTGGCCGCCGACTCGGGTGTGGAGACGTACTGCGCCGTGAGGCTGCTCATCGACTCCGATCGCTGGGCCGGAGTGCCGTTCTTCATCCGTGCGGGCAAGCGCCTGCCGGTAACGGCGACCGAGGCGCGCGTCACCTTCAAGCGGCCACCCCGAGCGGCACTCGGAGACGACGTGCCGGCCGGAGCGACGTACCTGCGCTGCAGGCTGGGCCCGGATGTCGCCATCGCGCTCGGGCTGCGCACCAAGCGGCCGGGCGAGGAGATGGCGGGCCAGGCGGTGGAGCTGGTGGCCCACAGCGACGGACGCAGGGACATGACCCCGTACGAGCGGCTGCTCGGCGATGCCATCGAGGGCCGTAGCGAGCTGTTCGCCCTTCAACAGGGCGTCGAAGCCGAGTGGAGCGTCGTGGAGCGTGTCGTCGCCGAGCCGCCGAAGCTGCACGAGTACGAGCCCGGCTCGTGGGGTCCGAAGGAAGCCGACCGCCTCACGGCCGACTTCGGCCCATGGTACGACCCGCGAGCCGACGACGACGGGAGGGACGCATGAACCGGGAAGACCTCGACCGTCTGTGCGTCGACACCATTCGATTTCTCGCGGTGGACACCATCCAGAAGGCCGATTCGGGGCATCCCGGGCTGCCCCTCGATGCCGCCCCCATGGCGTACGTGCTGTGGACGCGGTTCCTGCGCCACGATCCCAACGATCCGACGTGGTGGGATCGAGACCGCTTCGTGCTGTCCGCCGGGCACGGCTCCGCGCTGCTGTACGCGCTTCTGCACCTGACCGGCTACGACCTGCCCATGGAGGAGCTGAAGCGGTTCCGGCAGTGGGACAGCCGGACACCCGGCCACCCCGAGTACGGTCGGAGCGCCGGCGTGGACGCCACGACGGGCCCCCTGGGGCAGGGCCTGAGCAATGCGCTGGGTATGGCCATGGCCGAGGCGCACCTGGCCGCGCGATACAATCGGCCGGGCTTCGACGTGTTCGATCACCGAACGTACGTGCTCGCCAGCGACGGCGACCTGATGGAAGGCGTGGCCTCGGAAGCGAGCTCCCTCGCCGGGCACTATCGCCTCGGCAAGCTCGTGGTCCTGTACGACGACAACCACGTCACCCTCTCGGGCTCGACCCCCATCACCTTCACCGAGGACGTCGCACGGCGGTACGAGGCCTACGGGTGGCACGTCCAGCGCGTCGAAGACGGCAACGACCTGCCGGAGATCGACGTGGCCCTGGAGCGAGCCACCGATGAGGCGACCCGGCCGTCGCTGATCATGGTCCGCACCGAGATCGGTTACGGGTCGCCCCACAAGGAGGGCACCTTCGCCGCCCACGGGTCGCCGCTGGGCCCGGACGAGGTGGCGGCCACCAAGCGGAACCTCGGCTGGCCCGAGGACGCCCGGTTCTTCGTGCCCGACGAGGCGGCCGCCCACCTGGGGAGCGCCGTCGCGCGCGGTGGCGAGCTGCACCGCAAGTGGCAGGACCTCTTCGACGACTACGGCCGGGAGCATGGCGACCTCGCGCGCGAGATCGGCCGGCGCTTTCAGGGCCGGCTGCCGGACGGCTGGACCGAGGACCTGCCCAGGTTCGACGCCGACGCCAAGGGGCTCGCCACCCGCAAGTCGGCCGGGGCCGTGCTGCAGTCCATCGCATCGCGCGTCGTGGAGGTGGTGGGCGGCTCGGGGGACCTGGACCCGTCCACCCACACCAAGCTCGCGGAAGAGGGCGACTTCGAGTCGCCGGACCGCGAGCACGCGGACGTTCAGGGGGCCGCCGGTGGTCACTGGGGCTATGACGGGCGCAACGTGCACTTCGGTGTGCGCGAGCACGCGATGGCCGCAGCGGTCAACGGCATGGCGTACCACGGCGGGTTCGTGCCGTTCGGTGCGACGTTCCTCGCCTTCTCGGACTACATGCGCCCGGCGATCCGTCTCGCGGCGCTCAGCGAGCTACGCTGCATCTTCGTGTTCACCCACGACAGCATCGCGCTGGGAGAGGACGGACCCACCCACCAGTCGGTGGGGCAGCTCGCGTCGCTGCGCGCCATCCCGAACCTGCTCGTCATCCGGCCGGGCGACGCCAACGAGGTCCGTGTCGCGTGGCAGGTGGCGATGGAGCAGACGAGCCGCCCCGTGACGCTGGTGCTCACACGCCAGGCCGTGCCGACCCTCGACCGCGCACGCTTCGCCACCGCCGACGGGCTGCGAAGGGGCGCGTACGTGCTGAACCCCGACGACGCGGGCGGGCGGGACCCCGAGGTGATCCTGATGGCCACCGGGTCGGAGGTGTCGCTCATCGTCGCCGCGGCCCAGCGGCTCCGCGACAGCGGCGTCCGCGTCCGACTCGTCTCCATGCCTTGCTGGGAGCTGTTCGAGGAGCAGGACGCCGACTATCGGGAGCGCGTGCTGCCGGCACGTGTGACCGCTCGGGTCGCCGTGGAAGCCGCCTCCCCCATGGGGTGGGGCCACTACGTCGGTTCGCGCGGCGCGGTGATCGCCGTGAACCGTTTCGGCGCATCGGCGCCCGGCGAGGTGGTGATGCGGGAGTATGGATTCACTCCGGAGCATGTGGTGCGCAGGGCTCGGGAGGTCATGGACTCATGAGAGAGAGGAGCAGTCGATGCGCCCTTCCGAGCTGTTGAAGTACGGACAGTCGCCGTGGCTCGACTACATGCGACGCCACCTGTTGACCGACGGGGAGCTCGCGCGCCTACGAGACGAGGGGGTGCGGGGCGTGACCTCCAACCCCTCCATCTTCGAAAAGGCGTTCGCGGGCTCCAGCGACTACGACGAAGTCCTGCGTTCCCTGCAGGACGAGCGGAGCCCGTCCGCCGACGTATACGAGACGCTCGCCGTCGAAGACATCCAGGGCGCAGCCGACGTGCTCAGGCCGGTCTACGACGAGTCGAACCGCGCGGACGGGTTCGCGTCCCTCGAGGTGTCGCCTCGGCTCGCTGACGACACCGATGGGACGTTGCAGGAGGCCCGCCGCCTGTGGAAGCGGCTCGACCGCGACAACGTGATGATCAAGGTGCCGGCGACCGAAGAGGGGATCCCCGCGATCCGACAGCTCCTCTCCGAGGGCATCAACGTCAACGTCACCCTCATGTTCGCCAAGAGCGCCTACGATCAGGTCGTCGATGCCTACCTGTCGGGGCTGGAGGAGTATCGCGACCAGGGTGGGGACCTGGGTGCCCTGGCGAGCGTGGCGAGCATCTTCGTGAGCCGGTTCGACGTGATGGTCGATCCCATGCTCGAGGAGAAGGCCAAGGACGCCTCCGGGCAGAAGAGGAAGGAGATCCTGGATCTGGTCGGTAAGGTGGGCATCGCCAACGCGACGCGCATCTACCGTACGTTCCGTGAGGTGTGCGACGGTGAGCGCTTCCGGGAGCTCGCCGAAGAGGGTGCGCGGCCGCAGCGCATCCTGTTCGCCAGCACCAGCACCAAGGATCCCCGCTTCAGCGACGTGATGTACGTCGAGGCGCTGATCGGACGGGACACCGTCGACACCGTGCCGCCGGCGACGCTGGACGCTCTTCGGGACCACGGCACCGCCCGCGCCTCTCTCGACGAGGGTGAGGACGACTCGGAGGAGGTCCTGCAGTCGCTGGAGCGCATCGGCATCTCCCTCGACGACGTCACCGACCGCCTTCTCCAGGAGGGCGTGGAGAAGTTCGCCGAGTCGTTCGACCAGCTCCTGTCGACGCTGGAAGAGCGGCGAGGTGGTCGGGGCCGCCGCCCGCTGGACCGTACCAGGCTCCACCTTCCCCGGCCGCTCGACGACGAGGTGAAGCAGACGCTCGCCGAGTGGAAGAAGGAGAAGCGGGTGCAGCGGCTATGGGCCCGCGATCGCACGCTGTGGACGGGCAAGGACGAGAACCGCTGGCTCGACTGGCTCAACATCGCCGACGCCGAGCTCGCCGACACGGACCGCCTGGTCGGTTTCGCGAAGGAGATCCGCGAGGGCGGCTTCACGCACGTGGCGGTGCTGGGCATGGGGGGGTCGAGCCTGTGTCCGGACGTGCTCTCGCGGACGTTTCCCCGCCAGCGCGGTGGCCCGGAGCTGCGCGTGCTCGACTCCACCGATCCGGCCCAGATCCACGCCTTCGAGTCGGAGATCGACCTCTCGCACACGCTCTTCATCGTGTCCAGCAAGTCCGGGTCGACGCTGGAGCCGAACCTCTTCGAGGCGCACTTCTTCGAGCGCGTCGCGAGCGAGGTGGGTAAGGACGAAGCCGGCAGGCGGTTCGTGGCCGTCACCGACCCGGGCTCGCCCCTCGAGCGCAAGGCCGGGGAGCGCGGATACGCACGCCTGTTCCACGGCGTGCCGGGGATCGGCGGGCGGTACTCGGCGCTGTCGGACTTCGGCATGGTCCCGGCTGCGGCCATGCAGCTCGACGTGCGCGGCATGCTCGACCGCGCTCAGCGGATGGTGCACGCATGCGGCTCTTCGGTGCCGGCCGATGAGAATCCCGGAGTGATGCTCGGCGTCGTCCTCGGCTCGGCGGCGCTCCGGCACGGCCGCAACAAGGTGACGTTCCTGGCTTCACCGAAGCTCGCGCATCTCGGTGCCTGGCTCGAGCAGCTGCTCGCCGAGTCCACCGGCAAGCAGGGTAAGGGGCTCGTGCCGGTGGACGGTGAGCCGCTCGGCGCGCCCGACGCGTACGGCGACGATCGGCTGTTCGCGTACCTGCGGCACGAGGGCGAAGCCGACGACGCCCAGGACCGGGAGGTGAAGGCGCTTGCCGAGGCGGGCCATCCCGTCGTCGAGCTCGACCTCACCGACATCTACGACCTCCCCCAGGAGTTCTTCCGGTGGGAGATCGCCACGGCGGTGGCGGGCGCGATCCTCGATCTCGATCCCTTCGACCAGCCCGACGTGGAAGCGAGCAAGGAACAGGCGCGCAAGCTCACCGACGAGTACGAGAAGACCGGCGAGATGCAGCCCGAGACGTACTTCTTCGAGCAGGGGCACATCGGGTTGTTCGCCGACGAGAGCAACCGGGCGCAGCTCCACGAGGCGGTGGGGTCCGAGCGGTCCCTCGGCGCGTACCTGAAGGCCCATCTGGAGCGCCTCGGTGCCGGCGACTACCTGGGTCTGCTCGCGTGGGTGGAAAGGCGGCAGGAGCACGAGGAGGCGCTGCAGGCCATTCGTCTCCTGGTGCGCGACCGCACGAGAGCCGCGACATGTGTGGGGTTCGGCCCGCGCTTTCTCCACTCCACGGGGCAGGCCTACAAGGGAGGTCCACCCTCGGGCGTGTTCGTACATCTGGTGGGAGACGATCCGCGGGACCTGCCCGTGCCGGGGCATCGCTACTCGTTCGGAGTCGTCAAACAGGCCCAGGCCCGGGGCGACTTCCGCGTCCTCTCCCAGAGAGACAGGAGGCTGCTGGGCGTGCATCTGGGCGGCGACACGGAGGCCGGGCTCCAGGTCGTCCTGAAGGCCCTGCGCGAGGTTCTCTGATGGCGACCCACCGCCTCCGGCTCTTCGTGGTCGACGTCGACGGCACCTTGCTGACGCCCGACAAGAAGCTCACCCGACCGGCCCTCGAGGCGGTGCACCGCCTGCGCGACGCGGGGGTCGAGGTGGCCCTGACCAGCGGCAGGCCCCCGCGCGGGCTGCGCATGCTCATCGAGCCGCTCGCCCTCACCACGCCGCTGGCCGGGTTCAACGGCGGGATGTTCGCCGCCCCCGACCTCACGATCCTGCATCAGCGCACGCTCGCGCGGAAGGCCGCGCGCGAGGTGAGCGACCTCATGAGGGACCACGGCCTGGACGTGTGGGTGTATCGGGGACAGGACTGGTTCGTCCGCGACCCCAACGCACCGCACGTGGATCGTGAAAGCCGCACCGTCGAGTTCGCGCCCACGGTCGTCGACAGCCTGGACGACGTGCTCGACCAGGCCGTCAAGATCGTCGGGGTTAGCGACGACCTCGCCGCGGTGGAGCGCTGTGAGTCCGACGCCCAGCATCTCGGCTCTCATCTGTCGGCCGCACGGTCGCAGCCCTACTACCTGGACGCCACGCACCCGGACGCCAACAAGGGCGCCGTGGTAGATTACCTCATCCGCCACATGTCGATCTCCGCCGAGCAGGTAGCCACCATCGGCGACATGCCGAACGACGTGCAGATGTTCGAGGAATCGCGGATGAGCATCGCCATGGGCAACGCAAGCGACGAGGTGAAGCACCGGGCCACCTACAGCACGACGGCGAACACCGAGGAAGGGTTCGCGCGCGCCGTGGAGCGCCTGGTCTTGCCGGAGACTCGAGGGGAGGAGCCTCAGAGGCTGAATTCCGACGACTGACGGAGGCGGCCGGCGGCGGCGCGCCGGCACGGTGTTGGCTCTCAACGCGGGCTCTTCGAGCCTCAAGTGGAGCGTGTTCGCCCCCGGACCTCCGATGCGCCGACGGCTCCGCGGGCGTGTGGAGCGCATTGGCCGAGGCGGCGGAGCCCGGCTCGCGGTGACGTCAGGCGACGGCCCCGCCTCGGAGCGGCCCGTGAAGGCCCCCGACCATGGGAGCGCGCTGCACGCGGCGCTGGACGACCTGGCGCAGCGCGGTGAGGGAGAGCGCTTGCTGGCCGTCGGTCACCGGGTCGTGCACGGGGGCACGCTCTACGATGAAGCCCGGGAGGTGAGCGCAGACCTGCTCGCGGAGCTGCGACGCTGGAGCTCGCTCGATCCGGACCACCTGCCCGCCGAGAGAGCGATCATCGAGGCGATGGCGGAACGCGCACCTCATGTCCCGCAGGTGGCGTGCTTCGACACGACGTTCCACCGCACCATGCCGCGGGTAGCGCACCTGCTCGCCATCCCACGCCGATTCGAGGCGTCCGGTGTGCGGCGGTACGGGTTTCACGGCCTCTCGTATGCGTTCCTGATGGAGGAGCTCACCCGGGTCGCGGGCCTCGAGGCGGCAGCAGGCCGGGTCGTGCTCGCACACCTGGGGGCCGGGGCGAGCCTGGCGGCGGTAGCCGGGGGCCGGCCTGTGGATACCACGATGGGCTTCACGCCCGCGTCGGGCGTCATGATGGCCACGCGATCGGGGAACCTGGACCCCGGCATCCTCGTGCACCTGATGCGGACGGAGGGGATGGGCGCCGACGAGATCGACGATCTGGTCAACCGCCGCTCGGGCCTGCTCGGCGTCTCGGATTCCAGCGCCGACATGGCGGAGCTCCTCTCCCGGGAGGGGAGCGATGCGCGCGCGGCGGACGCGGTGTCCCTGTTCTGTTACCAGGTGAAGAAGGCCGTGGGTGCCCTGGCGGCCGTGCTCGGCGGGCTGGACACGCTGGTGTTCTCCGGGGGCATCGGTGAGAACGCACCCGCCGTCCGCGGACGTATCGTGCGCGGGCTCGAGCATCTGGGCATCCGGCTCGACGAGCCACGCAACGACGCCGGCGCGGCGGTCATCTCCACCGACGGAAGCGGATGCGTCGTTCGCGTCGTGGCCACCGACGAAGAGTCGGTCATCGCGCGCGAGACGCTCCGGGTCATGGGAACGAATGTCGACGAGGGAGCACGATCATGAACGGACCTCTGTCAGCCAGCCTCTTGCGCAGGATGGACGCCTACTGGCGCGCCGCCAACTACCTCTCGGTGGGGCAGATCTACCTCCTCGCCAACCCGCTCCTGCGCGAGCCCCTGCGACGCGAGCACATCAAGCCGCGTCTGCTCGGGCACTGGGGCACCACGCCGGGCCTGAACTTCGTCTACCTGCACGTCAACCGCCTCATCGTCGAGCGCGACCTGAACGTCATCTACGTCATCGGGCCCGGCCACGGTGGGCCCGGCATCGTCGCCAACGCCTATCTCGAAGGGACGTACTCGGAGGTGTATCCCAGCGTGTCGCGCGACGAGGAAGGCATGGCGCTGCTGTTCCGGCAGTTCTCATTCCCCGGGGGGATCCCGAGCCACGTCGCGCCGGAGACGCCGGGCAGCATCCACGAGGGGGGCGAGCTCGGCTATTCGCTGTCGCACGCCTACGGCGCCGCCTTCGACAACCCGGACCTGGTGGTGTGCTGCGTCGTGGGGGATGGCGAGGCCGAGACCGGACCCCTGGCGACGAGCTGGCACTCGAACAAGTTCCTCGACCCCGCTCGGGACGGCGCCGTGCTGCCCATCCTCCATCTCAACGGCTACAAGATCGCCGGGCCTACCGTCCTGGCGCGCATCCCGCGCGAGGAGTTGGAACAGCTCCTGCGGGGCTACGGCCACGCGCCGCGCTTCGTGGAGGGCGACGACCCCGCACGGATGCACCAGCAGATGGCAGCCGCCCTCGACGACGCCTTCGACGAGATCCGGCGGATCCAGCAGGACGCGCGCTCGGGTGGCCACGGCGAGCGGCCTCGCTGGCCCATGATCGTCTTGCGCTCGCCCAAGGGCTGGACGGGACCGAAGGAGGTGGACGGCGTGCCGGTCGAGGGCACGTTTCGGGCCCACCAGGTACCTCTGGCGGGCGTGCGCGACAACGCCGAGCACCTGCGGATGCTCGAGGCGTGGATGAAGGGGTATCGCCCCGAGGAGCTCTTCGACGCGAAGGGCGCGCTGGTGCCGGATCTCGCCGATCTGCCTCCCAGAGGCGAACGCCGCATGAGCGCCAACCCGCACGCCAACGGCGGTCTGCTGCGCAAGGACCTGCGCGTGCCGGACTTCCGGCAGTACGCGGTGGACGTGCCCGCGCCGGGAGCGATCGATGCCGAGGCGACACGCACCCAGGGCCGCCTGCTGCGGGACGTTCTCGAGCGCAACCGCGAGGAGCGGAGCTTCCGCGTCTTCAGTCCCGACGAGACGGCCTCGAACCGGTGGACCGCGCTGTTCGACGCCACCGACCGCATGTCGGTGGCCGAGATCCTGCCGGGTGACGACCACGTGGCATCCGACGGTCGGGTGATGGAGATGCTCAGCGAGCACCAGTGCCAGGGATGGCTCGAGGGGTACCTGCTCACCGGCCGCCACGGCTTCTTCTGCTGCTACGAGGCCTTCATCCACATCGTGGACTCGATGTTCAACCAGCACGCCAAGTGGCTGAAGGTGACGCGTGAGATCCCCTGGCGACGTCCCATCTCGTCGCTCAACTACCTCCTCACCTCGCACGTTTGGCGGCAGGACCACAACGGCTTCAGCCACCAGGACCCGGGCTTCATCGACCACGTCGTCAACAAGAAGGCGGGCGTCATCCGGGTATACCTGCCGCCGGACGCCAACACGTTGCTCTCGGTGACCGATCACTGCCTGCGCAGCGTCGACTACGTGAACCTGATCATCGCCGGCAAGCAGCCGCAGCCGCAGTGGCTCACCATGGATCAGGCCATCAAGCACTGCACCGCGGGCATCGGCATCTGGGAGTGGGCGAGCAGCGACCAGGGAGGTGAGCCGGACGTCGTCATGGCGTGCGCGGGCGACGTGCCGACCATCGAGACGCTGGCGGCGGTCTCGCTCATGCGTGAGCACCTGCCCGACCTGAAGGTGCGCGTGATCAACGTGGTCGACCTGATGCGCCTGGAGCCGGACAGC
>JAJDNC010000006.1 GCA_022340865.1 Gemmatimonadota bacterium
CTCCATTACCGGGACGGAACCTGGCTCGGGTGGGAGGTCCATCATCTGGACCTTCCGGGCTCGGTCCGGGATGCCCTCCTGCGCCGTCTGGACTCGCTCTCACCTGCCGCCCGGGCCTCCGCGGACCTGGTGGCGGTGAGCGGCGGGCGGGCCTCCGTGAGGCTGGTCGGTCGGGTGGGTCAGCTCGAGCAAGGAGCCTTGCTCGACGCGGTGGAGGAGCTGACCGCCCAGTCTGTCGTCGTCGAGAACGAGGAGGGGCGCGACGTGATCCTCGAGGTTCGTCACCCGATGCTGCGAGAGACGCTCTACCAGAGCCTCGGTCCATCCCGCCGACAGCTCCTCCACCGGAAGCTGGCGGAGGGTCTCGAAGAGCTGCACCGCGGGGGGTCGACGCCGGTGGACCAGCTCGCGTATCACTTCACTCGCGGCGGCTCCTCGGGAGAGGATGCACGCGCCGCTCGATACCTGGTGGAGGCCGGTCGCTCGGCCCTGCACCGCCATGCCGACCGAGAGGCCGTGGCTTACCTCGAAGCCGCCGTGGAGCGCTATCCCACGTCCCCCGAGAACATGGAGAGTGCGGCGGATCTCCCGAGCAGAGGAGTCGTGCAGGCGCGGTTGGCGCGTGGATTGGCGCGTCTCGGTCGGTACGGAGACGCGGCTTCCCTGTGGGAGGAGCTTCTGGCGGCCGCCCGCGGCAGCCACGATGTCCAGGCGTCGGCGCAGGCGCTCCGCCATCTGGGGTTGCTGGCCTACTGGAGCGGCCACAAGGAGCGGGCCCTCGAGTTCTATGCGTCGGCCCTCCGGGAGATCGCCGGTCAAGGCCTGCAGGCCCTGGAGGCTCGCATCCACCTGGCTGCCGGGGTGGCGCTTCAGGAGCTCGGTCGAGCCGACGAGGCGCGAGATCGCATCGAGGCATCCCTCGACCTGGCCCGTGCCCTGGACGAGCCGACGCTGGTGGGGAGAGGTCATCGGGCGCTGGCTCTGTTGTATACGTGGCTGGGGGAGCCGGACGAAGCGCGACGCCACGGATGGCAGGCGGTGGAGATAGCCGACCGGGTCGGTGACCAGTATGTGCGTTTCTGGGGCCGGTGGGCGCTCGCCTCCCTGGAGGGGCTCACGGGGGATACCGACGAGCTGAGCCGCCTCATGGGGGAAGCCGGTCAGGTGGCTGATCAGCTGCGCTCCCCCGTCCTGCGGCTCTGGACCACGGAGCTGGAGGTGGAGTACCTCTGGGCCGTCGGGGACTGGGACGGCGCCCTGGCTCAGGGAGAGCGCGCCATCGCGCTGGCGACCAGCCTGAGCCAGACGAGCCTCCTGCCCAGGCTGCTGGTATGGACGTCCACGGTGTACATCGGCCGCGGGGACCTCGTTCGGGCGTGTGAATTGGTCGACCGCGCCTGGTCCATCGCCGGACTCGATGAGGGGAGCGGGCGGCCGGGCGACGTACACGGGGCGGTGTCGGCCCACATCGGCCGGGCCAGCTGTCTGCTGGCCGAGGGGCGATACGCCGAAGCCGCCGAAGTCGGACGGGCCGGCCTCGAGCTGGCGGATGCCACCGGCTACGTCTTCTGGAGCCTCCACATGTTGCTCCCCGTCATAGCCGAGGCGCTCATCCGGGAACGGGACCTGGATGCTGCCATGGCCGTCGGCCGACGTCTGCGCGAGGCGGGCGAGCGGATCGGACACCGCCTGGCGAGCGCCTGGGCGGATGCCTGCGAGGCGCTCGTATCATGGATATCCGGGGATCTGGAGAGGGGGCTGGAGCTGCTGCAGGACGCCGCCGAAGCCTTGGACGCCATCCCGCTCAAGTACGATGCCGCGCGGATCCGCCGACAGGTGGCAGGACGGTTGGCGGAGCTGGGCAGGCGCGAAGAGGCCCTGGCGCAACTGCGCATGGTCCATGAGACGTTCGGAAGCCTCGGCGCGCAGCCCGAGCTCGAGCGCACGCGGGACATGTTCCGGGAGCTGGGATCCCGGGCGCCCAGCCGGGTGGAGGCGGAGGGGACGGCCGAGCTGACGGCGCGTGAATGGGACGTCGCGGTGCGGGTCGCGGATCGCCTCTCCAACAAGGTCGTCGCGAAGAGCCTGGGGATCGCCCCACGTACCGTGACGACCCACCTGAGCAACATCTATCGCAAGCTGGGGATCGGCTCCCGCGGCGAGCTGGTGGACCTGGTGCGCGAGGCGAGGCTCCCCGGGCGCCCGGAGAGCGACGAGTAAGTCGGGACGACCCGCGGAACGTGCAGCCCCGTTCTCATCGCCTCTCCAGCGTCTCGAGGAGGCTCTTCCCCTTCTCGATCACCTCGCGTGCGTGCGGGTCGTTCGCCCGCAGCAGCAGCAGCCTCTGGAGCCGCGCCATCGCCAGAGTGGGCTCTCCCCGATCGGTGTAGAGACGAGCGAGCTCGTACTGCGCGTCCGGCGAGCACGGAGCACCTTCGGCGGCCGACTCGAGCAGTCGACGCGCCTCCGCCCAGGAGGCACCGGACAGTGCCGAGGCTCCGAGCAGGTGGGTGGCCACGAATCGGGAGATGGGGCTCATGCGCATCACGGCCGCGTTGAGCCGTCCGAGCAGGTACTGGGCACCCGGATGGGAGGGGTCGACCTCCAGCACGTGCTTGACCTGGCCGAGGAGATCCTCCGCCGTCCGCAGCTTGTCCCGTCCGCCCTCGACCTCCGTACGTGCCCCCATCACCAGGGCGAGGTCGAACTGGAGAGCCACATCCGTCGGGCGGGCGGGGGTGAGCGCGCTCAGGGAATCCTGGAGCCGCACCAGGATCGACCTCGCCTCGGACCGGTCTCCCGTCAACGCCTGCAGCGTGAGGGCCAGGACGCCGCTCGCGTTTTCGCTGAAGCCCGAGCAGGCGTCGACATTCAACACGGGCCGGACCTCGGGGACCCGGATCGTGCCACGCTGCGCCGACAACGTCGTCGGCGCGACGAGGAGCGTGGACAGGAGCATCCAGACGGTACGTCCGTTCGAGCGAATCATGGGAGGGCTCCGGAACAGGGAGTCGGGAAGGGAGCGGGGAAGCCATGCGGCGAGCCGGAAGGGGCTCGTGCGGCGCCGCGCCGCACGAGCTCGAGGCTCACACCCATGACGAGATGGGCGACATCGATGCAGTCGAACCAGGGGCTCGGCGAGAATTTCCCGACGTACGCCAATCCCGCGAGCATGGAGAGCATCAGCCCTCCGGCGATCGCGCCGCTCGCCGTCGAGCCGCGGCGGAAGGCACGGGCCTGCACCACGATCACCGGAATCAGCCCCACCGCCGTGTTCGCGATGAGGAGCATGATGTCGGGGCCCACGACCAGGTTCGCCGCCACGAAGACCGCGAGCTGGACGAGCGTGAGGAGCTGAAGGAGGGAGCGCCTGGCGGGAGCGGCGACGGACATGATCGTCGCGCGCTGGGCGCTGTGCGTCGAGAACCCGCTGGCCACGTTGGATACCGCCAGCACCAGCGTGAAGGCGCTTACGCCGAGCATGTAGTGGAGCCCGTGCTTCACCACGCCGGCGGCCGTGGCGATGGCCATCATCTGGAAGAAGAGGGCCCAGCATCGCGCCCACTCCCCTTCCCGCCGGCTCAGGTGCCGGTAATAAGCGAAGCACTGGAGGCCGAGAAGGAAGTCGGTCGTCACGTTGACCGGTGACTGGATCACCACGCCCGCGATCTCGATGGAATTCGGTGCCATGGCTCACCTCCCTCTCGTCGAGTCGGGCCGGTGGGCGGCCTGCCACCAGCGGAAGGCCTCGGGGAGGCCGGTCTCGGGACGGACGGGCGGGTGCCAGCCCAGCTCCGTCCGCGCTCGCTGGGAGCTGAACGGGTTGTCCCGGGTGAGCATCTCGAGGGTGCCCGCCGCGTGTCGGGCCAGGTCGCTTCGCCCCACGGCGCGCAGAGCGATGGCGAGCACGACGAAGCCGGTGCGTCCGAAGGCGAGGGACACATGGGGAGATCGGATCCGGCGCTGTAGACCTTTCTCCGCACCTCGGACCAGATCGACCACGGTGGTCGGGTAGTCGTCGGCCAGGAGGAAGACGCGGCCACTCGCCGCATCCACCGATGCGGCGAGCACCGCGCCCTCGGCCACGTTCCGGGCATGCACCAGCGTGAGCCTGGCCAGCCCCCCGTCGATGAGGGGGAAGACGCCACGCTCGAGGACCGGTCCGACCCGCGGAGCGAACTGGCGGTCCCCCGCACCGTACATGACGGGCGGACGTACCACGCTTCCCCAGATGAGCCCGGCAGTGCACGCCTTCAGCACGATCCGCTCCGCTTCCTGCTTGGACCGACCGTAGGCGTCCGCCGCGGGAAGCTCCGGGAGGGGCGCGAGCTCGTCGGTGGGACAGGTGCCGTACCTCTCTCCGCCGTAGACCGCAGTGCTGCTGACGTGAACCAGCCTCGCACCGGCCCGGCGAGCGGCCTCCACGACGTTGGCCGTCCCCTGGACATTCACGCGCCGGAAGCGATCCCACTCCGCGTCGGAGCCGATGGCCGCCGCCGCGTGCAGCACTACGTCGCAGCCACGCGCGGCGTCTCTCAGCGAGCCCGCATCCTCCAGGTCGCCGTGTGCCACCTCGACGCCGCGCTCCCGCAGACCTGCCACGGATGAGGACGACCTCACCAGCGCGCGCACACGCCAGCCCCGTTCCTGCAGGGTGTCCACCAGATAGGCGCCGAGCATGCCGGTCGCCCCGGTCACCAACGCGCGGCCGCTCATCGTTCCGCCTCCGGACCGGCGGGCTCGGGTAGAGCGAAAGCGATCACGTAGTCGCCCAGTGACGAGTGAAGGCCCTCGTGGCCGCCGGCGCAGATCACGAGGTACTGTCGGCCGCCGGGCCTGACCCGGTACGTCATGGGCGTCGCTTGGGCCGAAGCGGGGAGCTTGGCACTCCAGACGCTCTCTCCCGTGGCCAGGTCGAAGGCCCGGATGCGGCGATCCATCGTGGAGGCGATGATCACGACGTCTCCGGTGACCAGCGGGCCCCCGAGGTTGGGGGATCCCCAGGCGTTCGGTGACGGCACGCGGGTCAGGTCCGTGAGGGTTCCCAGCGGAACCGTCCACGCGATCCGCCCCGTGCGCATATCCACCGCGTGGAGCGTTCCCCACGGCGGAGGCGTGCAGGGAATCCCCAGCGGCGAGAGCACCGGCTCACGGCGTACGGCGTACGGCGTGCCTTCCTGCGGCTGAACCACGTACTTCGCGTTCCGCGGGGTGGGGCCCAACCGGTCCGCGACCTTCCGGGGGATGAGCGTGGCGGCCATGGCGAGCTGATTCGTGTTCGTCACCAGCAGCCCCGACGCCGGATCGTAGGCGACGCCTCCCCACTCCATCCCGCCGATGAACCCGGGGTACACGACGGTCCCCCTCAGGCTCGGCGGCGTGAAGGGCCCGTCGTTCCGCATGGAGGCGATCTTCCGCCGGCACGCGTCGCGATCGAGCGGTGTCAGGCCCCACGCGTCCTCCGGATCCAGGTGCTGGGGCGTGAGGGGCTCGGGCAGGACCGGGAACGGCTGTGTCGGCGAGGTGACCTCGCCGGGAACGTCACTGGCCGGAACCGGGCGCTCCTCGATGGGAAAGAGCGGCTCACCCGTCTCCCGGTTGAACACGAACAGGTATCCCATCTTCGTGCTCTGGACCACCGCCGGGACCTCGTGACCGTCGCGCTCGAGCGTGATCAGGGCGGGCGGGCTCGGCAGGTCGTAGTCCCAGAGGTCGTGGTGGACGAGCTGGGCGTGCCACACGACCTCGCCCGTCGAGGCCCGCAGGGCCACGAGCGAGTTCGCGTACCCGTCGTCCCCCGGCCTCAACCCGCCGTAGTGATCTGGGCTCGGGCTCCCGGTGGGGACGAACACGAGATCGCGCTCGGGGTCGGCCGTGTTGGTCGCCCAGGTGTTCCCCGCCCCGGCGGGAACCCACCGCCCGTCGGTGCCTCGTGCGCCGACGCCGGCGAGGGGCTCCCACGCCCAGCGCAGCGCACCGGTGCGGGCGTCGAATCCCCGGACCACACCGCTGGGTGCGTCGGCCGACTGGCCATCGAAGACACTGGAGCCCACGACCACCACGTCTCCGATCACCGTGGGAGGCGCGGTGAGTTTGTATTGGTCGCGTCGTCCCTCGATGCGGGCGACGCCCCGTCCGAGGTCAAGGCCGTGGCCACCCGCGAAGTCCGGGCATGGCCGGCCCGTGTGGGCATCGAGCGCGAAGAGCCGGGCGTCGAAGACGGGCAGGAAGATGCGGCTCGCGCACTCCGTCCCCTTGGGTCGCTGGGGGTCCGCCCAGAACGCCAGCCCCCGGGACGTCGTGACATGGTGGCTGACATCGGTGGCATCGAGGCCGGGATCGAACGTCCAGAGCTCCGCTCCGGTCTCCGGATCCAGCGCGATGGCGCGATTCCTGGGGGTGGAGACGAAGAGGATCCCGTCCGCGAGGATCGGTGTGGCCTCGAACGAGGTGCCCGCCATTCCATGCGCATACTTCGCGACGTCGCCGGTGCGGTACGTCCAGGCGACCTCCAGAAAGGGTATCGACTCCCGGTTGATGTCCGTCAGCGGAGAGAAATGAGCCCCGCCGACGCCGTCGGACGTGGGCCACGCCCCGGGCTCGAGCCCCGGAGTGAACGTGCGCCTGGGAGTCCTCAGGTGGGTCGATGCGGTGATGGCCGCGACGGCGAGAAGGAAGAAGGCGAGTCTGGCCGAGGCGGACCCGAAGAGTCGTCGTGAAGCGGACATGAGAGCCTCCGGATGCGTGTCGCATGACGGTCGCTCTCACGTTGTTGGATAAGCTGTTTCGGCTCTGTACGTCTCTGGTGGCAGGCCGGGCGGGATGAAGGCGTATGCCCGATGGCCCGGATATCTCAGGAGCGTTCGTAGGTGGAGGAGATGGAGTACGTAGACACCGCGGCGGCTTGCCGTCGCCGCTTCAGGACTTCCATTTGGAGGGTTGGGAGCCTCCGGACGCCCGACGGAAGAGCACCCGTCGGCATGGGAGTGAAGCGAATTCGAAGGCCGGAACGGTCGAGGGGGCAGTCGACATGAAGACATGGCTCGCCGTGCCCGTCACGTGCGCGTTGGTCGTCACGCAGGCGGCGGCGCAGACATCTCCGCCACTACGGGGATTCGACGCCTACGTGCAGCACGTCATGACGCAGTGGAAGGTCCCGGGGCTCGCGGTGGCCATCGTCAAGGACGGCAAGGTCGTTCTGGCCCGCGGGTACGGCGTTCGCGAGCTCGGCAAGCCGGGCAAGGTGGATGCCGGCACCCTGTTCGACATCGGCTCCAACACCAAGGCCTTCACCGCGGCCGCCCTGGGCACTCTGGTCGCCGACGGGAAGCTCGATTGGGACGCGCGGGTCGTTGACTACGTCAAGCCGTTCCGACTCAGCAGCGCGTACGTCACCCAGTCCATCATGCTCCGCGACCTCCTCACCCACCGCAGCGGATACTGCGACCCGGGCGCTGTGTGGTACACCTCGGACGATGTGGACATGATCGCGCGGCTGCGCTACCAGAAGCCGGACTACGGATTCCGGGCGCAGTTCTGCTACAACAACATGCTGTACCTCACGGCCAGCCGCTTCATCCCCGCGGTGACGGGAGAGACGTGGAACCGGTACGTGTCGGAGCACCTGTTCGCGCCGCTGGGGATGGACCGCACGGTCACGACGGAAGCCCAGCTCGAGGCAGCCACCGACGTCGCCATGCCCCATGGCCTGGAGGACGGAAAGGTCACGGTGATCCACCGGTATTGGCCGCACAACATGGACATCGCCTCGCCCGTGGGTGGGATCAACTCCAGTGCCGACGACATGAGCCACTGGATGCTGATGCTCCTCGCGGACGGCCGCTACGACGGGAAGGCCGTGCTGGACCCGGCCACCGTCAGGACCATGGAGACGCCTCAGATGGTCATCGACGCCCGCTCGGGGGTCGGTCGGGAGGCGCGGGCGTGGATGCCGGGAGGCACCTTCTATACCTATGGGCTCGGCCTGTTCGTTCAGGACTACTCAGGTCACGAGCTCATATGGCATGCCGGTGACATCGACGGCATGGCGTCGGCGCTCGCGCTCGTACCGGACGCGGGCCTGGGCGTGGCCGTGCTCTCCAACATGAACCAGAACGATGCCCGCTTCGGCATCCTGCAGCGCGTGCTGCAATCCTATCTGGGCATTCCCCTCGGTAACATCAGCGACACCCTCTATGCCATGACGGAACGAGGCCGTAAGCGCGCCGAGGCGGCGGAGGCGAGGCTCGCGGCGACCCGCAAGCCAGGCGCGGGGGCGCCAGTTCTCCTCTCCACCTACGCCGGACACTACCGGGACGACTTCGACGGCACGGCACGCGTCACCGTCGAGGATGGGCATCTCGTCCTGCGCCTGGGCAACCCGGACTTCACCGGCGATCTCCAGCACTGGCACGACAACACGTTCCGGGTGACCTGGCGATACCGCTTCTACGGAACGGCGTACGTCACGTTCGACCTGAACGCCCTGGGGCAACCCGAGCGGCTCTCCATCGCACGGATGTCCCTGCACTACGAGCGCGTGACGGAGCCTCCGGCCGGCGCCGGGAGGTGATCGGCCTCTCTCTCGTCACTGGCCCGGAGTCTGGCCTGGCACTTGCAGAAGTGCCCCTACACTGCCGGGATCGTGTCCTTCACTTCGGAGGAGCACCATGCAACGCGCCGTTCTCCTTCTCGTCGCCGCGGCGCTCGCCCTCCCCGCGCGACCCATTGTCGCCCAGGAGACGAGCGACACCACCCCCACCGTGACCCGCCTCGTCGTGGCTACCGGTGTGCAGAACCATGAGCCCGTCGGCGTCGCCGAGCAGTTCGCGGCCGACGTCGGCACCCTCTACTGCTTCATGTCGGTCGAGGGCCACTTCGCCGGCGCCCAGCTCTCCCAGGTCTGGATGCACGGCGATGAGGAGGTGGCCAGTGTCCCGCTGACCGTCAAAGGGCCGCGCTGGAGAACCTGGAGCACGAAGACCATCCTGCCGTCGTGGACCGGCGCGTGGACCGTGAAGGTCGAAGACTCACAGGGGAATGTCCTCAAGTCCGTGGACTTCACGGTGGGAGGAGCCGGGTAGGCATGCGTCGGAGCGGGTCGAGGTGAGGCCCGACGACGTCCACACGGGTCCCGCTCGCTGCGCGGCGACCCACGAGAGGGTCGCTGCGCATCTTCTCACATGATCACGTCCGGCTCCGCATCCACGCCGCCGGCGGCCGGTACCTCGTCGCGCTCGAGCAGGTAGTCCTCGGGCGTGGTCTCATCCGTGCCGCGGCGCGCGCCGACGAGGTCCAACAGCAACGTGCCCGCCCCGACGACGAGGAAGTTCAGGACCACGGAGTAGAGGGCGGCATAGCCGGGGACCGTGAGGTCGCCGACGTGCAGCGCGTAGATGGATGACTGGAACTGCTGCGTGGCGGCCATGGCCGTGCCTACCACCATGCCGACGAGCCACCCGGCGGTCAGGGCCTTGGCGTGGAACCAGCGCGTGAACAGGCCCCCCACCAGCGCGGGAAGCGTCTGGATGATCCAGATGCCGCCCAGGAGCTGGAGCTGGATCGCGTACTTGGTCGGCAGGAAGATGATGAACGCGAGGGCGCCGAGCTTGAGGATGAGCGACACGTTCTTCGCCACCCGGGCCTCGGCCGCGCCGCCCAGCGACTTGTGGAACCAATCGCGGTACACGTTGCGGGTGAACAGGTTGGAGGCGGCGATGGACATGATGGCCGCGGGCACCAGCGCACCGATGGCGATGGCGGCGAACGCGACGCCCACGAACCAGCTCGGGAACTGGTCCAGGATCAGCGCGGGCACCGCGAAGTTGGGCCCGTAGCGCTGGAAGTAGGGGGCGTACGAGGGGTTCGTCGCGACGTGCGCCGCGAACGCCATGTAGCCGAGCACCGCGATGAGCGCGAGGGCGACCGAGTACGTGGGCAGCAGCGCCATGTTGCGCTTGATCACCTTGCGGCTGCGCGCGCTGAGCAGCCCGGTCACCGCGTGAGGGTAGAGGAAGAGGGCCAGCGCCGAGCCGAGGGCCAGGGTCGTGTACGCGCTGTAGGCCCCGAGGTTTCCGCCCGACGGCGGCGCGAGGAGCAGCTTGTCGCGCGGTATGGCGCGGAAGATCGCTCCGTAGCCGCCCAGATGTATGGGGATCACGATGATGGCGACGATCACCGTGAGGTAGATCAACATGTCCTTGACCAGCGCGATGAGAGCGGGCGCGCGCAGTCCGGAGCTGTAGGTGTAGGCGGCGAGGATCGCGAAGGCGATGACCAGAGGAAGGTCACCCACGAAGCCGTGGGCGTGGAAGCCGAGCCCCGCGATGACGACCTCGATGCCCACGAGCTGGAGCGCGATATAGGGCAGCGTGGCGAACATGCCGGTCAGGGCCACGGCGAGCGACAGCGTGCGGCTGCCGAAGCGGCCCGCCACGAAGTCGGAGGCGGTGATGTAGCCGTGCCGATGTGAGACCGACCACAGCCGCGGGAAGACCAGGAACACGAAGGGATAGACGAGCAGCGTGTAGGGCACGGCGAAGAAGCCCAGGGCACCGGCGCCGAAGACCAGTGCCGGCACCGCGATGAGGGTGTACGCCGTGTAGAGGTCGCCGCCCAGCAGGAACCAGGTCACCACCGTGCCGAAGCGCCGTCCCGCGAGCCCCCACTCGTCCAGCCGGTTCAGGTCGCCCGGTCGCCATCGTGCCGCGACGAAGCCCATCACGGTCACGAGCAGGAAGAGCAGAACGAAGACCGTCGTCGCCGTCCAGTTCATGTCCGCGCTCCCCTAGACGCCGAGCCGGTACGCGATGGCCGTGACCACGGCGAGCACCACGATCCAGAGGATCTGGAACCAGTAGAAGAACGGGATGCCGGCGATGCTGGGATCGACGCGGTTGTAGAGGGGCACCCAGAGCGACACGAGGGCGCCGATGAGGAACGCCGCGTAGACCGACACCCGCCGCCAGCGGGCGGGGGCTCGCCCCCGAGACGCCATGATGCGACCTCCGGCGATTTGGATGGGCAGTGGCTCCACCGCGAAGCGCTATAGGTGCGGTGGGGGCCGGAGCGGCGCAAGGGCGCCCATCAGCCGGCCCGAGCCGCGTGCCCCTGGAGTGCGGCGGACCTCAAGCGCCCTCGCCCCGCGTGTCCGCGAGGCTGCCTTCCCTGCCGGCGGCCGTGTTCCGCGCGTGCCCGCGTCCGTACATCGCCCGGCGGTGGCCCTGCGGAATGCGTGTACCGTACACCACGTCCCACACTCCGTTGGTCAGGCCGAACGCCACCTCGCTCCCGATCTTGCTGTGATGGTACATGTGGTGCCGGCGGATGTAGGTCCAGTACCGCCCGCCGAAGTCCTCGAAGTGCACCGCGTAGTGCACCCACTCCTCCATCACATACGCCAGCACCACCCCCGCCACCGTCAAGGGCACGGTGTACCAGGGCGCGAGAAGGGCGAGGGCGTTCCACACCAAGACGATGGGCAGGGTGGTCTTCAGCGATCCGCTGAGATGCTTGGCCGCCCACGGCTTGCGGTGGTGCTCCACGTGGGTCTCGTCGAACGCCCGGTGGAGCAGTTCCCGCAGCGGATTCCCGCTGGGCGGGAAGTTCCCGTGCAGCACATAGCGGTGCACTACGTATTCCAGCGGCGTCCACAGCAGCAGGCCGGTCACGAACCAGAGCGCACCGGCCAGCGGGTGAGCCGAGCGGAGTGCCAGGACGAGCATCGTGACGGCGTACGTCGTGTAGAGCAGCGTGGTGGGCAGCAGGTAGAGGCGCGCCTTCACGCGTTCGCTTTGGCGCTGTTCGTGTCCCGGATTTCGAACGACGGGCAGGTATCGGTTCTCCATGGGGGCTCCTCCGCTCGCGCTGGTGAAGGTCCGCCCGGATATCTTTTCAATCGGCGGCTGCGGGGCGCAACGTTTATTCTGTTCTACGACCCCCCGTCGCTCAACGACTTTTCCAGGCATGTCGCGGTTGTCGGGGACCCAGGGCCAAATCCGGAAGGTTCACCTCATGCCTGATGCAGAGCGCCAGTCTGCCCCCCACCTGTCCAGAGCCATGGGCTTGTGGGACGTCGTACTGCTCAACGTCGTCGCCATCGTGGGTCTGCGGTGGCTCCTGACCGCCGCCAAGATAGGCCCGCAGTCGATATTCCTGTGGGTCCTCGCGCTGGTGGTCTTCTTCATCCCCCAGGGACTGGTCGTCGCCGAGCTCACCGCCCACTACCCCCGGGAGGGCGGCCTGTACGTATGGACGAAGGAAGCGTTCGGCCCCTTCCACGGATTCGTGTCCGGCTGGTGCTATTGGGTGAACAACCTGATCTACTACCCCTCCCTCCTCATCTTCCTGGCTGGAAACGCGGTCTTCGTCCTCGGCGCCGGTGCGGTGGGTCTCAAGGCCAACCCTCTCTATACGGCGGTGTTCAGCGTCGCGGTGCTATGGCTCGCCATCGTGTTGAACATGATCGGCCTGCGCACCGGGAAATGGGTGCAGAATCTCGGCGCGGTCGGCACCTGGCTCCCGGCCACCGTCCTGGTCGTCCTGGGCCTCATCGCAGGGATCCGGTTCGGGAGCAGCACCGATTTCAGTCTCTCCCGGATGATTCCTGATTTCCGCGGCCTGGATACGATCTCCCTCTGGGCGACCATGTGCTTCGGCTTCGCCGGCCTCGAGCTGGCGTCGGTGATGAGTGACGAGATTCGCGACCCCCAGCGGACGATTCCGCGCGCCATCGTCATCTCCGGGATCATCATCACCGGGATCTACATTCTCGGCACCGGGTCCATGCTGGTGGTCTTCAAGTCGGGCCAGGTAGACATCATCTCCGGTGTGGTGCAGTCCATCGGCAACGTCGGTGACCGGTTGGGAATGCCGTGGCTGCTCAGCGTGATCGCAATCAGCATCACGGTAGGCGGCGTCGGTGGAGCCGGCGCCTGGCTCGCAGGCTCGGCACGGGTGCCCTTCGTCGTCGGGCTCGACAGATATCTCCCGACCGCCATGGGTCGCGTTCACCCGAGATGGGGCACGCCTCACATCGCCATCCTGGTCCAGGGCATTCTCTCGACGCTGTTCATCCTGATGAGCGTCATCGGGTCATCGGTCAAGGAAGCGTACCTGGTCCTCATCGACGCCACGCTCATCGTCTACTTCATCCCCTATCTCTACCTGTTCATCAGTCTCCCGACGCTGCGCTTCAGGCGCCGGCGTAACGTCGATCCACGGTCCGCGATGGAGGTGCCCGGCGGAAGGGTGGGCCTCTGGCTCACCGTCTCCGCAGGGTTCGGGGCGACGTTGCTCTCGATCATTCTGGCCCTGGTGCCGCCGAAGGGCGTCACGGATGTGTGGATGTTCGAGGGCAAGATCGTCGGCGAGACCGCGCTACTCGTCCTGGTGGGGCTGGCGTTCTACTGGCGCGGCAGGCGCCGCGCGGCGGAGTAGCCGTCGGCTCGACGAGACCTTCCACGGCACGGGCTGTGACTCGGTGCCCGGCGCAGAAAGCAGGCCTCAGTGGCCCGATGCGGACGCCAGCAGCCCCATCCTGCGCATCAGGTCCTGGAAACGCGGATCGCCGCGGATGGGGTCGTAAAGGGGCATTGCGCCGACGTACGGCAGGTTGGAGCCATGTTGCTCGTAGGCCTGCTCGAGGGCCGCGAAGGCGCCGCTCGTGTCGCCGGCGATCATGTAATACGACGCCGCGTCGACCGGGTCGGCGTTCGGGTGGCCCGAGCGGCTCGCCAGCGTCCGGGCGGCCTCCAGCATCGCCTCCCTGTAGCCGCCTTGCGCTTGGCCGTGATCGAGGATCGCCACGAGGGCGGAGTCGTTCATCGCGTCGGCCAGCGAGCGGGCTGCGGCGAACGCCTCCGGGATCATTCCTTTCGCCGCGTACACGTCGGGCAGTATGCTGAGAGCGATGTTCTCGGCGGGGTCCGTGTGCAGGACCGAGTCCGCCTCCTGGATCGCGTCGTCGTACCTCCCGCCGGCGTACAGGACCACGGTGTACAGTGCGTGGACGAAGTTGTTCAGGGGATCGAGCTCCAGGGCGCGTTGCATCTGTGCCATCGCCTGGTCCTGCTGCCTCAGGAACATGAGGTTGTGGGCGTAGAACGCGTGTGCCTCCGCCAGGTTCGGGTTGATGGCGAGGGCCTTCTTGTACTCCGCGTCCGCCCCGGGCCAATCCCAGGCCTGGCTTCTGAGGATGGCCAACTGGAGGTGGGCATCGGCGAGGGTGCTGTCCAGCGCCAGCGCCCGCTTGATTGCGGCTCTCGCCTTGGGCCCGGCCACGGCGGGCGACACGACCGGGATCTGCTCGCGGCCGGCCCAGACGAAGGCCAGGCCCACCCATGCCGGCGCGTACGTGGAATCCTCCTTCAAGGCCGCCTCGAAGTACTTCTGCGCCACATCGAGCTCGACCGGAGTGAACGTGCGCGCGTGCTCGCGTCCCCGGAGATAGTCCTCGTAGGCCTGCGCGTCGACCGTGCGCGTCTCCGTCAACCGCGCCCGCTCCTGTGGCAGTAGCACCAGCGCCAGGGACTTCGCCACCGCCCGCGCCACGTCGCTCTCGAGGGTCAGGATCCCCGACATCTCCCGCTGGTAGCTGTCGGTCCACACGGTCGTCTGGTCGCTCACCCGGATCAGCTCGCCGGTCACCCGCACCGTGTTGGCCTCCCGCCGCGCGCTGCCCTCCAGGAGGTACTCTGCGCCGAGCTCCTTGCCGATCTGCGTGATGGATTCCGTGGTGTTCTTGTAGCGGGCGACCGAGGGCTGAGCGATGACGACGAGCTCCTGGGGGTGGAGCCGGCCGAGCTGCGACGTCATCTCCTCGGTCAGACCGTCGCTCAGGTACTCCTGGCTGGGATCTCCCGTGAGATTCGTGAAGGGCAGCACCGCCATCCTGATGACGCTCGGACCCGGAGCGCCTCCGAAAAGGCGGCGCCCGAGATCCCTCGTCTGCGGCAGGAGCACGAGCAACACCAGCACCAGCGCGGTCGCTGTCACGAGGCGCCGATGCCGGTACAGGGCGCGCGCGCCCCACACCGCCGGGAATGCCCCCCTTTCCACGGTCGAGCGCTCCAGGGCCTCCTTGAACTGCATGGCCGTGGCGAAGCGATCCGTCGGCCGGCCGGCCAGCGCTTTGGCCAGCACACCGCTTACCGCCTCGGGGACGGCCTCCCGGCTTCCCCGCAGGCTCACCCCGTCCTCGCTGGGATGTGCGGAGACGGCCGGGCTCAGGAGCGGCGGCTGCCCGAGGAGCATCTCGTAGAGCACGCAACCCAGGCTGTAGATGTCGGTGCGGCCGTCGATGTCCTTGGCCCCGCTGGCCTGTTCGGGGCTCATGTAGGCCAGCGTTCCCACCGCCACGCCGGATTCCGTAAGGTGCTCGCCACCGGCCCGGCTCACCGCCCGCGCGATCCCGAAGTCGCTCACCACGGCGTGGCCGGCCTGGAACAACACGTTCTCCGGCTTGATGTCCCGGTGCACCAGGCCCAGGGAATGGGCGTAGGCCAGTGCGTCGGCGATCTCCGCCGTGATGGTGACCGCATCTTCGAAGGGGAGCTGCTTCTCGCGCGCGAGGCGGTCCCGCAGCGTCTCGCCGTCCACGTAGGGCATGACGTAGTACAGCAGCCCGTCTGCCTCTCCGGAGTCGTGGAGCGGCAGGATGTTGGGATGGGCGAGTCCTGCCGCGATCTGGATCTCGCGCAGGAAGCGCTCCGCGCCCAGCGCGGGGAGGAGCTCCGGCTTGAGCACCTTGATGGCCACCCGCCGTCGGTGCTTGATGTCCTCGGCGAGGTACACCACCGCCATGCCACCGCGGCCGAGCTCGCGGTCGAGGAGGTAGCGATCGCTCAACGATCGCTGTAGCCGGGATTGGAGCGCATCCAAGGCTGGGGCGCCCTGCTCAACCGGCGAGTCGCTGCATGGCGGATACTCCTGCGAAGCCGACGCAGCATGCGCTCTCCACCGACGCGGCGTCAAGCTATCCGCCGTGTGTTCCTCGGACATCCTCGACGGAGTGCCCCACCTCGCGCCCAACGCCGGGCGACGCATTTGGATCCGAGAGGGTGCCGCTCCCTCCGTTCCTGTCGATGGAGACAAGGCGTCAAATCCAATTGACGTTATGTCAACTCTACTTGACATTATGTCAAGTAGCGTTACCTTTTCTTCAGACGGCCCGGAGGGCGAACGTCGGCCGTTACGGTGCTCCGTTCCGGCCGAAAGGATCGAAGGAGGCAGCCATGAGCCTCGGAGAGATGAGCCAGACGCGCCGGCGAGCGTGGCTGGCGACGATCATCTGGTCGGTGGCGGGGTTGGGCTTCGCCCTGACCTTCTTCATGGGCGGCGGGCCCGGCGGGCTCGCGGAGGACTCCAGCCGCCATCTGGCCGGCGCCGTCGCCCTGGCATTCGGGTTCCTGGGCTATTGGCTGTCGCTCTGGCTCACCCGGCAGCGCAAAGGAGAGCCCCCCGTGGCCGACGAGAGGGACCTGCAGATCGTCGCCCGTGCCAACCAGGCGACCCTGGTCATCGTCCTGGTTGGGATCTTCGCGTTCGCCATCACCCTCTGGACCGTCTACGAATCGGCGGGTACGCTGCCCGTGGGTTGGATGTGGTTCCTGGCCTACGGCGCCGTGATCCTGGCATCCGTGGCCTCGGGCGTCGCCACCCTGATCCTGGACGGGAGGACGGGGGGCCATGGGTGAGGGGAGCATCCGGAGCCACATCCGCCGTCTCCGGTTCGAGAACGGGGAGATGACGCAGCAGGAGCTGGCTGCACGGGCCGGCTGCACCCGGCAGACCATCGGAGCCCTGGAACAGGGGGGGTACGTGCCCTCCCTCGCCCTGGCCTTCCGCATTGCCCGGGTCTTCGGGCTGGGAATCGAGGACGTGTTCGAGTACGAGGGCTGACGGATCCCGCGCGAGGCGCATCCCCATGAGGCCCGTGCCAGGGCCGGCGGAGGGGAGCGGGCAGCGAGCTCCCCTCCGCCGACCCGCCTTCGGGTCAACGCCGTATCTCTTCCCATACCTCCCGGTGCGTGATGGCCTGGTAGGCCCTCACCAGCTCCAGGAATCCGCGTCGGTATCCCTCGGGGTCGTCCCCCAGCCCGTCGTCGGCCAGAGCCAGCACCTGGCCGGCGGAGATCGATCCGCGGTACGGAGACTTCCGGAGCAGCATCCCGAAGCCCGCCACGGCAGAGGCGAACGTGAAGTCCGTGGAGACCTTCCCCGAGCCGTCCCGGACCGCGCGCTGCAGGAGATGGCTCTCGGTTCCGTGGGGCCGCTTGTAGCGGACCTTCACGAATGCGAGCTCGTCGCCCCTGCCCGCTCCGGATACGCGCCCCGGCGTCCGATACCGCAAAGGATCCACGCTGCCGGGCCCCTCGTCGGACTCCACGCCCGTGGGGATGATCTCGTACAGCGCCGTGACCGTGTGCCCGGCGCCAAGGTCCCCGGCGTCCTTGGCGTCGTCGTTGAAGTCTTCGGCCGCCAGCAGGCGATTCTCGTATCCCAGCAGGCGGTACGCCCGCACGCGCCCGGGGTTGAACTCGATCTGCACCTTCACGTCCTTCGCGACGGTCAGGAGCGTCCCTCCCATCTCGTGGACGAGCACCTTGCGCGCTTCCTGGAGCCCGTCGATGTAGGCGTAGTTGCCGTTCCCGTGCTGGGCGAGCTCCTGCATCTTCTCGGACTGGAGGTTTCCGGTTCCGAAGCCCAGGACGGTGAGGAAGGTCCCCTGAGCCCGCTTCGCCTCGATGAGGCGGATCATGGCCGCGTCGCTGCTCTCGCCGACGTTGAAGTCTCCGTCGGTGGCGAGGATCACGCGGTTGTTCCCTCCACGCCGGAAGCTCCTGCGAGCGACGTCGTAGGCGAGGCGCAACCCCGCGCCCCCCGCCGTGGATCCTCCCGCCTCCAGGCGGTCGATGGCCTCCAGGATCCTCCCCTTGTGTGCTCCGGACGTCGGCTCCAGCACGAGCCCCGCGGCACCCGCGTACACGACGATGGCCACGCGGTCGACGGGCCGCAGCTGCTGCACCAGGAGACGCATGGACGACTTGACCAGCGGCAGCTTGTCGGGTGAGGCCATGGAACCGGACACGTCCAGCAGAAAGACCAGGTTGGCAGGGGGGAGGTCGGCGGTGGCGACGGGCCGGCTGGCGAGGCCGATACGAAGGAGCCTGTGCTCCGGAGCCCAGGGGGCCGCGCCGACCTCGGTGGTGATGGCCACGGGGTCGTTCCCGTGGGGGAGGTCGTAGTGGTACGAGAAGTAGTTGACCATCTCCTCGATCTGCACCGCGTCCACGGGCGGCAGGCGCCGGTCGCGGAGCAGGAACCGACGCACATTGCTGTACGAGGCACGGTCCACATCGATGGAGAACGTCGACAGCGGATGGTCATCCGGAGAGAGGAAAGCGTTGTCGGTGATGTGCGCGTACTCCTCACGGTTGCCCGTCGCCGTACGGTAGCGGCGCGGGCCGTACCAACCGCCTCCGGTCTTGAACGACGTCGACGGCGTGTTCGTCTGCGTCATCACGGGGCGGAGGTTCGTCGTGCCTGTCGGCCCGACGGGCATCTCCGCCGAAGACCTCGCTGCGTCGGCCACCTTCGCGCCTTCCCGACGCTGGACGACACCCGTGGCACCGGCGACGACGAGCTCGTTCAAGGCGACGGGCTCGGGCTTCAGACGGAAGTCGACGGTCACGGAGCTTCCGGCCACCGCGTCGGGCACGTGCACCAGGGAATCCGCCGCGTGGTATCCGATGAGCAGGGCCACGACGTGGATATCCTGCTGCGCCAGCTGTACGCGGGGAACGTCCAGGGCGTAGCGACCGTCGGCGCCCGTGAGAGCGCCGGCCCGGGTTCCCCGGATGGACACCTGGACGCCCGCCAACGGGGCGTCCGTGTCCGCGCGTACCACGCGTCCCGAGACGTGCAGGTTCTCGGCGAGGGGACCGCTGTAGCCGAAGCCCGGCGCCATGAGGAGCGCGGCCAGGGGAACCAGGGGAAAGGATCGGATGGAACGGCGATGGGATCGCATGATGCTCCTCCGTGCTCGAAGGCCGTGGGCCGGGCCGCCCTGCGGTGGGCTCACCCGTTTCGAGCTGTACGACGCGGGAGGGCGGGCGATTTGCACGAGGGGTGCCCGAGAGGAGCGGTGCGGCCGACTTCGGGGTAGCTTGCGACAGGGGCGGATGTGCAAATCCTCGACGTCGATTCGTCGTATGTGCATGAGACGACCAGCATCGCCCGTACGGGTGGGGGCTTCCGCCCAGCGATCCGGGAGAGGGTGACGAAGGTGAAGACCGACTGGGAAGCGGTGTACCGCTCCGTCTATCCCGAGGTCCTGCGTTTCCTCCGCTGGATGCTGTGGGACGACGAGCGCGCCAGGGACCTGGCGCAGGAGGCGTTCGTCCGCGTCATAGGCAAGGATGCGGACAACCCCCGGGGACTGGTCTTCCGGACGGCATCGAACCTGGCTCGGGACGAAGCGCGGATGATCGTACGGCGCAAGCGCCATCTCAGCCTCCTTCGCGTGGAGGAGGACGTCCGCGCCGAGCAGGAGAGCTCGCCCGCCCGGGAGCTCGAGGCGCGCGAGCGTGCCGAACGCCTGCGGCGCGCCCTTGCGGAGCTCTCGGAGACGGATCGCGAGGTGCTCCTGCTCTGGAACGCCGGCTTCGACTATGCGGAGATCGCGGCCCAGACCGGGCTCGCCCGCGGCGCGATCGGCACCACGGTGGCCCGCGCGAAGAAGAAACTCGTGAGCGCGCACGACGCGCTGGAGAGCACCGATGCAGCACTTGGATGACGGAATCCTCCAGGCCTGGCTGGATGGGCCGCGTTCCGGTCTGAGCGCGTCCGAGCGCGCGGAGATAGAGCGCCACCTGTCGAGCTGTGATGCCTGTGCTCGCCGGCTCGAGGAGCTGGACGAGTCGTCGCATCGGGTCCAGGCGCTGCTGTCCGGAGCCGAGGCAGCGGACGAGGCGGTGCCGGCCTTCGAGACCGTGATGGCCCGCGCACGCCAGCGCGAAGGGGTGGGACCACACCGACCGCGTTGGGCCGCCGCCGCATGGGCGGCCAGCATCGCCGCCGCCATCGGCCTCGGGTGGCTCGGGAGCAACCTCTACCGCAGCGGTGGCGTGACGAGGACGGCAACGGAGACGGCGAAGGTGGACTCGGCGACGCCGGCTGCGGTGGTCGCCAGCGCGAAGCCCGCCTCGGACACGTCCTCGGCGCTCGCTGCCGGCGACACGTCTCCGGCCTTCCCGGCCACCGCCGAAGCACCGACTCGAACGGCTGCGGCCACGCAGACGGCGGCGCCCATGGTCGTGGCCGCCAAGCCGGCAGCGGACACCTCGCCGCACGGCGGGGCGGCCCAGAGCACGGTCCGGCCGACGGCCCCCCTGAAGACGCCCACGAAGCCGGCTGCCTCGGTGGCCAGCGCCGAGAGGATGACGGCCGACGCGGCTCAGCCCGCCCAGGCGGCGTCCGCGGAGGGCGCACGGGTGGGGGCCGCCAAGGCGGCGGCGGTGTCTCGCTCCGACTCTGCCCCTGCGCTCATCCGCGGGCGGGTGACGAACGAGTCGGGCCAACCCCTGGCTGCCGCACAGATCGTCGTGGCCGGTACGGGGGTGGGCGCCATCACCCGCAAGGACGGAACCTTCGAGCTGTCCCTGGACAAGACCCCCACGGACTCCGCCACGCGGCCGGTCACGCTGAGGGCTCAGCTCATCGGGTACCGGACGGAGAGCCGCAGGTTGGACGCGCGTGCCGGGAACATGGTCTCCGCCGACTTCCGCCTCGCTCCCCAGGACGTCGCGCTGAACGAGCTCGTCGTCACCGGAGTGGCGGCGGGACGGGCCCGGGAGAGCACCGCACCGCAGGAGATCGTCGTGCCCCCGGACCAGCCTGCGTGGGGCGCGTGGAGAGCCGTGAGCCGGGCCGACGCGGAGGCCGCCACGGGCTTCGCTCTCCTCACGGTGCCGGACCTGCCGGTGAGCCGTATCGACGTGGGGAACGCCTCCGGCGTCGCGATCGTGCGCGTCGTCCAGACGCTCGACGGTGGCGGTAACCTCGAGCTGGTGGAGGCCGGGGGCCCGTTGCGCTTCGGTGGGACCGAACCGTCCGGAGGACCCGCACGCGGGACGGCGCGGAGGGGCGACGTCTTCGTCGCCGCCACCGCTCCCCTGACGGCGGACGCCCTCGAGGCGCTGCTCGGGCGCTTGAAGTGAAGCGGGAGACAGGGACGCCGGGGGTGAGCCGAGACCAAGGCGGTGCGCGGCGCGCGATGCACGTGGTGCTTCCGGCCCTCCTGTCGCTCGTGCCTGCCCTCGCCGCCGCCCAGACGCCCCGCTCCGGCAACCCCATCTTCCCGGGGTGGTACGCCGATCCCGAAGCCCACGTCTTCGCCCACCAGTACTGGGTCTATCCCACGACGTCGGCGCCGTACGACCAACAGACGTACATGGACGCGTTCTCCTCGCCCGATCTGGTGACCTGGACAAAGCACCCCCACATCCTCGACCTCAAGAACGTGGCGTGGGCGAGGCGAGCGCTCTGGGCGCCGTCCATCGTCGAGAAGGACGGCTGGTACTACCTGTTCTTCTCCGCCAACGACATCCAGAGCGACCGTCAGGTCGGCGGCATCGGCGTCGCGCGGTCACGCTCGCCGGACGGCCCCTTCCGCGACTACCTGGGCAAGCCGCTCATCGGCCGGTTCCACAACGGAGCCCAGCCCATCGACCCGTATGTCTTTCAGGACACCGACGGCACGTGGTACATCACGTACGGCGGTTGGCGCCACTGCAACATCGCCAAGCTCAAGGACGACTTCACCGGCTTCGTTCCCTTCGCGGACGGCACGACTTTCAGGGAGATCACGCCGAAGGGGTACGTGGAGGGTTCCTTCATGCTGCTGAAGGGCGGCAAGTACTACTTCATGTGGTCCGAGGGCGGGTGGACGGGGCCGAACTACGCGGTGGCGTACGCCATCGGCTCGTCGCCCACGGGTCCGTTCGAGCGGATCGGCAAGATCCTCCAGCAGGACCCCAGGGTCGCCACGGGCGCCGGACACCACTCGGTGCTGCATGCGCCGGGATCGGACAACTGGTACATCGTGTACCACCGCCGCCCGCTGGGGGAGACGGACCCGAACCACCGGGTCGTGTGCATCGACGAGCTGCACTTCGCTCCGGACGGCGCCATCCTACCGGTGAAGATCACGAAGGAGGGCGTGCCGGCGGACCCGCTGCCGGCTGTGCCCGAGCCGAGGCCTCGATAGCGCCGTAGCGAACACTGTTCGCTCCACTCTCCTCCCGCACGCCGAGCGCCGGAGTCACTGCGGGTCCGGCCGCTCGCTCGCTCCGCGGGCGGACCCCGCGTCGCTTCCTCCGGGCCGCCTCGCCTCGACGTCCATCCACATGAGCTGGCTCGTCTTCCCGAAGATGACCAGACTCAGGGTTCCCTCACGTCCGTCGCGCGCCAACACGGCCCGGTGCACCGGGCCCAGTCCCTGGACGAGGGGGATGGTCGGTCGCTCCTCCCATCCCATCCCCAGCGCTTGGCGGTACACCTCCTCGAACGCGGCTTCCGGATCCTCGGGCTTCACCCACATGACCGAGCGCATGCGCCCGTCTCCGACCTCGGTCACCATCGCGGCGCACTCCTGCAGGAAGGGCAACGTGTCGGGATACGCAGTCGGCCGGACCCCGCCGGCGGGCCAGGAGCGGGACCGCATCGTCAGCTCACCCTCGTCACCGATGGCATCCACGCAGATGCTCTCGGGGCTCTCGGGGTCGCGGTAGATCCGCATGGTTCCGTGTGGCGTCGCGACCTCTTCGGAATCCGTCTCGCCCGTCCGTATCCGTTCGCTCACCGCTTCGAGGTCGGCGGCGAACTTCATGCGCTCCGTCTCGCTCTTCGACCGGTCGTCGATATCCCCCATTATGCCCCCTTGTTGCGTGTCTTACGGGCGGGAGAGGTGTTTTCGTCGCCGGTGCACCGATGCGAGATGGCCGCCCGGTGGACCGGAGAGCGACGGCGGCGGCAGGAATGACCCCCTGGGCGGAAGCGACCCCGGGATCTTCTTGTGCACGGACGTCCTCACGTTCAACTTGGCCGCATGATCCGACCGCTCCTTGCGGCTCTTGCTGCTACACTGCTGATGCCTCCCTCGGGGAGCGCTCAGCAGGGAAGCGACCCCTCGCACCTCCACGTTCCTCTCCCCTCCGCCTATCTGTCGGGCTACCAGCGTGACCTGAAGGGCGAGATCCTCGACTACCACTCCCCCGTCCCCACGGTCACGACCTCTCTCCTGGTGCGCTCCGAGGACCGTGCCCGCTCCATCGCGTGGGAGAGCCAGGCCGTGCCGGCGGACATCCGGGGCACCCAGGCCACCTTCGTCCTCATGGTGGGCATCGATGTCAACGCCAAGCCCCGGCGCTTCGATGTGCGCGTCGGCGGCAGGGATGTCTTCTCGTTCTACAACCCCAGGCAGGCCGCCAGGGGCGATACCTTGCACTGGGGTGGAACGGGCGGGGTGAAGGGAGCGTTCCGGGTCACCCTCATCGACCGGTACGGCGACGCAATGGGGTTCCTCTTCCTCACCCTGCCCCGCGGGATGTGGGAGCCGGGCCGGCCCGTGCGCTTCGAGGTCCTCGGGGAGAGCGCCGGGGAGCGGACCTGGTTCATGGTCTTCCGGGATCGGGTGTCGCCGTCCATGGAGGTGCGCAACGCCCCGGCGGTGCTCCGCACCCCGCAGGGTGAGGCCCAGATCGTCCGTGTGGACATCCTGCAGCTGGGCGACGCCCAGCGCTTCACCCTCCGGAGCCCCCTGGGATCGAAGGACACGACCCTCGCCCTCGGGCACACGCGCCTGACGCTCCCGGTGCCGGCCGTGACGGAGCCTCGTCCCGTGACCCTCGGTGTGCGCGTGGGCGCGTTCCGGAAGGAGGTCCACTATACGGTCGTCCCGCCCCGGCGCATGGACGTGTACCTCCTGCACCAGACCCACGTGGACATCGGCTACACCGAGCGCCAGGACTCGGTGGAGCGCATCCAGTGGTCCAACCTCGAGGAGGCCCTGAAGCTGGGCGAGGCCTCCAGGGACTTCCCCCCCGGGGACCGCTTCGTGTGGAACCCCGAGTCGATCTGGCCGGTGGACACCTACGTGCGTGCCCATCCCGGCGAGAAGACCGAGCGCCTCATGGAGGGGATCCGCGCCGGATGGATCGAGCTGGACGGCCTCTACGCCAACCTGCTCACGGGACTGTGCTCCGACGAGACGCTCCTCCACGCGTTCGACGCGTCCCGGCGCCTGGCCGTCATGAGCGGGGTGCCCATCCGGTCGGAGATGCTCAGCGACATCCCGGGCTTCAGCTGGGGCCTGGTGCACGCTTTGGCCGTGAACGGGATCCGCTACCTGTCCATCGGCCCCAACTCCGGCGACCACATCGGCCACTATCTCGAGGAGCTCGGAGACCGACCGTTCTGGTGGGAGGGACCCAACGGAGAGGGACCCGTGCTCACCTGGGTGTCCGGTGCGGGCTACTCGCTCTTCCACACGGGGCTGGGCTACGAGCACATCAAGACGCGCCTCGACGAGGACAAGGTCTTCGGCTACCTGGACCAGCTCACCGCCGAGGGCTTCCCCTACGACATGGTGTACCTGCGCTACAACATCGGCTCCGACAACGGGCCTCCGGACCCGAGCCTGGCCCAGGCCGTGCTGGACTGGAACCGGCGCTACGCCTCACCGGTCCTCCACATCTCCGGCACGACGGCGTTCTTCCAGAAGTTCGAGAGGCGCTACGGGGCCGGCCTTCCCAAGCTCCGGGGAGACATGACCGGCTACTGGGAGGACGGCGCCGCCTCTTCGGCCAGGGAGACCGCCCTGACCCGCCGCACCGCCGAGAGCCTCTCCCAGACCGAGGTCCTGGCTCACATGCGCGGGGTGACGCTGGACTCCGCGGCGCTTGCGGAGGCATGGAGGCAGGTCCTCCTGTTCGACGAGCACACCTGGGGCTCCTGGAACTCGGTGAGCGAGCCGACGTCCGAGCTCACCCTCGCCTCCTGGGCAACGAAGCGGGGGTACGCCGACACGGCGGCCGCCCTGGCGTCGAGGCTCCGCATGGAGGCGCTGGGGCGCGCGCGCGCGGGTCCCGGACAGGTCGGGAAGGACACGCCCGCGTCCCAGGGGCCCGCGGCGCCGACGGTAGAGGTCTACAACACGCTCCCGTGGGCCCGTACCGACCTGGTGGCCCTGTCTCCGGAGGCCTCCCGCGCAGGCGACCGGGTACGGGAAGCGGGTGGGGAGCTGGTCCCGTCACAACGCCTGAGCACCGGGGAGCTGGCGTTCCTTGCGAGAGGCGTTCCCGCGTCGGGCATGAAGCGGTACCAGGTGGAGCCGGGACCCGCGCCAGGAGGCGCATCCCCGGATGGCGCCGGCCCCGGAGCGTCAGGTCGGGCGGCGGACGGAGCCGGCACGTTCTTCTCCGGCGCGCCCAACGGATCAGGGGGTCGAGACGTCCGTGCCCTGGTGCTGGCCACCTCGACATACCGCGTGGAGCTGGGCGGGGACGAGGGGACGATTCTGTCCCTGGTGCACCGCCCCGATGGGCGGGAGTGGGTGGACACCTCGAAAGGGGGACTGGACCGGTACGTGTACGTGCCCGGGCGTGACCCCGCCACGCGCGAAGGAGCCCACGGGGCCACGCTGCGGTGGATGGAGCGCGGCCCTCTGGTGTGGAGCGCGGAGGTCACCCGGTCGGCGCCGGGGCTCCGGGCGCCCGCCGTCACCGAGGTCAGGCTCGTGGAGGGCGTGGACCGGGTGGAGATCACCGATCGCATCGCCAAGAAGTGGGTGCTGGATCCGGAGGCGGTCCTCTTCCGCTTCCCCTTCGCCGTGGGCCATCCGAAGGTCACCATCGACGTGCCCTTCGGCACCTACCGCCCGGAGACCGGACAGCTTCCCGGAAGCTCGAAGAACTACTTCAGCGTGCAGCGGTGGGTGGACATCTCCAACGAGGACGGAGGGGTGACGGTGACCACTATCGACGCTCCGCTGATCCAGCTCGGGGACATCCACACCGACGCCGTGGTCACCGGGTGGCTGGACCGGGTCGAGCCGTCCGCCATCCTCTATTCCTACGTCATGAACAACTACTGGCAGACCAACTACCGGGCGGCCCAGGACGACGAGGTCACGTTCCGCTACACCCTGCGGGTCCACGGTGCGTTCTCGAAGGAGGACGCCGAGCGGCTCGGGCGGGAGGATGCGCAGCCCCTGGTGGTTCGGACGGTGCGCTGACATCGCGCGACCTCGGGTCGCGCGCTTCACCGGTCTGCCCTCCGTGGCGGGCGACCGCCGTCCGGGATCTCCCGGCCCCTTCACTCCCCGGGCTCTTCCCCGGATTGCGGGCGCTGCAGCAGCCGCTCGGTGAAGTCCTGGCGCTCGGCCAGGCGTGCGACGTCGTCGCGCAGCGATTCGATGGCCCGAAGGACTCGCTCCCGGTCCTCGCTCTCGCGTACCCGACCCTGCTCGGACATCCGGTACTCGAGATACCGGCCCAGGCGCCGGGTAATGGGGAGGAGCACGACGAAGCCTCCGATCATCGCGATCACGATGATGGTGAAGATCATCAAGGGGATCAGCTCTGGATCCACGGGACCACCTCCCGTCGTCAGGTGCCGGCGACATCATCTACTGCCGTAAGTCTACAACCCGGGACCGGGCGCGTGCAGCCGCGGCTCGGAGGAGCGGCAACCACAACGAGGCCTGCGGATCCGTGCCCGGGAACCGGGCGGCGCACCTCGCTATCCGGACGGCGCGACCGCTCCCGGCCTCGCCGTGATCCAGTCCGTCACGGCCCGGAGCACGTCGGGAGCCAGGTGGCCGCTGGGCAGCTCGCCGTAGCGCAGGAAGTCCCCGGTCTCGTCGGGCACGAACAGGTGGTTCACGCCGGCGAAGACCCGTACCGTCACGTCCCGATTGCCGGCCCGCCGGAACACGTCGGCGAGGGCCTCCGCCTGCTCGGCGGGCACCTGCCGGTCCGTGGCGCCCTGGAAGATCGCCACGGGCGCGGCGATCCTGCGCGCCAGCCCCGCCGCGTCCCATCGGAAGACCTCCCTCCTGCCGGCCGCGGCCAGGCTGTCCATCTGTCGATCGACGAGGGCCAGCACCGAGTCCCGCGAGAGGCTCTCGGCTCCTCGCGCGTGCTCCAACGACCAGAGCGTCTGCGCGCGCACAGCCGCTCGGGGGTCCGCGGCGCCCGCCATGAGCACGAGCCCCGCCAGGGCGGGGTCTTGCGCCCCCACCAGCATCGCCACCCGGGCACCCTCGGAGTGGCCGAGCACGACGATGCGGTCCGCGGCGACGTCCTTCCGGGCCCGCAGGAAGGCCACGGCCGCCTTCACGTCCTCCGCCTCGGTGAGCTCGGTGCCGGAGGCGAAGTCTCCGGTGGATGCGCCGACCCCCCGGTCGTCGTAGCGGAGGACGGCGACGCCCCGGGATGAGAGCGCGTCGGCCAGCTCCCGGAACGGCCTCCACCCTCCTCCGATGGGAGCGTAGCTGTCCCGATCCTGCGGACCGGACCCGCTCACCAGCACCACGGCGGGGAGCGGCGCACGCGCCTCTCGCGGTAACGTGAGCGTGCCGGCCAGCGTCGCGCTCCCGGGTGCCGGAATGGCAACGGCCTCTGCCGAATACGACGCCCCGGCAGGCGCACCGTAGTCGGGCGCTGGAGCGGCCACCTCGGGAAGCGTCTCCACCGGGACGCGCACAACGACCCTGCCGCCGCGGCCCACCTCGACCCGCGCCGGGCGGCCGTCGGGGCCGAGCTGCACCCGGGCGGTGTCGCTGGTCACGACGGTCACGCGGTCACCGTGCCGGCGCACCGGGACGTTGAGGAGACGTACCCCCGGGTTCGCCACCACGGCGAGATCCACCGAATCTCCCCGCGCGAGAGCGCACTCCACGATCTGCGTGGCCGAGCCCATGGCCTCCTCGGCCAGGAGGAAGCTCACGCCGGGCGCCGGGCGGGCCACCGTGCGGGCCACATCCCCCGCCCTGACGTCGATGCGTACCGAATCACCGTCGAGCCACACGCGCGCATGTTGCAGCGGCGTCGCGTCGGCCGCCGAGCCCCAGGGGAAGACGTCCTCCAGGATTCCGGTCACGCATCCGTCCGCATCGAGAGTGGAGACCACCGAGAGTCGGGCCCGGTTCGGGACGAGGATCTCGGATACCAGCGCTCCCGGGCGCCGCGTCACCCTCTCGACGGCGACCGTGTCCCGCCCGTCGACGGTGATCAGCCCGTAGTGGTCCGCCTGCTGCACCTGGAACGCCAGCAGCGGGACCAGAAGCAGGGTGCTCATCACGACTCCTCCGTCGGCTGGAGAGCGTCCCGGATCAACCCCCGGAAAAGTACATTAGTTATGACATAATGTCTAGTATTTTGTACTTCCGCCGACAGTTCTCCAGGTCGGGGGCACCCGCGTATCGCAGGTCCTCGAAGCCTCGCGGCCCTCCCGCACACGGTCGCCGGGCCCGGAGATCATCGCCGCTCGTCGTCCAGGGACCGCAACCGACGCAGGATCCCCAGCGCGCTCTCCCCCGTGGCCATGCGCACCACCTCGTCGATCCGCTCCTGGTCCGACGCGAACTTCTTCCGGAGGCGCGCCTCGTAGGCGTCCTTGAGCGTCTGCACGAGCTTGTCCAGCTCGTACGGCTTCGGCAGGTAGCTGAACGCACCCAGCTTGGTGAGCTCCACCGCGCTCTCCAGCGACCCGTGCCCGGTGAGGATGATGGCCTCCAGGAACGCGTGCTCCTCCTTGAGGGCGCGCAG
>JAJDNC010000018.1 GCA_022340865.1 Gemmatimonadota bacterium
GATACGGGCCATCCCGTGCCCCACACCGTGACTGTCGTCACATGCGAGTCCCGGAACCACCTCTTGCCCTTTCTCCTGCGCGCATGATCTTGCCCGCTGCACCACCATGGTTGTCTCGCGGGCCCTCGGTCAGCCGCTCTCCCACGGCGATGGACTTTTCGCTACCCACAACTGAGCGGCTAGCGCTGCGCGGAGCTCATCTCCCTTTACGAGAGTCTGCCTGGATCAGGAATCGGGGGTTGGACCCTCGGCGGCTCAGTCGGCGCGCAACGCTCGCACGCCTCCTGTCCGCGCCGCCCGTCGGGCGGGCAGCAGCGCCGCCAGGGCGGCGACGACCACGAGCACCAGGGCCATCCCGACGTAGGTGACGGGGTCGGTGGCCCGCACGCCGTACAGGAGCGAGCTCACCAGGCGCCCGCTCCACGCCGCCAGCACCCCGCCCAGCACGATCCCCCCGCCGGCCAGCGCCAGGGTGCGGACGAGGACGTTCTTCATGACGCCGCCCGCGGTGGCTCCCAGCGCCATGCGGATGCCGATCTCGGGGGTGCGCTCGGCCACGTTCTGCGCCAGCACACCGTAGATGCCCAACCCGGCCAACAGGAGCGCGACGACGCCGTACACGGTGAGGATGGCCAACGTGAATCGCCTGGCGGATACGGCCCGGGCCACGGTGGACTTCAGCGTCCAGAACTCGTGGGTGGGCATGGCCGGATCGATCTGCTTCAGGGTGGCGGACACGGCGGCGGCGAGCCTCGCCGTGGGCAGCTCCGAGCGCACCACCATGGACATGACGGACATGCCGCCCCGCTGCGCCAAGGGGAAGTAGACCTGAATGCCGGGAGCGGTCTCCGGCGAGACGTTGTGGATGTCCCGGGCGATGCCGACGACCTCGACGTTGCGGTTGTTGAAGAAGATGTAGCGACCCACGGGATTCCCTTCCGGGAAGACGCGCCGGGCTCCGGACTCGTTCATGAGGACGACGGGTGGCGTATCCGCAGCGTCCGTGGAGGCCAGGTTCCGGCCGGCCACCAACGCGATCTTCATGGCGGGCACGTATCCGGAATCCACCAGGAAGGGGAAGAAGGCGAAGCGGTTCGACCGGTCGGTGCGCTCCTGGCTGTCGGGCTGGTCCGGACGGGTGAACACCCAACTCCGGTTCCATCCCAGGGGGAGCGCGTCCACGACGCCCACGCGCTCCACGCCGGGGATCTCACCGACCTTCCGCGTGAGGTTCGCGTAGAAGTCGGCCTGCTCGGTGCTGGAAGCGAAGTTGTTGGTGGGGCGGAGCTGCCACGCCACCGCGTGGGACGGGTCCCATCCGAGGTTGACGTCCAGAACCGCGCGGAAGCTGCGCACCAGCAGCCCGCCCACCACCAGAAGGGTGCACGCCAGCGTCACCTCGGCCACCACGAGGCCGTCGCGCAGGCGCCGTGCGCCCCGGCTGGCGCTGCTGCCGTGCCCCGACGCGCGGAGCACGGTGGCCTCTTCCCCGTCGGACACCTGGAGGGCCGGAACCAGCGCCACCAGAAGGCCCGCCATAAGCGCCACGCCCACGGCCAGCAGCAGGGCACTTCCGTCCACCCGGACATCGTTCAGGAGGGGCACCTTCATGGCCCGAGTGCCCGTGGCCGCGAAGCGCGTGGCGCCCCAGGCCAGAGCCGCACCCACCAGGGAGCCCAGCAGGGAGATGCCCAGGGTCTCGAGCACGAGTTGTCGGGCGATGGTCCCCCGGGGCGCGCCCATGGCCATACGCACCGCCACCTCACGCGCCCGTCCCGGGGCGCGTGCCAGGAGCAGGTTGGACAGGTTCACGCAGACGATGAGGAGGAGGGTTCCGGCTGCTGCGGCCAGCAGCATGAGCGCCGCGCGGAAGGGGCCGGCGATCTTGTCCTGCAGGGGTGTGAGTCGAGCGCCGAGCCCCCAGCGGTCGGGTTGCTCTTCCTTGAGGGTCGCCAGCACGGCGTCCAGGTCGGCCTGCGCTTGCGGAGGCGTTACCCCGGGCTTCAGGCGTCCAAGGATGACCAGCGTGTTCCCGTATCGGTCGGTCTGGGCGCCGATGGCGAAGGGCCGCAGGAAGTCCACGGTCACGCCGGGGCTGAACATGGACGAGAAGTCGAAGCTCGGCGGCAACACCCCCACCACGGTCCGGGGCGTGCCGTTCAACGTGAGCACGCGTCCCACCACGCTGCGGTCCCCGGCGAAGCGCCGCTGCCAGTAGCCGTAGGTGAGGATCACCGCGCCGGGCCCCTCCCACTGGCTCTCGGCTTCGTTGAAGTTCCGCCCCAGGAGCGGCTGCACGCCCAGAACGTCCAGGAAGTTGCCGGCGACGCCCACACCCATGAGGCGCTCGGGCTCCCCCGCGCCGGTGAGCGTATACGAGTCCTGGTCGAAGAAGGCGTAGTAGCCGGTGAGACCGGTGAAGCTCCGGGTGCGCTCCCGGAAGTCCCGCAGGTTGCTGGTCCGGGACGTCACCGCCGATAGCGACGCGTTGGTGGAGCTCCCGGAGTTGGCGATCCACACCAGCCGTCCGGGGTCCTTCACCGGGAGGGGCGCCAGCACCAGGGGCTTCAGCACGCTGAACACCGTGGTGGCGGCGCCCACGCCCAGACCCATGACCACCGCCGCGAAGAGGGTGAAGCGCGGGTTACGGCGCAGGGTGTTCAGGGCGTGGCGGATGTCCCGGCCGAGAGACTGGAGGGCGGATGCGCGGTTCATGTCGGACGCTCCGGGTGAAGCCGGCTCGTAGGGCATCGGCAGGAAGAAGGCGATGAGGGCCACGGGGTCTCGGACGAGCCTGCCCAGCGCAAGAAGCACGGACTCCCGGGCGTACCACAGCCGCCCGCGCACCGCCCCGCTCCGGCGCACTCGCGCCACGAAGTCCTCGTGGAGGTCGCCGAGGATGGCCTGCGCCGCAGGGTCGCCGCGCAGCGCGCGGGCGAGCACCCAGACGGCCAGGGGGGGCGGACTCGGCGACACGTCAGTAGCCCACGGGCCCGAGGCCCTCGAAGAAGAACGCGAGGACGTCCCGGGCCTGGCGTGCCGCCTCCCGGCCCGCGTCGGTGACCAAGAGCCGTCGCATGGGATGGCCTCCCCGTTCGGGCACCTCGCTGGCCTCGAGCTCCCAGGTGAGGAATCCCTTCTCCACGAGCCGGTCGAGGGTCCGGTAGAGGGCGCCCCGGGTCACCCGTCGGCCGGCGTTCTCCTCCAGGTCCTCGCGGACCCGGTTGGCGTACGGCGCCTCTCCTTGTCTGAGGACGGACAGAAGGACCAGTAGTTCGAACTCGCCGAGCTTGGGCATGTGGGCTTCCGTTGCCGAGTGGAGAGCGGGGCACGCTCAGATTCGTAGTCTATTTTTTATGCTACGATCTCACACAAACACCCCGCTCCATCCCTTGTTCATGCCCTGAGACAGGGCCAACGCCCGGGAGGTTGCAGCGCATTGCCGCGGGCGGCCGGGGGCCTGGCTCACGGGCGATTCCACAATGAGACCCTCGTCCATGAGGTGCTGGGGCGCCGCGTATAGACTCCCGGTCCCCCCCCGACCTTCGGAGACTTCGAGAGGGCGGCTCCAGTTCAGATCGAGGCCGCTCCAAGCCGGCGTTGGTGCATGGCCCGGACTTGAGACTGGATTTCCCCGCCTCCGACGCCGCGGTCACTCAACCCGGTAACTCTCCGGCATCCCGAGCTCGGCCATGGTGTTGAGGATCCCGCACGCCAGCCTCACCTCAACTCGTTGGCCCGCCACGCCGCGACTTCTCATTTGTCGGCCGATGATCGTCTTGTACCTGTAGACGGCACTCTCCACCATGCTGCGTCTGGCGTATCCTGAACGTGCGTACCACTCCCGGCGACCGAGTGCTCGAATCGAGCGGACGTTACGATTTCCTTTCTTCAAAGCCGGGGACGGCCTGGGCAAGGCGTTCCTGCCTGGTGGAATGAGGACCCTCGCCGGTGGTCCTGAGCCCCTTGATTGGCCCGCCTCGTAGACACTCGCCGCATCGTAGGCACCATCGGCCGAGACGGCCATCACTCGACGCTCGACTTGTTCGAGCAGGGCAGGTACTCGCGTGCAGTCATGCGTCCGACGACCGGTCAGGTCCGAGGCGATGATCTCTCCGGTGCGGGCGTCAACCGCAAGGTGGAGCTTCTTCCAAGCCCTGTTCTTTGGCGGCCTCCGTAGATGGCCAACGTGGACCCTGAGTCCTGTGCTATCGATGAGCAGGTGGATCGGTCGATCGGTAGCGAGCCTCTGGAACTGGGCCTTTCCGAGCTTCTGCAGACGCCGGGACAGCGTCGTGTGATCGGGGATCGGAAGCTCCACGTCGAGCAGGTCGACCAGCGAACGCAGGAAGCCCTCGGTCTGCCGAAGCGGGAGGTTGAACACCATGCGGATCGTCAACGCGGCCTTGATCGCGATATCCGCGTAGGTGCGCTGGCCACCGGGTTTGCCGCTGGGCGGCGCCCTCCAAGCATCAAGCGCGGCATCGGGAAGCCAGACGGTTAGATCGCCACGCCGCCGCAGGCCGGCCTCGCACTCAGCCCAATTCCGTACCCGATACCGAGACTTCGCGTACTTGTACTGGCTCCGCTTCGGATACTTCAACGGTGACGACTCCGGCTCAGGGGGCTTCGTATGACTATGAACCTACACCCAGGAGCCATGCACCAACGCGGCTTTTCGCCACCACAGGCTTAGCGCCGCAGCACTCGCAGGAGGTGTCGTTCGTCGTTGACAGTGGACCCCACATTACCGATTTTCGATTATCGAATATCGGTAATGCGTCGTATCGACTTGCGACGACCGGCACGCGCGAAGCGCCGTGCTGCGACGGAGTCCGAACCTACCGGGGGCCAGCCCATGACGTCCCGCGATCCGACTGCGTATCTCCCCCTCACCCCTGCGGCCTTCCACATCCTGATGACGCTGGAGGAGGGAGTGTCCCACGGCTACGCCATCAAGCGCGTTGTGGAAGAAAGGACCCGGGGGATCGTGAGGCTCGGCGCCGGCACCCTCTATCATGCGATCGGTAGCCTGGCGAAAAAGGGACTCGTGGACGAGTGCCGTCCGCCCACTCCCGACGCGGCGGGGAGCTCCCGCTGGAGGTTCTACGAGATCACCCCCCTCGGACGCAGAATCCTGAAGGCTGAGGTGGGGCGTCTGGAAGCCGACGTGGCGCACGCCCGGGCAAGCTTCGGGGAGGCGGAGGGATGAACCAGCGCCGGCTGGAGCGGCTGTTGCTTGCCTTTCTCCTTCGGCTCTATCCCGCGGAATTCCGCGCGCACTTCCAGGATCAGTGGATGGCCTTCCTCGTAGAGCAGCGCCTGGAGCGCCGCTATCGTCGGAGGTGGTCAGGAGGTCTTCGTTTCTGGATGGACGTCATCAAGGACGTTCTGGTCAGCTCGGTCCGGATGCGCCGGGAGAGACATCCTCCGACGCCACAGCACCGCGGCGCCGGAGCCGGAGGCACGGTCCTCGATTTCGTCGGGCAGGACTTCCGCTTCGCGCTCCGAACGCTCCGGCGCCGCCCTGTCTACGCGGGGGTGGCGGTGCTCACCCTCGGTCTGGGAGTCGGAGCGGCGACAGCCATGTTCTCGGTGGTAGACGGCGTCCTTCTGACGCGGACGCTCTACCGGGACCCGGGGCGGCTCGTGAGCATCTGGCAGCGCATCGGGGGACGGAAGGGCCTCACCGCCGCCGGGGAGATCCGGCTCAAGTACGACGAGTACAAGGCCATCCGGGTGCAGAGTACCGCCTTCCAGAACGTGGCGGTCTACACCGGCGACTGGGGTGAGAGCACTCTGGGCGGCGGCCCCCGGCCCGAACTGGTGGAGGTAGGGGCGGCGACGGCCTCTCTACTTCCGGTTCTGGGGATCACGCCGGTTCTGGGACGCTGGTTCCTTCCAGACGAGGAAGGCAACAGGGCCGGCGACCGGGCCAGGGTCACGGTCATGAGCTACGGGACCTGGGCGGGGCGCTTCGGCGCCGACCCGGGCGTCCTCGGCACCTCCGTCACCATCGACGGCGTCTCCTACACGGTCATCGGGGTGCTCCCCCGCGGGTTCCGTCTGCAGTGGCTCAGCGCGTCCTTCACCGGTGCCGACGACCCGGGCTCGCGAGACTTCTGGGTCCCTGTGGGATCTCCGGAGTGGGGGGAATCCCCGGGGTCCACCCAGTGGGAGGCTATCGGCCGTCTGGCGAACGGAGCGACGCTGGACGAGGCACGGGTCGAGACCGGTCAGATCCTCAAGGCCGCCTGGCCCTCGCAGCACCCGGACGCGCTCATCCGTCCGCGGATGAAGGAGGAGGTGCGGGGACTCGCTTCGCCTATCCTGCTCCTGTTCGGCGCTACGGGCCTGCTCCTCCTCATCGCGTGCGGGAACGTGGCCGCCCTATCCCTGGGAGAAATGCAGGGCCGGACTCAGGAGGTGGCGACGCGGGTGGCCATCGGCGCCGGACGCCTTCGCATCGGCCGTCAACTCATCACGGAGAGCCTGGTCCTGGGTCTCTTGGGCAGCGCATTGGGCGTCCTGTTCGCCGTAGGGGGCACCCGACTCCTGGTGGCCATGGCGCCGCCCATACCCCGCATCGACGAGGTACGCGTGGACCTCGTGGTGCTGGTCTTCGCCGGCTTCCTCGGGACGCTCTCCGCGATCCTGTTCGGTCTCGCTCCGGCGCTGGTCACAGCCAGGGCTCACATGGGGTCCACGCTGAGGGTCGGAGGAAGGACCGGGTCCAGGCGTCAGGCAGCGCTGGGCCGCTGGGTGCTGGTCGGGGAGATCTCGCTCACGGTAGTACTTCTGGTGGCCAGTGGTCTCCTCTCCCAGAGCCTGGTCCGACTTCTGGCCGTAGACCCGGGCTTCAACCCGAGGAATCTGGCCACGGTGGAAGTGACCCTGCCGGATGCCCGCTACGGTTGGGACATGAAGGGAGCGGCGTGGAACTTCGCGGACGACGTGCTGCGGCAGATGAAAGCCATCCCCGGCGTGGAGGCCGTCTCGGCGGCCAACATGCTCCCGTTTCCCAACAAGCCCTCGACGTGGGCGGCACGGGCGAACCCCGAGGACAGCACATACCTCATGCCCGAGCTCTACTGCGTCGCTCCGGGATACCTCGGTTTCATGGGGATTCCCATCCTCGAGGGCCGCGGCATTCTCTCTACCGACGACGGCCGGGCCCCGCCGGTCGCGGTGGTGAATCAGTCTCTGGCACGAGCCCTGTGGGGTGACCGCTCGCCCGTGGGGCGCGAGCTGATCTACCCTGCGGGGCGGGTCACGGTGGTGGGGGTGGCCGGTGACACCCGGCAGGCCTCCCTCGCAAGGAAGCCCCCCCTCACCTTCTACGTCCCGTTCGCGCAACTCAGCCGGACCAGGGTAACCTTCGCCGCCCGGACCCGGGGTCGACCCGAAGATGTCCTTCCGGGGATGCGGGAGGCCGTGTGGCACGTGGACGGGAGCCTGGCCGTCACGACCTCCGGAACCCTCGAGCGCTCCGTCGCCGAGTCGGCCAGCCAGGAACGGTATCGGACCCTCCTGATGACGACGTTCGCTCTGCTGGCGACCGCGCTCGCGGCGGTGGGTATCGGAGGTCTATCGGCTCGCCAGGTGGCGCAGCAGACCAGGGAACTAGGAATCCGAAAGGCTCTTGGAGCTCCGGATGGGGCGCTCCTCGGGGGCATGCTCCGGTCGGTGGGTATCACAGGGGCGGCAGGCGTCGCGCTCGGGCTGCTGGGGGCGTACGGAGTGCGGCCACTCCTGGCCACGTTCCTCTTCGGGATCGGCTCATTCGACCCCCTCACCTACGGGGGAATCGGCGGGCTGTTCATCTTGATCGCCCTGGTCTGCGGATACCTTCCGGCCCGGCGCGTCTTCGCCGTGGATCCGGTCAGGGTGCTGAAGGCCGAGTAGCGGGTCGGTCGCCCGAGGGCGCGGCCCGCCGGTTACCGGAATCCGAAAGCCAGCGGGAAGATGATGACCACTGCGCCTACCCCGTGGTGTTCCAAGACTCAGCCGAGGTAACCGGGAGCGAGGAGCGTCGTGGGTTGGTGCCCTGTTTCCACGGGCGGTGGAGGGTAGCGGTATCAGCCGACGACACGAGGAGATGAGCACGCCGTTTCAGATGCTCATCATGATGTTCGCGGGGTAGGTCAACGGGCATCAACGCACCCTCATCGCCTACCCGGGCCGCCTGATCCCCGGTTGAATTGCGGAACAGGATCCCTGCCCGCCCTCCCGTGCAACCATTTTGCTCTTCCGATCGTCGATATAGTGACGGGCGGAAGATCGCCCACGCGCGCCATCGGCGTCCCACACTTCCGGAGACAGGACCACATGGCCACCGAATCACCCCTCACTCCGCTGTCCATGGCGATCCTGGTGGCCTTGGGCGGGGGCGATCTCCACGGCTACGCCCTCCTGCGGCAGGTGGAGGAGCGCAGCGGTGGCCTCCTACGCCCGGGAACGGGGAGCCTCTACGCCGCTCTCCAGCGCCTCATGGACGAGGGCCTCATCGTCGAGTCGCCCGAGCGCCCGGAGGACGACGACGATGCCCGCCGTCGGTACTACCGGATCACCGCCGACGGACGCGCCGCCGTGGCGGTGGAGGCGGGAAGGGTGGAGGAGCTCCTCGCGGACGCTCGCCGGCACGGGCTGATCCCCGCCCGGGAGGGACGGGGGTAGCGCCGTGGCGCGAGACTCGGTGGCGTGCATGCACGCGCTCCTGCGTGCTCTCCTGCCCCGGCGACTCCGGGACGCCCACGCGGCGGATATGGAGCAGGTGTTTCGGGAGCGGCTGGAAGGAGAGCGCGGGCGGCGCGGCTTCCGTGGCGCGGCACGGGCGTGGATACGGGAGGCGTGGGACCTGGCCGACACCGGCGTACGGATGAGGACCTCGGGTCGGAGGATGAGACGACAGCGACCACAGGGACGACAGGGAGGTGGTGGCATGGGTGGATGGACGGATGACCTGAGGAGCGCGCTTCGCTCGCTGAGGAGGAGCCCCGGATTCGCGGCCTTCGCCGTGGGCACGCTGGCCCTGGGCATCGGCGCCACCATCGCCTTCGCGTCGCTCTTCGACCGCGTGGTCCTGCGCCCGGTGGACTTTCCCGGGAGCGACCGGGTGGTGATGGCGTGGAAGTGGCGGGAAGCGCGTAAGCTCATGGTCAGCCCCGACCGGGAGACCAGGAATCGCATCCGGCACGCCGATGCGTTCTCCGCGGTGGCCGCCGTCGGCCAGCGTGACGTCGCCTGGTCCACCGACGACGGGCCACACATGCTCTCCGCAGCCCTCATGGACACGGCGCTTCCGAGGCTCGCCGGCCTCCACCCCGTATTGGGCCGGTACTTCGACGCGCGCGACCTGGTCGGCTCCGGCAGCCCCGTGATGCTCCTCTCGGAGGGCCTCTGGAAGCGGGCGTTCGGAGGAGATCCCGGGGTGCTCGGACGCTCGCTCCGTATCGACGGAAAGGCACGCACCATCATCGGCGTGGCACCGGCCGCCCTCCGGCCCCCGGGCCCGGGAGACCGAGCCGCGGACGTGTGGCTCCCTCTACCCGACGACAGCACCGTGGCGGGGCTCGAGGTGTTCGCGCGGCTGCGTCAGGGCGTGACGCTGGAGCACGCGAGGGAGGAGACGAAGGCGCTGGACCTGGCGGCAACCGAAGCGGACAAGTCCGCGTGGGCCACCCGCCTGGAGCCGGTGGCCGAGATCGTCGCCAGCAATCTCATGAACCCTCTGAAGGTGGTGGGGACGGCGGTGGCGCTGCTTCTGCTCATCGCGTGCATCAACGTGGCGAACCTCCTGCTCGCCCGGGGTGACGCCCGCACGCGCGAGACGGCGGTAAGGGCCGCGGTGGGTGCCGGCCGTCTGCGCCTCGCCCGGGAGACGCTCTTCGAGAGCGCGCTCATCGCCGGCCTTGCGTCCGCGGTCGGCCTGGGGTTGGCGGCGGTTGCCGTGAACCTCGTGCGGGCGGTTCATCCCAGGGAATGGACCCTGTTGGCGTCCGTGCACCTCGATCCCGCCGTCACGGTCGTGGCGGTGCTGTGCGCCGTGTCCACGGTGCTCCTGTTCGGAGTGGTGCCCCTGGTACACCGCGTGCGCACGCACCCGAGAGAAGTCCTCACCGAGCGTTCGGGCACCGCCAACAGGAACACCCTCGCCGTTCGGCGCCTCCTCCTGGTGGGTGAGGTCGCCCTCTCCTTCGCGCTCCTCGCGGCAGGCGTCCAGGTGGTCGGCACGCTCCTGCGCGCGGAAGCCAGGGATCCAGGGATGGCGGTGCACGAGCTCCTGGCGGTGAACGTGCAGCTCCCCGACTGGCGCTTTCCCGACGAGGCGTCCAAGGAGACCGCGCTAGGGCGGATCCGCGACGAGATCGCCCGGCTCCCGGGCGTGAAGGGCGTGACCCTCGCCACCAGCACACCTCCCCGCACCGGCGTCTTTGCGGGCCCGGCACAGGCCGAAGGGTATCCACACGACGACGGCGCCCAGGGGCTCTCGATCTTCTTCGGCAACCAGGTCTCTCCGGGGTACTTCGGTACCGTCGGTCAGCGACTCGTGGAGGGGCGTGCCTTCAACCGGGCGGATCTCGACGCCGACCCCGAGCCCTACATCCTCGGGGAGAGCGCGGCCAAGAAGTACTTCCCCAGGGGAGACGCGGTGGGAGGCCGGTTCCGCATGAGCCCTTCGGGGCCGTGGCACCCCGTGGTGGGCGTGGTGCACGACGTCTGGGCCAGCGGGTCGGCCACGGATCCCGGGTATCCGCAGCTGTACCTGCTTCGTCCGAAGGGAGAGGGGTCTTCCTTCCTGGTGCGCACCGCGGACCCGTCGAAGCTCGCGTCGGGCGTGCGTCAAGCGATCCTCTCCGTGGACCGTGAGATTCCCGTTGTCGACGTACAACCCCTCGCCGGCCGATACCGACAGGCCCTGGCCCGGGAGCGGCTCATCGCCATGCTCCTCGCCGCCTTCGCCCTCACCGCCGGCGTTCTCGCGTGCGTCGGGCTCTACGGCGTGGTGTCGCAGCTGGCGGTCCGGCGCACGCGGGAGTTCGGAATCCGCATCTCCCTGGGTGCCGAGCGCCCCGCCATCTTCGCTCTGGCCATGCGCGGCGGGGTGCTCCCCGCGGGCGTCGGCCTCGCGGTGGGTGCGGGCCTGGCGTGGGCCGGGATCCGTCTGTTGAATATGCGTGTGGCCGGACTTTCGGCGGTGAATCCCGTGGCGTTCCTGGGGGCCGCTCTCCTCCTGGCCCTGGCGACGCTCACCGCCACCGGGATCCCGGCGGTGCGGGCGGCCCGCACCGACGCCGTCGACGCGCTCAAGGTGGACTGAGGGGAGAACGGGCCTCACCCGTCGAAGAGCGGCGACGCCAGCGCGATGAAGTCGCGACGCCACGCCTGGCGGAGCGGGATCATGCGAACCGCCCCTCCCGGGAGGCCGAGTGGGATCGCCATCCGGACGATCCCGACGACGGCGCTGAACGCGGAACAGCAGTGGCCGGGCCGACCCCTGTCGCCAACGCCCCGAGGATATCGCGTCATGAGGCGGGCTCGCCTCGCTCCCTCTTCAGGCAGCGAACCGAGACTCTGTCTCTCGGATGAAGACGGACTTTCCTGAACTCCGAGCTGGTCGTCTCGAGGGCGAATGCAGTCACCGGCCCCTCACCGGCCCACGTAGAGGCCAGGAAGAAGGTGCCGACACCTCGATCGAGGAATACCCCGGTGAAATCCTGAAACCCCGCCGGTAGGGCGTTGAAGCCTGTCGCGCTGGCCCGCTGAGACAGAGGTGTCCCCCAATGCCCTGGGGCTTTGGCGGCTCGGCCGGCGACGCTCGCACCACCCATGGCGTTGACGAGGTCTTCCCAGTCCGCCTCCGAAGGAAGGCGCCACCCGATCGGGCACAGTCCCTGGATTCCCGGTTCGCGGCCTGCACTTGAACCGATTCCCCTGGTGGCGGCGGCCCAGTCGTAGAGGAGCCCAAAGCTCTCCCTCGAATCGATTGAATCGGGGTAGGTCGAGAAGGACAGGGGTTCGCCATCCGAATAGCGCGTTACTCGGAGGTTCTCCGCCATCCACGTCCGAGCTCCGATCTCGACCTGCGGATACACGTTTCCGTCAATATCCCGAAGCGGTGCCTCCTGACCTCCGGTGACCGGCGGAATCGAAGATCGGAGAACGACGATGGAGAGAACGAGGACCGGCACAGGGCTCGACATGACAGGGTCCAGGGCTCGGGGGTGAAGTCTCGCCACCACATTCCCGGTAGCGTGTCAGCTTACTGCGCACGTGGAAACTCCAACATGTGGTCGCGGGCACGCCAATCGGCTCGGCGAAACGACAGGCGACGAGCCGAGCCCGACGGCTTCGCGTTTCGGCTGCGAGAGCAACCTGTCGACCGGCGGTTGTGAGGTGCAAGCGCCCTCGCCGATGAACAACTGGTCGCGCGCGCTGCCCACCCACTCCAGCCCCTTCACCGTATCGTGTCGGGCTGCCTGGAGCACGCGCTCCGAGGCCCGAGAATCCAGCCCGTGGAGGCGCTCCACGAAGGGTAGGGTCGGCTTTTGTCCTCGCCACCGACACCCTCTTGCCCTGAGCTATTCAGAGAAATAGCTTGACCTGAGTTATTCTGGTCAACCATTCGCTGGCGAGAGGTCTGTGCGCGACACACCCCTGAGTCCGATCCCCGGTACCCTCGAGCTCCTGATCCTGCGCACGCTGGGTGCGGGTTCGGAGATGCATGGGTTCGCCATCCTCGAGTGGATCCATCAGTCCACGGACGACGCGCTGATCGTCGAAGACGGCGCGCTCTACCACGCGCTGCACCGCATGGAGCGGCGACGGTGGGTGGACAGCGACTGGGGGATCTCCGAGAAGGGGCGTCGGGCGAGGTACTATCGCATCTCTCCCGAGGGACGGCGGGTGCTGGCGGCGGAGGAGGAGCGCTGGAGCCGCTACGTGGAGGCCGTCGGGAAGATCGCGCCACGCGAGGCCGGGACTTAGCGACATGGCGCCTCGCCGCAGGCTCTTTCGTCTTGGATTTGGGCGTCCCGGTCCCGGCCGCCAGGTAGACTGGGAGATCGAGCACTACCTGGTCGAACAGACCGAGCGTCTGATGGCGGAAGGGTGGACGGCGGAGGAGGCGCGACGGGAGGCGGAGCGCCGCTTTGGCGGCTTGGCACGCCAGCGTCGACGGATCGTAACCGTGGACTGGACGGAGCATGCGATGAGGACGGGTGCGGCGTGGTGGGGAGGCATACGGTCGGGCGTGGCTCAGGCGATCCGCAGGATCCGGCGATCCCCGGGCTTCGTTGCGGGGATCGTGCTGACGTTGGGCCTGGGAATCGGCGTCAACGGGACGATGTTCGGCATCGTGGATCGACTTCTGCTGCGTCCGCCCGAAGGAGTGGCGCACCCGGAGCAGGTGAGGCGGATCCTGTGGAGGGGGATGTGGCTCGGTCGTCAGGGCACCATTCCAGCGCTGACGTACTCGGACGTCGTGGACCTCCGCACGGTGCCCCAGTTCCTCTCCGTCGGCGCGTTCACCAGTACCCGTCGACTCACATTGGGCTCGGGCGAAGGCGCAACGGAAGTGAGGGCGGTCCTGGCGACGGCGGATTTCTTCACGACGCTCGGTGCCCACGCTCAGCTCGGCCGCGTCTACACCACGAAGGAGGATGCCATAGGGGATGCATCCACCGTGGTGTTGGGCAACGAGTTCTGGAGACGCCGCTTCGGGGGAGACCCCGATGTCCTCGGACGCACGTTGGAGATCGCGGGCAACGCGTACACCGTCATCGGCATCATGCCCCGCGGTTTCACCGGTGTGGACCTGACCCCGGTGGACGTTTGGCTTCCCGCCGTCGTGGCGCGCCACGCCATGGACAGCAGCGACCGATTCCTCACCTCCCGGGGCTACTACTGGCTGCAGGCGGTTGTCCGGGTTTCCGACGAGGCCTCGGCCGTGGCGGGCTCCGCGGCCGCCACCGCCCTCATTGTGAACGCGAGGACGGACCAGGTTCGGCGCGGCCAGTATGACGCCAACACACGGGTATTCACCGCACCGCTTCTGGCGGCACGAGGGCCGCGGGCCAGCGCCACATCGAAGGTCGCGCTGTGGCTCGCGGGAGTCGCCCTCGCGGTGCTGCTCATCGCGTGCGCGAATGTCGCCAACCTGTTCCTCGCCCAAGGGGCACGCCGGCGCCGTGAGGTCGCGGTACGCCTTTCGCTAGGGGTGACGCGCTCGCGTCTCGTCGCGGAGCTGTCCATCGAGGCGGTCCTCCTCGCTGGACTGGGAGGCGTGGTCGCCCTGGCCGTGGCTCGCTGGGGTGGAAGCCTCATCCGCACGCTTCTCATCCCGGACGTGTTGTGGCAGGGATCCGGCCTGGACGGCCGGGTTCTGGCGGTCACCGCTGCCCTCTCGGTGGGGGCCGGGTTGCTGGCCGGGCTGGGTCCAGCCGTCCGGAGCGCCCGGGGGAACCTGAATCGGGACCTCCTCGAGGGCGGCCGTGGAAGCTCGGCAGGTGGGTCCCCCGTGCGGCGCGGGCTCACCGTGATGCAGGCGGCGCTCTCCGTCGTGCTCCTCGTGGGCGCCGGGCTCTTCGTCCGGAGCCTCCACAGGGCCGCGAACGCAGACCTCGGCCTCGACACGAACCGCCTGGTGCTCGCGAGTCTCGAGTTCAACGATCCCGCCTTGAGCGTGACTCGAGACGCTGCGGAGGTGAACCGTCTCTACGCCGAGGCCATTGAGCGGGTCCGCAGCGTTCCCGGCGTGACGGGTGCGGCGGCTACCGACGTTCCATTCCAGTCGGAGATGATCGCTCACCTGACGTTACCCGGTGTCGACTCCCTACCCGTCTCGCCCGGCACCGGGCCGTTCTACTACAGCGTGACACCCGGCTACTTCCGAACGATCGGTCTCCGGGTCCTCCGCGGACGAGCCATCCTCGACTCCGACGGCGCGAGCGTGCCCAAGGTCGCCCTCGTCAACGAGAACATGGCACGCACGCTGTGGCCGACGAAGCAGGCATTGGGTCAGTGCCTCTACTTCGACCACCAGACCGAGTGCACGACCGTGGTGGGCGTGGTCGAGAACGCGTCGACAGGCGACCTCGATGATACGGGTGCTCTGGCGTACTATCTGCCGCTGTCCCAGACCGGCTATGCGGCGGAAGGACTCTACGTGCGGACCGACCGTGACCCCCAGGTGGTCGCGGCCGCCGTGGCGCCGGTCCTGCGGTCATTTTCGCCCGCCGTGCGCTACGCCCAGGTGCAGAGCCTCGGGGAGATCCTCGCTCCGCAGCTGCGCTCCTGGACTCTGGGAGCGTCCCTCTTCACGGCGTTCGGAGGGCTGGCGCTCCTGGTGGCGGTCGTCGGTCTCTACAGCCTTCTCGCTTTCGAGGTTGCACAGCGCAGGCGCGACATCGGCATCCGGTCGGCGCTGGGAGCCAGCGGCGGTCGGCTGCTTCGGGAGACCCTCTCCCGGGGCGCGGCCCTCGCCGCTCTCGGCACCCTCATCGGTCTGGCCATATGCCTGCTCGCCGCGCCCTACGTGCAGCAGCTGCTCTTCCACACGGACGCGAGAGACCCGCTGGTCCTCGTCGTCGTCGTCGGCGTGCTCCTCGCGGTGAGCGGGCTGGCCTCGGTGCCCCCGGCCCTGAGGTCCGCCCGTACGGATCCCATCGAAGCGCTGCGCGTGGAGTGATCCTGCCCGGAATGGCCGGGTCAGTGGCGGCCCGGGAGGAATGCTGACCGAAGGCGCGACGCCCGACGTTCGTCTTCATCCCTGGCCGCCTCACTCCGTACGCACGGCAATGACGGGGTCCACCCCGGCCGCGCGCGCGGCGGGAATCGCACTCGCTGCGACGGCCACGACTGCGAAGAGCAGGGCTGCCGCGGCGTACGTGACGGGATCGGTGGCGCTCACGCCGAAGACCTGGCTGGCGATGAGGCGTCGAGAAGCGAGGCTGGCCAGGAGTCCGAGAGTGATCCCCAGGCCCACACGTCCGAAGCTTCGCGCCACAACCCGGCCCACGACCGACTCCCGCGCGGCGCCCAGCGTGATGCGGATCCCGATCTCGCGAGTGCGCTGCGCCACGGAGAAGCTGATGACTCCGTACAGGCCGACGGCCGCGAGGAGAAGGGCCGTACCCGCGAACAGGCTGAGGATCAGCATGCGGAACCGACGCTGCGCCAGGGAGTCGGCCACAATGTCCCGCATGCTTCGTAGGCCGTAGAGCGGCAGGTCGGGATCGACCTCGGCGACGGCGTGGCGGAGAGCCGGCGCCAGCGCGTAGGGGTCGTCATCCGTGCGCAGCACGAACGTGGATGCATTCATGGGCCCCTGGGCCATGGGGATGTACATCTGCGGCTGAGGAGGCTTGTCGAGGCCGTCCATCGCCGTGTTCCCCACGACGCCCACCACGGTCGCCCACTGCGTGGCGGAATCCGCAGGGTCGCCCCACATGGTGATCCGCGCACCCAGCACGCCGCCAGTGGGCCAGTAGCGCCGCGCCATGGCCTCGTTCACCACGGCCACCAACGGCGCGTCCTGCCGGTCAGAGGCTTCGATGGCCCGCCCCCGGAGCACCGGGATGCGGAGGGTGGCGAAGTAGCCCGGGCTCACCACCTGGTACCCGGCAAGGAAGTCGTCGCCGGCCTCCGGTGCGCGTCCCTGGATGGAGAAGCCGAACGTCCCGCGTACGGCCCAGTGCATGGGAAGCGTCAGCACCGTGCCGGCACTCCGGACGCCGGGAATCGCACGGATGCGCTGGAGGGCCTCGTCGTAGAACGAGATCATCGCCGCATCGTCCTTGTACTTCGCGTTCGAGAGGGTGACGTGCGCCACCAGCACGCCGCGGGGGTCCAGGCCGGGGTTCGCGGCATCGAGGGCCCGGAAGGTACGCAGCATCAACCCCGCCCCCACCACCAGCAGAAGAGACAGCGCGACTTCCACCACCACCACACCGTCGCGCAGGAGCGCCGCACGGCCACCACCGGTGTTGGTGGTCCGGAGGACACCCGCCGTCGCGGTCTCCTTCAGCCCTACCATGGGTGCGAGACCGAACAGGAGGCCGGTGACCAGCGTCGCCAGCAGCGCGAAGCCCAGCACCCGCGGATCCACGCCGACGGAGGCCAGGCGCGGGATGCCCGCTGGAGCCAGGTGAACCAGGGCGCGCGTGCCGGCCAGAGACAGCAGGAACCCGGGAACGCCCCCGAGGAAGGCCAGAACGACGCTCTCGGTCATGAGCTGTCGGCGCACGCGACCCAAGCTCGCTCCGATGGAGACCCGGACCGCGAGCTCCCTCCGCCGACGTGCGGCCCGCACGGTGAGGAGGTTCGCCACGTTGGCGCAGGAGATGAGCATCAAGAGACCCACAGCCCCAAGGATCACGAAGAAGGTCGGACGGAGGTCGCCGACCATGTCGTCGAGGAGGGATACGACGCGAGCGCCCTTCTTCGCGTTCGTATCCGGATACGCACGGGCTTCCGCCTGGGCCAACGCCGTCATCTCGGCCTCGGCCGCCTCCACGGACACGCCGTCTGCCAGGCGCCCCACCATCGACAGGTATCCCGAGCCGCGGTCGGTGCTCAGGTCCGTGTCCTCCAGCGGCGCCATGGGCACGCGGTACGGAGAGGGAGCGTACAGGCGGGTGCCTTCGGGGAAGTCTATGCCCGGCCTCAGCACGGCCACTACCGTGCGAGGCTTCCCGTTGAGGATCAGTGTACGCCCGAGCACCCCGGGGTCGGCGCCGAAGCTGGACCGCCAAAGCGCGTCGGACAGGACCACCGACGCCGTGCCCCGATCCGCGTCGCCAGGAGCGGGCAGGCGGCCCAGGGCCGCGGACACACCGAGGACCCGGAAGAAGTTCGGCGTGATGGACAGGCCCACCACGCGCTCGGGGCGCTCGCCCCCGGTGATGTTGAAGTCGATCCTGCGGTACGCGGCGAGCCCGGAGAACGAGTGGGCGTCGTGTGCCCAGTCGAGGTAGGTCGGTCCCGAGGCCACCTCCCTGTAGTCGCCGCGCGCCGGGCGGGTTACCCACACCTGCACCAGTCGCCCCGCGTGGGGAAAGGGGAGCGGGTGGAGGAGCACCGCGTCCGCTACGCTGAACACCGAGGTCGCCGCGCCGATGCCGAGGGCAAGGGTGAGCGTCGCCACCAGCGTGAACCCGGGAGTGTGCCGGAAGCCGCGAAGGGCGTAGCGCAGGTCCTGCAGGAAGGATCTTCCGGGGGTCGATCCCGTGGCTCCTCGGAGATCACGGGCCACGTCGGCCTCCGAACCTCGCCCGTGGAGGCGCTCCCACCCGTACGCCACGGAAACCTGGGCGACCGCCCTCCAATACCAGGCGCGCGCCTTCAGGGGCGATCGGCGGCACCGCTCGTGGTACTCCTCCTCCAGGTCCGCGGCCATGGACGCCCCGGCCCAGCCCTTGGGCGCCACGACGGACAGGAGAGCCGCCGCGATCCCCGGCGGGCGCGCGGACCGGCTCATGGCTCATCTGCCAGGCGCGATTCCAGGCCGCGCCAGGAAGCCAGGAGCGAAGCGCGCACGTCCCGCAGCGCGGCCAAGCCCTCGGGCGTCACCTCGAGGTATCGCCGCGGGCGGCCTTCGCGGCCGTCTTCGTCATCGGGACGGGACCGCAGGAGGCCCTTCCTCTCCAGCCGATCCAGAGCGACGTAGAGCGATCCGCGATTGACCGAGCGGCCGGTGCTCTCTTCAATGCAGGCGAGGACGGGGGGAGGATAGGCCTCGTCCCCGACCTGAAGGATGGCGGAGAGCACGAGTTGCTCGAAGGTCCCAAGGAGCTGTGGCTGGGTCATGCTTGCATTGTAAGCATGACCCAGCGTACGGTCAACGCACGGCTCGCCCGAAGAGGCCACTGACCTCTAGGCCGACGCGGCGTATATCGCATTGTCAGATATCTTACAATACGATAGATTCTGTCAACCGTCCCACTAGGGGAGATGCGATGCCTGGGCACGGATCAGGGGATTCGAGGCCCCCCACAAGCGCCAGCTTCCTTATCCTACTGGCCCTCGCCGATGGGCCGCTGCACGGGCTGGGTATTGCCGAGGATGTCGCGCGCAGCACCGGCGGCAGCCTGGGGCTCGGTCCGGGCACGCTGTACACCACGCTGCACCGTCTGCTGGACACAGGCCTCATCGAGGAGTCCCCCGATCGCCCAGAACCCGACGCGGACGATCCACGGAGACGGTATTACCGCATTACGTCCCGGGGCAGGAGGCGGATCGCTTCCGAGGCGGCAAGCCTGGACGCCCTCCTCGGGGCTGTGCGCGCCAAAGGAATCCTCCCGTCCGGATCCGGATCGTGAGCGAGCTCTTCTTCCGGGCGCTGTTGCGCATCTATCCTGCAGCCGTCCGCCGCCACCACGGCGAGGAGATTCTGGGGTTGATGTGGGCCAGACGGCGGGGCATACGCGGCTCGAGGCTCGCGGTCCTCTGGCTCTGGCTCCTGTTGGACACGGTCCGGGCCGTGCCCCTGGCCTACGCGCACGAGTGGCGTCGGCGCAGGGCGGCCCGTGGGCATCCGGCCGTCGACGACCTGCGGCAGGCCTGGCGCTCGCTGCGCCGCCGCCCCGCCGGTTCCTTCGCCATCGTTCTGTGCTTCGCGCTGGGCGTGGGCGGCGTCACTGCGGCCTCGTCCTTCTTCTATGGAGTCCTGATCCGGCCGCTTCCCTTCCATGACGTCGACCGGCTGGCGGTGCTCTACAACACCGCCCCTGGCTTCACGCGAGCGTCCCCGTCGTACGCGGACTTCGTGGCGTGGCGGGAGCAGACCCACGCGTTCTCGGCGCTGGCGGCGTATGGCTCCACCACGGCCACCCTTCCCGGCCCCGAGGGACCGGAGCGCGTGGACGGATGCGCCGTCACCTACGACTTCTTCCGGGTCCTGGGCACTCAGCCGGTTCTGGGCCGAGGCCCCAACGCTCATGAAGACAACCCGGGTGCACCGGCCACCGTCGTGCTCTCCCACGCCCTTTGGCAGGCGCGCTTCGCTTCGGATCCGGCGGTGCTGGGAAGGACCATCGTCATGGACGGGGAAGCGTATACCGTGACGGGCGTGATGCCCGCCGGCTTCGACTATCCCGCCGGCGCCCGCTTCTGGCGACCCATGCGACGCGGCTATGCAGCGGGGACCTCCAGTGGACAAGTCGGGTCCGTTCTCGGCCGACTGGCACCGGGCTCGAGCTTCGACCTGGCGCGCGCGGAGATGCGGACCATCGCCCGCGTCCTGCAGAAGGCCGACCCCAGGGGGCATGCGCAGCGGGAGATCGCCGTGCGCCCGTTCGCCGACGACCTCCTCTGGGGATGGAAGGGCCCGGTCTCGGGCTTTCTCCTGGTGTGCTCCCTCATCTTCCTGCTGGCGTTGGGCAACGTCGCACACCTGCTCCTCGCGCAGTCCACGATCCGTAACCGCGAGATGGTGCTCCGCAGTGCACTGGGCGCGGGGCGGCAGAACCTGCTGCGCCAGCTGGTCGCCGAGGGCGTCATCCTGGCCATCCTCGGTGGGGCGCTGGGCGTGGGACTGGGAGTCCTGGGGCGGAACCTGTACCTCCTCGCCCTTCCGGTTCCCCCTCCGGGTTACCTGGACTTCACGATCGGTGGGCCCCTCATGGCGGCCATCGTGGTCGGCACGTTGGGCACCGGAGTCGTGGTAGGCCTCGTGCCGGCGTTGGACACCCTGCGGCAGAACCTGCTTCCCAACCTCGGTGCGGGACACCTCCAACCGCCGGGCTCCCGGGGGAGGCTCCTGCGTTCGGTTCTCATCGGCGGCCAGATCGGCATCGCCCTGATCGTCCTCATCGGCGCCGGGACGGCCCTGTCCAGCGCCGTGCGGCTCAACAGGGTCTCGCTGGGCTTCGACCCGTCGGACGTCTTGACCATGAGGATCGCCCTCCCCGCCGGGGAGCGGGAGAACCCGGAGGGGCAGCGCCTCCTGTTCGACCGTATCCAGAACCGGGTGGCGGCGCTCCCGGGGGTGACGGGTTCCGCACTGGTGTCGAACCTCCCCGTCGGGGGCATGGCCGCCGGCACGTCCGTGTACGTGGAGCACACGGAACCGCCGCAGCCAGGACACGAGCCGTGGATCATCAGCAAGGCGGCCCAGCCCGGCTACTTCGGCGTCATGCGGATTCCGCTGCTGGCGGGGCGGGCCTTCACGACCACCGACGGCGCGCCTGGAGAGCCTCCCGTGGTCGTGGTGAACGAGTCTTTCGCCCGGCGCTACTGGCCTGACGGAAGCCCTCTGGGCAAGCGCATCAAGTACGGCGCGGCCGGCGACACGCGCTGGCCGTGGATGGAGGTGGTGGGCGTGGTAGGCGACGTCCGTCACTTCGGTCGGGCACGACCCGTGGAGCTGGGGATCTACGAGCCGTTCCGACAGGAGCCGTACTGGCGGGAGTTCTTCACGGTGCGCACCGGCGGGAACCCCGGCTCTCTGGTGGACGAGTTGCGTGCAGTCGTGCGTCAGGTGTCACCCAACGCCGTGGTCTACGACCTACGCAGCATGTCGGCTGTGCTCTATGAGGACCAGTGGCAGAGCGTCGTCTATACCCGCATCCTCGCCGTCTTCTCGGTCCTGGGCCTCACCCTGGCGGCCGTGGGTGTCTTCGGCGTCGTCGCGTTCTCCACCGCCCGGCGCTTCCGGGAGTTCGGCGTCCGCCTGGCGTTGGGCGCTCAGCAGGGCTCGATCCTGGCCAGCGCGGGAAGGGGCGTCACCATCCCCGTCGTCTCCGGGATCGTCGGCGGGCTGCTGCTGGCCACGGTCCTGGTTCCGCTGGCCAGCAGCCTCTTCTACGACGTGCACCGCCTCGATCCACTGGTCGCAGGCGCGAGCGCAGTGAGCCTGGCGCTGATCGCGCTGGTGGCAACCTGGCTTCCGGCCCGTCGTGCCCTCAAGGCCGACCCGCTCCAGGCGCTTCGTGCGGAGTAGGACCTCATCCCCGCGTCCCCTGGTGGCTGGCGAAGACCTCATCGGCCGCAGGGTCGCAGCCAGCCTATGCGGTCACGCCGCTGGGACGCGGCCCCACAGTCTTCGCGCAAAGCGTGTACGCACGTCGGTCGAAGCTCGCCGATCGCGTGCCGCTCGCTACCTCAGGCGCCTGGGTGGGGCTGCCCCAGTGCAGGGGCCCGAACGGCCTATCGGATCTTGAGCGCAGCGCGAATGGCGCTGCGTTGCTCGGCTGCTGGAAGCAGGTCGATGGCATCGAGCATGGCCTGCCGCATTCCGGGGACGGCCCGTTCCAGTTCCCTCCCGTGAGCGCCCATCGCACCCAGCCCCGCGCCAGTCGGCGGCGGTGCTTCGGGCGGGTCCATCCCGAACCGGCCAAGCATGTTCCGGAATTCCTGCCAGAAGAACAACTCCCGCATCAGGTCCGCGTGAGGATCGCGCGTCCTGGGCTCCTGGTCTTCCTTGGACCGGACGCTGTTGTCCGAGAGCTTCGGTATGCCATCCGGTCGTCCGCCTTTGGCATTCAGCCAATGGCATGTCGAGAAGAGCTGGGACTCGGCCGTTTCCAGGAAGGCGCGCGCATCCATGTCAGGTGACCCGACGGTGCGGGAAGGGAGCGGAAGCGCCGCCCACACGGCCCTGGCGAATGGAATCAGGGCTGCCAACTCCTCGTCGACAAATGCGTCGGACGGGAGATCGTCTGAGATCATCCTGACGGCTCCTCCAGAAGCTCCGTCCGTGGCTGGATGGAGAGGGAACACCGATAGAGGGTGCGGGACGACAGTCCTGTCCGCAAGGTTGCCCACGCACGCCGTCATCCGGTATCGGCAATAGCTTGCACGCCCTGTTGCCTTCCTACAGGAGTGGGCGTATCGTTCCTGTAGGAACTCTACAGGAATCTCCTCATGGCCGAGCCCGCAGGCAGCGACGTTCTCCGTGGAACGCTGGATCTCCTGATCCTCAAGACGTTGTCGCTCGAGCCCATGCACGGATGGGGAATCAGCCAGCGCATCCAGGAGCTGTCGCGGGGGCTGCTGGACGTGAACCAGGGCTCGCTCTACCCGGCGCTGCAGCGCTTGGAGCACCGGGGCTGGGTCACCAGTCGCTGGGGCACCACGGAAAACAACCGGAAGGCGAGGTACTACAGCCTCACCGCCAGGGGACAGCAGGGCCTGACGCACGAGGCCGAGGATTGGCGGCGATACGCGGGAGCGGTCGGGTGGATCCTGGAGGCGACGTGAGCGTCGCGTTGCGCGCGCTTCGGGGCCTGGCGGCACGACTTCGTGACACGCTCTTCCGGGGCGAAGCAGAGCGCCGGATGGACGAGGAGTTCCGCTTCCACATCGAGATGGAGACCGAGAAGAACATCCGGAAGGGCCACGATCCAGTGGAGGCGCGCCGCCGCGCTCTTGTCGCCTTCGGTGGCACGGAGCGCTACCGGGAAGAGGCACGCGAGAGGCGCAGATTGCCGCTCATCGAAGACGTCTGGCGAGACATCCGGCACGCCGGACGCGCACTCCGACGCACGCCCGGCGTGACGCTCGTGGCGGTTCCTACCCTGGCTCTGGCCATTGGCGCCACGACCGTCCTCTTCAGCTTCGCGGACGCACTCCTCCTGCGGCCTCTTCCGGTACGGGATCCGGGACGGCTGGTGGGCATCTACCACGTGTCGAGCAAGGACCCGAGGAACCCGGGGAGCTTCTCTTATCCGGACTTCCTGGACATCCGCGACGCGGAGCGGAGCGCCGGGCTGCGACAGGTAGCCGTCTACGCCGGCATGGAGGTCCAGCTCGGGGACGCACCGGGCGTCGTGCAGGTGGAAGGGGCGATCGTCTCGGGGAGCTATTTCTCGGTTCTGGGGGTGCGACCCCTCCTGGGACGGACGTTCCTGCCCGAGGAGGACCGGACGCCCGGAGCCCGCCCGGTGGTGATCCTCTCCGAGGCGCTCTGGGCGAGTCGCTTCAGTGCCGACCCGTCTCTGGTGGGCGGGCAGATCACGCTGGACGGCCGGCCGTTCACCGTAGTGGGCGTGGTCCCACGCTCCACACCGAGTCCCGACATCCACGCCGATCCGCAGCTATGGGTGCCGGTGATGATGCACGAGGTGGTGCTTCCCTATCTGCGCGCAGAGGGACTCGACTTGCTGGGCAGCCGGAGCACCCAGTGGTTCGGGGTGATTGGCCGCCTAGGCCCGGGCATGACCTTCGGCCGCGTCCGGAGCGCGCTGGATGTTCTCAGCCGACGCGAGGCCGAGGAATACCCGCAGATCGACGGGGCCTGGAGCATCGCGATGGCGCCGCTGGGGGGCACGCGCACGGGCGCGCCGGGCACCAGTAACCTGCCGCGGCTCACCGCGCTGATGGCGGTAGTGGTCGGGATGGTGCTGCTGCTCGCGTGCGCCAACGTGGCGAACCTCCTGCTGGCCAGAGCTGTGGTGCGCCGGCACGAGATGGCCGTCCGCGCAGCCCTTGGGGCCGGCCGTGCGCGTCTTGCACGCCAGACGCTCACCGAGGCGCTACTGCTCGCTGCGGTGGGCGGGGCAGGCGGGATCCTGTTGGCCGCTTGGGGCACGAGCGTCCTCCCGTCCCTTGGACTGGCGTCCGGCCTACCGGGGCTACATGTGGGGCTGGATGGAAGGGTCCTCGGCGTCGCCCTGCTCACGACCTTCGCTGTGGGCCTCGCTTGCGGAGTGGTCCCGTCGCTGCGCGCCTCCACCGCCGATGCGGCGCGGGGCGGCACGGGATCGCCCCCAACCTGGTCGGGCGGGAGAGCCCGGTTTCCGCTCCATCAGAGCCTGGTCGCATTTCAGGTCGCCGTCTCGCTCGTCCTGTTGATCGGTGCCGGTCTTGCGCTGCGCACGCTCTGGAACCTGTATGCCATTCCGCTCGGATTCGACACGACGAACCTACGCGTGGCCGAGGTCCACCCGACGAGTTTTGTGGATCCTGGCTTTCCCGAGTTCGATTCACCGAGCGCGCCGAGCGCCGGGGAGTGGAGCCGCGTCGTCGAGAGCGTGCGGACGCTACCGGGGGTGCGCGGGGCGGCATTGGCGAGCATCGCACCGTTCTCTTCGCGGAGCATGGCGAACGACTTCTTCCGGGAGGGGGAAGAAGGCTCCCGGGAGCGGTTCAACGTCGCCATGAACGTCGTGAGCGGGGGCTACTTCGGCACCATGGGGATCGGCCTGGTTGCCGGTCGCACCTTTACTGCCGCCGACGTTCCGGGTGGGCTCCTGGTGGCTGTCGTGAACGAGGCTCTGGCGTCCCGCATCTGGCCCGGAGGAAGCGCCGTCGGGAAGCGCATCTGGATGCGGGACTTCCACAGTCCGGATGGCCCGGGAATCCCCATCGAGGTGGTGGGTGTGGTCTCCAACGGTCGCTACTACAGGACGTGGCGGAATGCCGGTGAGCGTCCTTTCGCCTTCCTGCCTCTGTCCCAGCACCCGGAGCGCACCATGCTCCTGCACGTGCGAGGCGCCGCATCCGGGATCCCCACGGCGGCTGAGCTGCGACGAGCGGTCACGAGCGCGGACCCGACGCTGACGATCGTGTCGATGGCGTCGGTGACGCAGGCACGCGCCCAGGCCGTGACCCTACAAAGGACCAGCGCGAAGCTCCTGACCCTTTTCGGGATGTTGGCCGGGCTCATCGCCGTCATCGGGATCTATGGGGTGGTCTCCTTCACGGTGAGCCGGAGATCCCGTGAGATCGGGGTGCGCATGGCGCTCGGCTCCCGTCCACGGGATGTGCGGCAGCGAGTGGTGGCGGGCAGTGCCCTGCCGATTCTGGTTGGAGCGGCCGTGGGTTGGCTGGTCGCGCTCGCTCTGAGCATGCACCTCTCCGGCCTCCTTTACGGGGTCAGCCCGCGCGATCCGACGACGTTCGCCGTCGTAGGTGCAGCCCTCGTAGCCGTCGGACTCCTGGCGAGCCTCGTACCTGCGCGACGAGCCAGCCGTGTGGATCCGCTGACGGTCCTGCGGGCGGAGTGAGTCGGAGAGCTGCGTTTCCCGCGCCTCTCACTCACTGCTCGGGACGGGGGCCGCGAAGGCGGCCCTGAGCTCCTCGTCCGACATCCCCGGCAGCCGCTCAGCGAGCTCCACCAGCGGGGTCCGTCCAACTCCGACCGGGGGGAGTACGATAGGCTCCCCCGCCAGGGCCGCCACGGCGTACGTCATGCAATCCCCGAAGTTCAGCGAGGTGGGATGCCGGCCCTTCCTGTACCGGCGGTATGCGTCCACAGCTTCCCTCCAGTGGAGCTCACCGAAGGGGATTTCCTGCATGCCCACCTGCTCGAGGAAGCGTTCCAGGAGGCCTCGCGCCGACGGACCGAGGCGGGCCTCGAGGACGATGGCCGTCCCGGCGAGGGTCGGAGCACCGATGGCTGGGCCTGGATCGTTCAGGAGACACCGGAGGATCTCGATGCGGCAGCTGCTCGAGGCTCGCGCCCAGTCGGTGGCATCTGGAGCGAGCTCGATCCCGGCCCGCCGGGCCTGGCGCGCCGATTCCGTCGAGGCGCTCGTGGCGGAGCAGGAGCGGCACGCCGGCCGGGTTTGTTGCCGTCTCTATTCGGCTCGCAGCACTTCCGCCGGATCCAGGGATGCGACGCGCCTTGCCGGTAGGTAGCTCGCAACGAGTGACACCACGATCACGAACGCGGCCGCGGCTCCGTAGGTGGGAGCGTCGAACGCGTCCACCCCGAAGAGGAAGCCCGCGACGAGCCGGCCCGCCCAGGTGGCGAGGACCAGGCCGACCGCGGCGCCGCCCAACGCCGGGAGCAGGGCGTCCCCGACCACCATCGCGATCAGGCCCCTCCCCTCGGCCCCGAGGGAGAAGCGCACGCCCATCTCCCTCGTCCTCCGTGTCACGCCCCGAGCGGTGATCCCGAAGACCCCCACCGCCGCGAGCACCGTGGCCATGATCCCGAAGACTTCCATGAGGAGGGTCCGGTACCGCTCCTGAGCGGCGGACTCGCGGATGAGGTCCGGCAGGGTGGTGACCTGGCGGACGGGGATCCCCCGGTCGTAGGCGCGCACCACCGCGGCCATCTTCGAGGCAAGAGCACCGGCGTCGCCGGCTGTCCGAGCCACGAGACTCACCTCCCGAGCCGGCCTCTGGCGGAGCGAAGCGTAGAACGCCGGGTCCGGCTCCACTCCCAGCGCATTCCGCTTCACGTCGCCGCTGACGCCGACGATGGTGGCCGTGGCTCCCCACATCGTGAAGGAGCGCCCGATGGGCGAGCCGCTCGGCCAGTACTTTCGTGCGATGTTCTCCGTGACGACGACGGCGACAGGCTGTCCTGACCTGGCGTCAGGGGGCAGGAACCGCCCGGACCGGAGCGGGATGCCCATGGTCTCGTGGTAGTCCGGCATCGCGAACAGTTGCTGGGCGCCGATGTGCCGCTCCGCTTCGTCTCCCGTGGCGGGGAGTCTCAGAGTGGAGGTGTTGGTGAGACCCGGGAACGGAAGCCGCGTGATGGCGGATGCCTTCGTCACCCCGGGAATCGCCCGGACACGGCCGAGGATCTCATCGTACGCCGCGAGCACGTCGTCACCCGTAGGGTAGCGCTCCCCGGGGAGGTAGACGCTGGCCGTGGCCAGGCCTTTGGCGGGGAAGCCGGGATCCACCGCCAGGAGTCGATCGAGACTCCGGACCAGGAGTCCGCCCACGACCAGGAGGACCACGGTCAGCGCCACTTCCGCGGAGACCAGCCATCGCTCGAAGCCACCTCTCCTGCCCGTGACCGTGCGCGTCGTCACGGTCATGCCCGTCGCCGAAACACGCGCGGACATCAGGGCCGGGAGCGTCCCCGAGAGCACGGCGGCCAGCACGCCCGCCGCGATGGAGAAGCCCAGCGCCGTCGGGTCGATGCCCACGGCCTCGACCCTGGGGAGTGGAGGAGCCAGCCCCACGAGGGCTCTCGTGCCTGCCAAGGCAAAGAGGACGCCCGCAGCGGTTCCGAGCGCGCTCAGGGCGAGACTCTCGACCATGAGCTGCCCCACGATGCGGCCCCTGCCGGCCCCGAGCGCGCCGCGGGTGGCCAGCTCCGGCGTGCGGGTGTGGAGCTCGGCCAAGGCGAGCGTGGCGATGTTGGCGCACCCGATGAGCAGGAGGACGCCAGTCGCGGCCAGGAGAAGGAAGAGGGGAGACGCCAGCCCCGCCGTCTCGTCCTCTGACCGGGGTATGATGCGCACCACGCCGCTGTTGCGTGTCGCGAGCAGGATGGCGCTGGCCTCCGCCCGCGCGTCCTCGAGGGGCACGCTGGGGCCCAGGCGCGCGATGGCCTCCAGGTTGTTGCCGTTCCCGAGGCCCCCTGCGGTGCCCAGGGGGACCCAGACGTCCCGCTCACCGCGTCGGTCTTCGCCGAGCCAGTGCATGCCGAGGTGGCGGAGCCGGAAGTCCTTCGGCAGCACGCCGACGATGGTGTAGGAGGTGCCCCCCAGGACGATCTCGCGTCCCAGCACCCCAGGATCCGCCGCGAGCCGGGTTCGCCAGGTGTTGTAGCTGAGCACCGTGACCGGCGCGGCGCCGCCGTCGATGTCGCCCTCTTCGGAGGGCAGGAACCACCGGCCCAGGATGGGTCGGGTGCCGAGGACCGAGAGCAGCGACGCGCTTCCGTATCCGATGATGATGCGCTCGGCGGGCCCATCGCCGGTGAGCGTGGTCTCGATGGCGTTGTGCACGGCTACGCCGTCGAACACAGTGTTCTGGGCCTCCAAGGCGCGGAACTCGGTGAAGGACAGGGGGAGCCGATCCCACGTGCGACCCACGAGACCCGGAGCCCCACGCGCGCCTTCCGCCGTCAGCCAGACGTCCACCAGCTGCCCCGGCTCCCGGAACGGGACGCTGCGCAGGACGACGCCGTCCACCACGCTGAACATGGCCGCGGCGGAACCGATGCCGAGACCGAGGGTGAGGACCGACACGGCCGTGAACGCGGGCCGGCGGCGGAGGGAGCGCACCGCGAAGCGGAGATCCTGAGCCAGAGATCCCAGCGTACGCGCGCCCGTGGATGCCGGGGAGCCCTCGCTCGAGCCCGGAGACGTTCGCGCTTCGGGCCGCAGGAGACCGAAGTGGGAGGCCAGCTTGATCGCTTCCCGGAGGAGCCAATAGCGGAAGCGGCGCTTCGGGTACTTCGCTCGCAGCTCGAGCCACTCCTGGAGGAAGTCGGCAAATCGTCGGATCATGATTCCTCCAGAACCCCGGCCAGGCGTGCCCAACGAGCCTCGAGATGCTGCTGCGTGCTCCGAGGCATCTCCATTTCCGCCGGTGTCACGGAGAACAGGCGATGGGCTTCCCGCCTCCGCGCGTTGGCCGGCTGGATCTCAGGTCCAGGTGACCGGCCCCCTTTCGCTCCAGCCGTTCCAGGGTGGTGCAGAACGCACCTCGGGAGACGCGTCGTCCCGTCCCCTCCTCGATCTCCCGACGGACCTCCAGCGCGAACGCGCTGTCCCCGTCCCCGAGGATGACCAGGAGTATCGTCTGCTCGAACTCACCCAGGGATGCGTTCCTCAACTCCATAGACAGCACCAGGGGCGAACGGGTTCGAAGAGTCCAGATCGAGGTGGTGCGGGCGAAGCGGCGGAGAAGGAGGATCGGTGCGCATCCGGGGCGGCGACCGCGCCGCGCCAACGGCCGTGACCTACGCCGCCGCTCCACGGCCCCTTCGCTCGCGTCCTGGAGGAGGACGGGGTAGACGACCTCTGGAACGCGCCAGCCTACGTCCCCATCGGGCGGCAGCCCGCCACCGCCGACGACAACTTCCCCGGCAGCCGCTCGGCGAGCTCCACCAGCGGCGGCCCGTCGAGCCCCGGCCTGGCAGAGCACGCGGGCTCCGAGGACGGCTCCGAGAACTTTCGGGTGAAGGGACACACCTCCTGGCAGACATATCGACTCACCCGAATCCCCCTGCGGCTGGAGACGGGACGTCGAACGACACGATCCGCAATGGCTTGGCTCGTTCCCCCGGTAGACGCCCGGGGTGAGGGACGCAACGGTCGCGCTATCGGGCCACCGCCGGGTTGATTACCTTCGAATGTAGATAAAACATCCGCAAGGCATCCCCATGACCGGCAAGTTCCTACCCGAGTTCGAGCTGTATGTGATGCTGGCGGTGGCCCGCCTGGGCGACGAGGCCTACGGCGCGGCCATGCGCAGGGAGATCGAAGAGCGCACCGGTCGCCCGGTGTCCATCGGCGCGCTGTACGCCACGCTGTCCCGCCTGGAGGAGAAGGGGCTGGTGGCCATGCAGGCGTCGGACCCGAAGCCGGGTCAGCGGGGGCGTCCGCGGAAGTACTGCCGCCTCACTCCGGCGGGGGAGGAGGCCGCCCGCCACTCGACGGACATGATCCAGAGGATGATGGAAGGGGTCATCTGGGCGGAGGCTCCGGCGGACGGCCGGCGGTGACGCCCTTGCACCACCCTGTTCCCCCGCGCCTCACGAGGAGGCTCCTCTCCCTGACCCTTCCACGGGACCACCGGCCCTACGCGCTGGCGGACCTGGACGAGGAGTTCGAGGCCCGGGCACGAGTGTCGCCCCGGGGGGCGCGGAGCTGGTACCGGGGCCAGGTGGCGCGCTCGCTCGTGCCTCTGGTGAGGGAGCGCCTGAGACGGTGGGGGAGACCGAAGATCACGGACCGGACCCGGGGGTCCGGCGGAAGAGGAGGATGGGAGATGGGGATCCAGGGACTTCTGCGGGACTTCTCCTACGCCGTCAGGAAGCTGTCGAAGGCACCCATGACGGTGCTCGTCACGGTGCTCTCCCTGGGCCTGGGCCTGGGCGCCGTGACCACGGTCTTCACCGTGATCAACGGGGTCCTGTATCCGAGCGCGGGTTGGCTACGCGACCCCCAGCGGCTGGTGACGATCTACACCACCGAAGACGACGGCACGGCGTGGGGCTGGAACTCGCTGCCGGACTTCGAGGACGTGCGCACCGCCGGCTCCCTGGCCGACGCCGCGGCCGCCACGGTGAAGCTCCTGTCCCTGGACGAGGGGGACAGGCCCGTGCAGGTCATCGCCCAGGCGGTGACGCCCAACTACTTCTCGGTGACGGGCATCCGGCCCGCCCAGGGACGCGGATTCGCCCCCGACGAGGGCCAGGTGGAGGGCGGCGCTCCGGTGGCGGTCCTCAGCCACGATCTGTGGATGGGGAGCTTCGGCGGGGATCCGGGGATCCTGGGCCGGACCATCCATCTGGGAGGTCGTCCGGTGACGGTGGTCGGGGTGGCTCCGGAGGGCGTGGTGAGCCGCCGTGTGCCCGTGCGTCCCGACGTGTGGGTGCCCCTGGACGAGGCAGCGGCCCGGACCTCCGACGACATCACCGCCAGGAAGGCCCGGGAGTACCTGGTGCTGGGGCGCCTCCGGAACGGTGCGAGCCTCGAGGACCTCCGGAAAGAGACCACCGTGATGGCGGAAAGGCTCCGGCGGGACCATCCCCAGGCGTGGACCGACAACCACGAGCAGCCGCGGAAGTTCACCGTGCTGTCCGAGCGGGACTCCCGGGTGAACCCCAGGGCCAAGGCCGTGCTGGCGGGGATCTCCGTCTTCTTCTACGGGGTCACCGGGCTCATCCTCCTCATCGCCTGCGCCAATGTCACCAGCCTCTTCCTGGTGCGGGCGGTGCTCCGGAGCCGGGAAATCGCGGTGCGCCTCTCCCTGGGGGCGAGCCGCCGCAGAGTGGTGCGCATGCTCCTGGCGGAGGGAATCCTCCTGGGGATGGTGGCAGGCGCCGTGGGGATCGCCTTCGCGGGGCTCCTCACCAGGGCCATGCGGTCCTTCAGCCTCCCCATCAACGTGCCCATCCACCTGGATTTCACACCCGATGGCCGGTCGTATGCCTTCGCCTTCGGCGTAGCCCTCCTGACGAGCCTCGTCTTCAGCCTCATCCCGGCGCTCCGGGTTTCCCGCCCCACGCTGGTGCCCGCTCTGAAGGAAGGGCGGACCAGTTGGGGTCGCCCGGGTCGACGCTTCAAGCCCGGTAGCATCCTCGTCGCCATCCAGTTCGCCGCCTCCCTGGTGTTGGTGGTGGGGGCGAGCCTCTTCCTCCGGTCGCTCCACGACGCCACCACCATGGACCTGGGTGTGGATCCCGACGGCGTGGCCATGACCACGAAGAAGATCCCCGACGGCCTGGACAGGGCGGGGACCGTGCAGTTCTACCGCCACCTCGAGTCGCGGCTGGCCGGGGCGCCCGGAGTCTCGGAGGTTGCCCTCTCCCGAAGCGTGGAGATGACGCTCCTGCAGGTGGGGGCAGGGGCGTCGGTATCCACCGGCGCCGCCGGCGAGCCGCCGGATGGCGAGAAGGCCTTCCGCAACGCGGTGACGCCAGGGTACCTGAGGATGCTGGGCATCCCCCTCCTCCGTGGACGCGCCATTGAGGAGGAGGACGGCCCGGACAATGCGCCGGTGGCCGTGGTGAACGAGACCTTCGCCCGTCGCTTCTTCCCGGACGGGGACGTCCTCGGGCGCACCTTCACCCTCACGGACAGGAGCCCCGGAGCCGCGGCCAGGGACGCGAAGCCCCTCACCCTGAGGGTGGTGGGCGTGACGGCCGACGGCACCTACCTGGACGTGGGTGATCCGCCCACGCCGTACGTGTGGACGTCCCTCTACCAGGACCAGGCGCCCACGGTGGCCGTCACCCTCAAGGGCGCCAGCGCCGAGGCGATGGTGGCGGCTCTCCGGGCCGGGGTGGAGCGGGCCCCCGGCGAGGTCCCCGTCATTCCACCCACGACGTACGCCAGCCAGCTCTCCCTCCAGTTCATCCACCTGCGCCTGGCGTCCGGGATGCTGGGGTGGGGTGGAGGCCTGGGGCTCTTCCTGGCTCTCATCGGCGTGTACGGGCTTGTGAGCTTCACCGTCACCCAGCACACCCGCGACATCGCCATCCGACGGGCGGTGGGCGCCGACGCGACGGCGGTGGTGCGGGGCGTCGTGCGTCAGGGGCTCGGCCTCGCCGGCGTCGGTCTGATCCTGGGGCTGCTGGTGGTGGTGCCGGCTGCGCGGCTCATCCGCGGGGTGCTGGTGGGGGTGGGCCCGGCGGACCCGGTGTCCCTGGTGGGAGGCGTCGTCCTCCTGGCACTCACCGCGGCGCTGGCCAGCTTCCTCCCGGCGCGGAGGGCGGCGCACATCGACCCCATGACGTCGCTGCGGCAGGAGTAGCGACCGGCAAGCAGCTCACCGTGTGATGACGCCCGGAGAGGCCGACCGACATCGCTGCGCTCCGCATGGGCGGGCCGCCGCACGGTGCGCACTCCTGGCATCGCTGTTATCGCTGCAGTGCGTAGGAGACCTTGAAGAACAACTGTCGGCCCGCGGCCGAGAGGCCGTCTGGCGTCGTGAGGCTCCGCTGGTCGCCGTAGCCCACATCGAGGGCCGTCTGCCAGTTGAGCCTGTAGCTGTAGAGCAGCGACGTCTGCAGGCTCCCGTCCGTTCGTGCCACGGCGTACGGATAGAAACTGGGGTCGCGACGGGTCACCACGTACTGCGCGATGGCGCGGACATAGCCTCTTTCGGAGAGGGTCCAGAGGCCCTCGATCCGGCCGGCGTCGGCGGTGAAGAGACGTCCCCTGTCCCCGCTCCCGGCGCTCGTCAGCCACTGGTGCTCGACATCGATGCCGAGCCCGAGTCGGCTGAACAGGCGGAAGCTCACGCTTGCGGATACGTCGCCACCGGTGCCGACCCGGGCGTTGGCGTAGTCGAAGTCCTGCCCGAGGGTGGCCGAGAGGCCGATCTGTGGGACCACGCGGGACGGCGACAACGCCGCGTCCACGGAGATGCGCGACGCATGCAGCAACGCCGAGCCCACCCGCTCCGCGTCCGACTTGTAGAAGACGTCCGCCTGCAGGTTGTTGCGTCCCTCGATCTCGACGCCCGGCCGGAGGGTCCGCTCCAGGAGCGCTCCGCTCCGACTCCAGTAGGCGCCCGCGACGGCGGTGGGAGTCACCTTGGTGAGGAGACCCGACGGGTAGACGCTGTATCCGATGCGCTGGCTGACGGCCCGGTATCCCACGCGGGGGACGAAGCCGTCTTCGGCGCGGAACGCAGGGGCCACGTCTCCGTACTGCGTCAGCCAGCTCCAGCCCCGCGTGTCATGGGACCAGGACAGCGCGGCGTCGCCTCCGGAGAAGCGGCGGCCGTCCCAGCTCGGGAACAGGTCCGGTCGCCGGGGCGTGCGCGTGACACTGAAGAGGGCCTGCCCAGTGATCCTGTCGGCGGCGGTGGGGCTCCACTGGAAGTCGGGGCCGGCGACCCGGTTGTAGCCACCGCCGGCGTCTTCGCGGTCGGTGAGCAGCAGCCCCGCGGAGGACCGGCCGAGGCTCCGTCGGATCCTCAGGATCGAGGCCTGCGAGGTGAAGTCCTGGGGCGCGAGGCTCGAGCCCAGCGGTCCCGGGATCACGACGCTGCCGCCACCGAGGTCCCGTGCCGTGATGAACGCGTAGTCCGTGCCCGCCGTCCGCCCGGTGACCCGCGCCCCCCAGCGGGGGTCGGTGACGGTCCTGGTGTAGACGGCCTGGATGGGCGTCTGCAGCAGATCCACCCCCTCCATGAAGAAGGGTCTCTTCTCCGGGTAGAACAGCGCGAAGCGCTGGTTGGCGGTGATCTGCGCCTTGTCGGCCTCCACCTGGGAGAAGTCGGGGTTCAGGGTGAGGTCCACGACGTCGTCCGCGCCGGGCGACCATTTCGTGTCCACGCCCTCCCGCCAGCGCGTGGCCGTGCCGTCGAGGGTGCCCGGGTGTCCGTCCACCGGCTGCCAGTCCTTCTGTGCCGTGGTGTGCGGCGCGACCACCAGGTGGTGGCTCACCGGGAGCCCGCGGAGTCCCTCGAGGCGCATGGCGTGACACATCTCGCAGTTCGTGCCCCGGGGCATGGGCTCGCTGAACAACTGGTAGCGGTAGGCGCGGGGGTAGTTGCGGTAGAGCAGGATGCCCCAGTGGGAGAGGCTCTCCGACGTGTAGCGCAGCGAGGAGAACGGGATGCGGATCTCCGCGCTCCATCCGGTGGCGGTGATCCTCGCCCGGGCGCTCCAGAAGAAGTCGGGGGAGAAGTCCTCGTCGCCGGTGGCGTCGTTGCGCACGCCGTCGCCCTGGATTCCCCGGGGATTCACGAAGAAGAGCAGAGCCGACTGGCGGTCCCCACGGGTGTCGAGCCCGATCGCCACAAGGTCCTGGTCCGCTCCCACGGCGTCGCGCTGGACGGCGGGAGCGCGGATCTCCGAGGGATGGGGATCGTCGCAGCGGAATGCCACGTACAGGTACTTCGAGTCGAAGGTGATCCAGGCCGTGGTCCGGACGGGCGGCTCGACGTTGTTCCCGGGGCTCGCCTCGTAGAACCTGGTGATCTCCGTGGCACCGGCCCATCCGGGATCACCGAGGCGGCCGTCCAGGGTAATGCGTCCCGCGGTCCGGGTGACCGTCACGGACGGGGGCGGCTCCGTCGGGTCTCCCTGTGTGAGGCCAGCCCGGGGCGCCGGCACGGCGAGGCTGGAGAGGAGGAGGCCGAGGATCGGGGATGGCCTGTTCACGATGACTCCTTTGCCGGAGATGCGCAGCAGGCGACGGTTGGAGTCGCCCCTCCGGAACCACGATCGAACGGTGACGAGCGAGGGTCATGCATCGAGTGACGAGCGGGACCGACGCCGGGACCGGTGGGACCGGTGGGACCGGTGGGACCGAACGGAGCGGACGGGGCGACGCATCGTCCCGGGAAGGCGAACGATGAGGACGTGGAAGGGCCGAGCTCGCGGTCCCGTTCGTCACGCTCCCGGTCCCGCTCGTCACGCCACGGTGTGACAACGGACGCGGTGTGACCCATGATGGAGCGGCTCCGGGGCCCCCGGAGCGGCCGGCGGAAAGGAGTGGCATCGTGGAACTGTCGGACAGGGCGCGCCAACGCTTCGTGCTCTGGGGGGTCGTCATCGGGCTGCTCACCGCCCTCGGGCTGCTGAACGCCAGCTCGGTCATCGCCGACCGGCTCACCTCGGGCCGCGGCTTCACCTGGGCGGTGCCCCTCGTCACCGAGATGAGCGGGGCCTACTCCATCCTGGTCCTCGTGCCGGCAGTGCTGTGGTGGATGCGGCGCTATCCCATCGTGCGGCGGAGCTGGCCCTGGCGGGTGCCGATGCACCTGGCGGCGAGCGCGCTCTTCGGCATCTGCAGCACGCTCATCATGTGGGGCGGCCGCACCGTCCTGTGGCGCATGCTGGAGTGGGGCACGTACGACTACGGGAAGTTTCCGTTCCGCTTCTTCATGGAGTATCCGAAGCAGCTCATGGCCTACATCGTCATCTACGGATGCGTCGTAGGCTACGCGTACGCGCAGCGCACGCGCGCGCAGGAGAAGCGGGCCGAGGAGCTGGAGCGGAAGCTGGTGGAGGCGCGCCTGGCGGCCCTCAAGATGCAGCTCAATCCCCACTTCCTGTTCAACACCATGAACATGATCTCGAGCTTCATCCACCAGGACCCTGACAGAGCCGACACCATGCTCGCGCACCTCAGCGACCTGCTGCGCCTCAGCCTGGGCGACAGCGATGCCCAGGAGGTGCCCCTGGACAAGGAGCTGCGTTTCCTGGGTGCCTACCTGGCCATCATGTCCGCCCGCTTCGGCGACGGTCTCGTGGTCGATCTTCGGCCGGCCCCGGACGTCGGCACCGCGCTGGTGCCCCACCTGATCCTGCAGCCCCTGGTGGAGAACGCCATCGAGCACTGCACGGAAGCCCCCGGCCGACCCGGCCGCGTGGAGGTGCACGTGGCAGGCCGCGACGGCCGGCTGCTCATGGAGGTCCGCGACAACGGCCCGGGCCTCGCCGAGCCGCCGGAGGTAGCCCTCGCGGCCGGTGTCGGGCTCTCCAACACGGCCAGGCGCCTGGAGGCGTTGTACGGCGACGATCACCGTTTGACGCTGGAGAACGCGGAGGGAGGCGGCCTGGGCGTCCGCATCGACCTGCCGCTACGCCACGAGCCCGCGCGGGAGGCGGTGGCCCCGTGAGCGCCCGGGTCCTCATCGTCGACGACGAGCCTCCCGCACGGAGGAAGCTGCGGTCGCACCTCGAGGAAGCCGAGGGAGTGGAAATCGTCGGCGAAGCCTCGGACGGGCTCGAGGCGGTGGACGCCATTCGCGAGCTGGCACCGGATCTGGTCTTCCTGGACATCCAGATGCCCGGGATGACCGGCTTCGAGGTCCTCGAGGCGGTGGGGCCCGAGGCGATGCCTCCGGTGGTCTTCGTGACGGCCTACGACGAGTTCGCCGTCAAGGCCTTCGAGGTGGAGGCGGTGGACTACCTCCTCAAGCCGTACGACGCCGGCCGTTTCGGGCAGGCGTTGGACCGGGCGCTTCGGCGGCTGGCCGAGAAGTCGCCGACGCGCGAGCGCATGGAGCGCCTGCTGGAGACCGTTGGTCCCGGAAATCGAAGCCTGCAGCGTCTCGTCGTCCGGAA
>JAJDNC010000105.1 GCA_022340865.1 Gemmatimonadota bacterium
GTGGCCCTGGTGCTCCACGGCCTGGAGGGCTCGGCGCGGAGGCGCTACATGCTCTCCATGTGCCGCGAGCTCCTCGCCAGGGGCGTGCGACCCGTGGCCATGAGCTTCCGCGGGTGCAGCGGCGAGCCCAACCGCACCCCCCGCTTCTATCACTCCGGTGAGACCGGCGACCCGACCCTGGTCCTGGAGCTGGTGCGCCGCCGCTGTCCCGGCCGTCCCGTGGGCGCCGTCGGCTTCTCCCTGGGCGGCAACGCGCTCCTCAAGCTCCTGGGCGAGCGTCCGGACGGCGGGCGGGGGCTCGTGGATGCCGCGGCCGCGATCTCGGTGCCCTTCGACCTCGCCGCCGGGGAGCGCCTCCTCGAGGCCTCGCGGATGGGCCGCGTATACACGAGCTACTTCCTCCGCTCCCTACGCACCAAGGTGAGGGAGAAGGCGGCGCTGCTCGACGGGAGCATCCGCATCGACGCCGCCCTCCGCGCACGTACGCTGCGGGAGTTCGACGACGCGGCCACCGCGCCTCTCCACGGCTTTCGGGACGCGGACGACTACTACGCCCGATGCAGCAGCGACCGCTTCATCAGGGGCGTCGCCGTCCCCACGCTGGTGCTGCACAGCCGGGACGATCCCTTCCTGCCAGCCGAAGCCATCCCGCTGGAGGCTCTGGCGGTCAACCCCCACGTCGTCGCCGTGCTCCCGGAACAGGGCGGACACGTGGGCTTCCTCGGGGACACCCCGTGGCGACCCATCTTCTGGGCGGAGGAAGAGGCAGCCAGATTCCTCGCGGCCAACCTGTCCGAAGCCGCGTCGCCGGCCGATCCCGACATGTGAAGCAGGGCCGCCGTGCCCGGCAGAACGAGCCGGCGTCCGCAGGGGGCCCAGCCGGCGCCGCCCCGCCCGTGGGCGCACGCCGCGGCCCGGACCTACCCGGCCGGAGCGACGCCGAAGAACGCTCGCCCGTGCCAGGCGTCGCGCGCCGGAACCTCGAGCTTCCCGGCGCGCACCTGGGAGAGGCGCGTCAGGGTCGTGTCGAAGACGACGGTGTCGGGCCCCACCGACCCGTCCCGGGCGAGACGGCGGAACTCCGGGCGGGACACTCTGTGGATCTCCGCATCGTCGCCGTCCCGGTACCACACCGACGCATGGTCGATGAGGGTCACGCCCATGGTGCCGCCCAGATCCCGCAGCTGGTTCATCAGCGCGTCGATGGAGCACCCCGAGGGCGCCTCCGCGTCCTCGTCGACACCCACGAGCAGGAAGTGCTCGGCTCGGAGCTCCCGACCCGACCGCAGCGGCGCCCCGTGGGCGGTCCACTCGCCGAGATAGGCGTCCACCCAAGCGAGAAGCGCCGAAACCTCCGCCGGCGCCAGCCCGCGGCTCGCGGGGAAGACCCAGAGTCGTCCGTGGTCCGGAAGGTCGTCGAATGCGATGCGTGGCATGGGCAGCTCCCTGGGTTCCGTTCTCTCCCGCTCAGTTCTGCGCCAACTCGCCCACGTCGCTGGAAGCGACGGGTGCCGGCGGAGACTTGTCCAACAACACGGCTACCCAGCGCAGGTCCCGCGTGTTCTCCAGCCAGATCTTGACGATCACGGTGAGCGGCACGGACAGCAGCGCGCCCAGCGGCCCCCACGCCCACCCCCAGAAGAGCAGGGACAGGATCACAACCAGCGTGGACAGCCCCAGCCGACGTCCCATGAGATGGGGCTCGAGCATGTTCCCCAGGATCGTGTTCACCACCACGTACCCCAGTGCCACCAGCAACAGATGGGGGAGCGTCCCCACGAGGATGAGGCTCAGGAGAAGCGCCGGAATGGCCGCGATGATGGAGCCCACCGTGGGCACGTAGTTCATGAGGAACGCCATGAGCCCCAGCAGCACCGGGAAGTCGAGACCCATGAGGAACGCCCACGCCCCGAGGAGCAGCCCCGTGGCCAGCGAGATCGCGGTCTTGATGAACAGGTACGACTGCATCTCCTGCACGACCTTGGCCAAGCGGTCCATGTTGGCGGAGTCCCCCAGGGCGTACCGGAACTTGTCCGGGAAGACGTTGGCCTCCGACAGCATGAAGATCATGACCAGGAAGACCAGGAACGTCATGGACAGGAACTGCGCGATCCGGCCCACCGCGTTGCCGGCGAAGTTCACGATGTCCTCGGCCTTGACGAGGTCCGTGGGCGCGTAGCTGCCGAGGGGCAATCCGAGCCCCTTGACCACCCAGTCGATGGCCGAGGCCTGCAGCTCCTGGAGACGGGTGGCGTAGCGCGGGATCTGGGTCTGCAGCTCCGTGAACGAGGAGCTGGCCAGCAGGATCAGCAGACCCACCACCGCGACGTTCACCAACACCGTGAGGCTGATGGCCCCCCAGGCGGGCACGCCGCGGCGCCGGAGGAAGAGCATGACCGGCAGCGACAGCACGGCCAGGAAGAGTGCCAACGACGACGGCAGCAGGATCGGTGCGGCGAACTTCACGCCGTAGATCACCACCACGAGACAGGCCAGAAGGAAGAGCAGCCTGGCTCCGGGGTGCTGTTCCAGTTGATCGAACATGGGTGCCGTGGAGGTCGTAGGAGGGCTGCCCGACGCGCCGGGGAGTACCCCACACGCCGCGTGAGTGCCCTGAGGGTCGTAGCTTTAGGCGCGACTCCCCATCCCCGCGCCGGGACCGACACCATGGCAGACGAGCGCGATCCACCGATTCCCGTCCCCGAGTCCGACGAAGAGCTGCTGGCGCAGTGTCGGGTCGAGACGTTCAGGGCGGGAGGGCCGGGGGGTCAACACCAGAACACCACCGACAGCGGCGTCCGCCTCGTGCACGAGCCCACGGGCATCCGCGTGGTGGCACGTACGGAGCGCAGCCAGCACAGGAACCGCTCGTTGGCGCTGGCACGGCTACGGAAGCGCCTGGAGGCGCTCAACCAGCGCCGTGCACCCCGGCTCCCCACCGCGGTGCCCCGGCGCGAGAAGCGGAAGCGGTTGGAGGACAAGCGGCGCCGAGGTCGCCTCAAGCGGGACCGGCGTCCGCCGGAGCCCGACCAGGGGTAGCACCGGGCGCGCGTCCCCCTCACTCCGGAAATCGGGGGGGGCGCGGAGCTTCTTTCGTCCGCCATGGGCGTTGGATACCTTCGCGGCACCGTGCCGGAGATTCTCCGCCGGAACCGGCTCCACCCGCCCCCAGACCGCATGGCCGACAAACCACGAATCCGGGTCCTGCTCATCGACGACGATCCCGCGGCGTTCGTGCTCACGCGGGCCATCATGGATCACATCCCCTCCGCCGACTTCGACCTCGAGCACGTCTCCACGGCCGACGAAGGCGCCGAGGTCATGGGTCGCCGGGAGCACGACGTGTACCTGGTGGACTACCTCCTCGGGGACCATTCGGGGATCGAGGTCGTGCGCGAGGCCCGCGCGGCCGGAAACCGCGCGCCCATGATCCTCCTCACCGGGAAGGGGAAGTACGAGGTGGACGTGGAGGCCATGACCGCCGGTGTGTCGGACTACCTGGAGAAGGGCAAGGTCGGGCCCGAGGTCATGGAGCGGTCCATCCGATACTCGCTGGAGCGGGCCCGCTCCGAGGCCCAGCTCCGGGACAGTGAGGAGCGGCACCGCTCCATGTTCGACCACCTGCCCATCGGTCTCTATCGCACCAGCGCCGAGGGCGAGCTCCGGGACGCCAACCCGGCCCTGGTACAGCTTCTCGGGCACCCGGACCGGGATACGCTGGAGTCCGAGTACGCACGCAATTTCTTCGTGAACCCGTCCCACCGGCAGGCCTTCCTGGACCGGCTGGACCAGTTCGGCACCGTCCGGGGCTTCGAGAGCGAGCTGACGCGGCCGGACGGCAGGGTGGTGCGCGTGCGCACCGCCGCCCGCTCGCATCGGGGGACGGACGGCCTCAGCGCCTACGTGGAGGGCGCCGTGGAGGACGTCTCCGAGGAGGTCGAGGCTCGCGACCTGCACGGTCGGGCGGCCCGCTTCGATTGGGTCTTCGAGGGCTCGGGCCTGGCCATCGTGATCCTCGACCTGCAGGGCGCCGTGCGGAACGCCAACCCGGCCTTCCTGCGGAGCTTCGGGTACCGCCTGCGAGAGATCCGGGGACGCGCCATGGCGGACCTGGCCGACGCCGCCGACCGGGACGCCCTGAACAGGGAGGTCCGCATGCTGGTGTCCGGGGCGCACGAGGTGAGCGAGATGGAACGGCGCCTGGTGGCGGAGGACGGCGCGCTGCTCTGGGCCAAGACCCGAATGGGCCTCGTGCGCAACGCGAAAGGCACCCCCGACCACATAGTCATCCTCTTCGAGGACGTGGCCGAAGGGTAGCCTTCAGACTCCGCGAGTGGGCCCGCTGGGACTTGAACCCAGGACCATCCGATTATGAGTCGGGCGCTCTGACCGACTGAGCTACGGGCCCGGCGCGTCCAAGATAGCCTTCCGGCACGTCCAGGGGCACGCCGGGCCGCGTTCCGCAGCTCGGAGGGCGGACCTCCGTCGTCCGGAGATCCGCCCTCTATGACGTCAGTTGCTCGACAGGCCGCTCAGCGCCGCCGCGGGGGTCTGCCCCGCGTCGTCCACCACCATGACGACCCGGCGGTTCTGCCACCCTGCCTGCCCCGGACCGTGCGCCTTGTCCACCAGCCTCTTGGTGCTCTCCCCGTAGCTCACCGCGCGCAGCTGGCTCTTCGCCAGGTTCGCGCTGCCCGACAGATACGCCACGACGGCGTCCGCCCGGCGCTGACCCAGCCGCATGTTGTACGCGGCGCTCCCGGCCGGATCGGTGAAGCCCTCCACCGTGATCATCGACTGCGGGTAGTACTGCTGCATCACCTGCGCGAACTTGTCGAGAACGGCCTTGCCGTCCGTGTTCACGGCGGTGGAGTCGAAGCCGAAGTAGACCGGAACGTCGAAGCGGAGCTGGCCCTGCATGCGCTGCACCGTGACGTTGAACTGGTCGTGGAGGGACTTCAGGTCCTGCTCCAGGGCGGAGACACGACCCTCGAGGGTGTCCATACGCCCGCTCAGATCGCTCGAGGTCTTGGCGTCGCCGGCCTTGATCTCGTTCTCGAGATCCGCACGCATCGAGGCCAGGCTGGCGTTCATGTCCTTCGGGGTTACGTGAGCACACCCTGCGGTGAGGCCCAAGAGACCGACGACTGCGGCCATCGTCAGGTGTCGTTTCGGCCTGTCCAGGCGTACCATACCGAGTCTCCTTGATTGTACGTTCTTCCGCCGGACCGCAGCCGCGGCCGGGAATCACTGCATACGTTATGCAGGATGGATGCCACAATCCAGTGTGAAGGCTCCGTCCAGGCCTCTCCGGCGCGGGATTCGGCCGGCACTGGACCCTGAAGGCACGGCCGCTACCTTGATGCGGCAACGGAATTTCCCCACCAGGGCCGCGTTCCTCCATGCCGTTCTACGACAGCCATCAACTGCCATTCGAGGACGGCCGAGCCCCCCGGCTCTCGCCGGTGCAGCTGTTCGTGCTGTCCTTCAGCACCCTCATCGCCGTGGGCACGGCAGGCCTCCTGGTGCTTCCGGGCCTCTACACGGGGCCCGGCCTGGGCTTCGTGGACGCGTTGTTCACGGCCACCAGCGCCGTGTGCGTGACGGGGCTCGTCGTGGTGGATACCGCCACCTACTTCACCCCCCTCGGGCAGGCCTGGGTCGCCACCCTCATCCAGGCGGGCGGCATCGGCATTCTCACCCTGACCACGCTGATCCTGTACGCCCTGGGCCGCCCCTCCCTCAACCTGGAAGAGGCCAGTGGCGGCACGGCGATTCCGGTGCGCTTCGTGGACGAGCGGGCCCTGCTTCGCTCGGTGGTGGAGGTGACCTTCGTGCTGGAGGCCGCGGGAGCGCTCCTGCTCTGGGTCGACTGGCGGGGCCGCTTCGGCGCGGTGGGAGCGATCTGGCCCGCCCTCTTCCACTCGATCTCGGCCTTCTGCAACGCCGGCTTCTCGGTGTTCTCGGACTCTCTGGAATCCCTGCGCACGTCGCCCTGGACGCTCACCGTGGTGGCCGCCCTCATCGTGGCCGGCGGGTTGGGCTTCCTGGTCATACAGGAGCTGCGTATGCGCGCCCGCAGGAAGGTGCCGCGCCTGTCCGTGCACACGCGCCTCGCCCTCACCACCACGGCGGTCCTCATCGTGGTCGCCTGGGGCGCCTTCCTCGTCTTCGAGTGGCACCACGAGCTGGCAGGCATGAGCTTCGTGGACAGGGTCTCCAACGCCATGTTCATGTCCGTGACGCCGCGCACGGCCGGCTTCAACACCGTGGACTACGGCGCGGTGAGCAACCCGTCTCTGTTCCTGACCATCCTGCTCATGATCATCGGGGGGTCTCCCGGCTCCACCGCCGGCGGCTTCAAGACCACGACCTTCGCGCTCCTCTTCCTGGCCTTCCTGGCACGGATCCGGGGCGACCGCGAGGTCCACGTCTTCGGGCGCACCATTCCCCGGGAGACGCTGGACAAGGCTGCGAGCCTGGTGGTGGGCGGGGTGATCCTGGTGGGAGGAGCCATCTTTCTGCTCATGATGACCGAGACGCACGTAGGGGGAGTCGCGGACCGCGGGCACCTGATCCAACTCCTCTTCGAGGCCCACAGCGCGTTCGGCACCGTGGGTCTTTCCATGGGTGCCACCGGCACCGTCACCTCCACCGGCCGTCTGGTTCTGGTGGTCCTCATGTTCGTGGGCCGCGTCGGCCCGGCCGCCATGGTGGCGGCGATGGCCACCGGGGTCAGCCGCCACAAGGCACCCTTCCGCTACGGCAGAGAGGACGTGCTCATCGGATGAGGCAGGCGCGTCCGGCCACAACGCTACACGGGATGGTTCCATGAAACGCTTCGTCGTCATCGGTCTCGGCCGCTTCGGCTCCTGGGTGGGGCGCGCGCTGCACCACCAGGGCTTCGACGTCGTCGCCATCGACCGCGACGGCGACCGCGTGGACCGGTTCTCCCACGAGGTGACGCGCGCCATCGTCGGCGACGCCACCGATGCCGAGGTGCTCCGCCGGGCCGGAGCGAGCCAGGCCGACGCGGCCGTGGTGAGCACGGGCTCCGACCTGGCGGCCACCATCATGGCGACGCTGGCGCTCAAGGAGCTGAAGGTGCCGCGCATCGTGGCCAAGGTGGCCAGCCCCCGGGACGCGAAGGCCATGGAGCGCTTCGATGTCGACGAGCTGGTCTTCCCCGAGCGCGAGGCGGCGGAGCGCCTCGCCTACCGCCTGGCCTCCACCGCGGTCCTCGAGTACATCCCGCTCGGCGACAAGTACTCCATCCAGGAGATCGCCATTCCCGACGCGTGGCTCGGTCGGCCCCTGAGCGAGCTGAACCTACCGCACCATCACGGCATTCAGATCGTGGCCGTCTACGACGTCCTGCAAGGCCATTGGGACGTCGTGCCCCGGCCGGATCGGCTCCTCACCGAGTCCGACGTAGCCATCGTGGCGGGTCCCACCGACACCCTCGAGGCCCTGATGAAGAGGGGGAGACCCGGCTGACGCCACCGAGTCCGCCGCAGCCCGCCTACTTCGTGCCGAAGAGCCGGTCGCCCGCGTCGCCGAGCCCGGGCAGGATGTAGCCGTGGTCGTTGAGCTCTCTGTCCAGGGCCGCTGTGAAGACGGGCACGTCGGGGTGATCCCTTCCCAGCCTGCGCACTCCCTCGGGAGCCGCCACGATGCACATGAGGGTGATGTCGTCGGCGCCCCGGCCCTTGAGCCCCTCGATGGCGGCCGCCGCCGAGCCCCCGGTGGCGAGCATGGGATCCACGATGATGAAGCGGCGTACCTCGGACTGCGCGGGAACCTTGAAGTAGTACTCCATGGGCTGGAGGGATTCCTCGTCCCGGGACATCCCGACGTGCCCCACCCGCGCCGACGGGATCAGCCGGAGCACGCCCTCCACCATGCCCAAGCCCGCACGGAGCACAGGCACGATGACCAGCTTCTTCCCGGCGATCCTCCTTCCCTTCGTGCGCTCGAGGGGCGTCTCCACCTGCACCTCCTCCTCCACCAGGTCCCGGGTGACCTCGTATGCCATGAGCGTGGCGATCTCGTCCACCAGCTCCCGGAAGAGCTTCTTGGGAGTCGTCCTGTCGCGCAGCAGGTGCAGCTTGTGACGGATGAGCGGATGGTCGATGACGGTGAGGTTCGGCAGTCCTGCCATGGTGGGCGCCTGTTCGCGGGTGACGGGACCGCTATCTTGGAGCGGAGCGAGAAGTGCCGAAAGGGTGCGACACTCCGCATTCGACCATGATGGACTCAGATCGGGCCGCCGAGCGCGCCTACATGGTCCAGGCCCAGCTGCGGGACCGCGGCGTCAAGAACGCGCGTGTCCTCGCGGCCATGGGCCGGGTACCCCGGGAGGTCTTCGTGCCCCCGGAGCTCACGCGCCGGGCCTATGTGGACCACGCCATGGCCATCGGCCACCAGCAGACCATCTCCCAGCCGTACATGGTGGCGGTCATGACCGAAGCGCTCTCCCTCACCGGGAACGAGCGGGTCCTCGAGGTGGGCACCGGCTCCGGCTACCAGTGCGCCATCCTCGCCGAGCTGGCGCGGGAGGTCTACTCCATCGAGCGGATCCCGGAGCTCGCGGTGCAGGCGCGTGACCTCCTGGTGGAGGACCTCGGATATCGCAACGTCCACGTGCGCTGCGGAGACGGGACCCTGGGGTGGCCGGAAGCCGCACCGTTCCAGGCCGTCATCGTCACCGCCGCGGCCCCCGAGCCGCCGCCCACCCTCCTGGAGCAGCTCGACCCGGACGGCGGGCGCATCGTGGTTCCCGTGGGCGACCAGAGCCTCCAGTACCTGGTGAGCATGGAGCGCGCCGGCACGTCCTTCACCAGCCGGAAGACGACCGCGTGCAGGTTCGTCCCTCTCCTGGGATTGGAGGGCTGGAAGGAGGGCTGACCGCAGGCGGCTACCGCTTGATGCGCTCCCCCTTGTCCTCGTAGCGGAAGATCCACGCGGCCACGCGCCCGGGACGGATCTTCCCGGTGAGGTCGCCGTACTCGTGGTCCCCCGCGGACCCCCGGGCGACGCCCCTCCGCTCCTTCACCTCCGCCGCGAGATTCCCGCAGCGCTGGGCCCAACGCTTCCAGTTCCCCGGGCGCAGGTCCACCCACCCCCGGTCCACCAGCCGGGGATCGTCGGCGGCCAGGCCCTCCTCAGGGTGCACCTTCACGTCCGCGCCCCTGAGCAGGCTCTTGCCGTCGGGGAGGAGCACCGGGATGCCGATGGAGAGCATGCGCTGCCGGAAGTCCTCATCCTCCCGGACCATGGCGTGGGTCTTCGCCGCGGTGTCCTCCGGGTCCAGGGCGGCGGCGGCGTCCAGGGTGCCGAACAGCCTCGCCAGCATCTCCCCTTCGAAGAGGAGCTTAGAGAGGCGCGGCGGGCCGAGCATCTCGTAGGCCACCGCTCGGATCCCGGCCTCGGCCTCCAGCGCTTCCATGTGATCGATGGCGGCGCTCCGGAGCACGCCCGCGCGATAGGTGGGACCCATGGTGGCGGCGTCCAGGGCCGTGACCACGTCCTTGCCGGTGGGATGCGACATGATCTCG
>JAJDNC010000026.1 GCA_022340865.1 Gemmatimonadota bacterium
CGCGGACATCTCGTTCAAGCAGACCGAGCTGGAGAGCGTGACTCTTCCGCCGGACATCGAGATTCCGCCGCCGCCGAAGGCCATCGCCCGGCCGGCGACGCCGGTGATCGCGTCGACCAACGTCGACGAGGACATCACCATTGCCCCGACGACCTTCGAGGAAAACCCGGTGGAGAACCTGCCGCCGCCCCCGGCGGAGAAAGCGCAGGATCTGTCGGCCGCTCCGACGTTCACGCCGTATACGGTGGCGCCGTCGATCCTCAACCGGGACGAGGTCCAGAGGGTCCTGCAACAGGAATATCCACCGCTGCTCAGAGACGCGGGCATCGGCGGTACGGTGAAGGTGAACTTCTTCATCGACGAGACCGGCAAGGTCATCAAGAGGCTCATCGACAAGAGCTCGGGTCACAAGGACCTGGACGACGCGGCTCTGAAGGTCGCCGCCGTGATGAGGTTCTCGCCGGCGCTGAACCGGGACAAGAAGGTACCGGTCTGGGTTGCCTTCCCGATTACCTTCGTGGTCCACTGAGCCGGAGCCCGGGAGTCCGGACGTCTCGGAGGACCCCGCCGAAGCTCCGGCGGGGTCCTTCTCTTTTTGCCATGGAGCCACGATCCCGTGGAGGGCGCCATCCGCTGTGAAGCTGACCGGTGAGGAGCTAGAATTCAGGGTTCTGTACCGGACTCGGCTGGCCGAGGCCCTTCCCAGGGTGCGCGAGCGGATCGCCGGGGCCGCCGCCGCCGTTGGCCGCGACCCGTCCTCCGTGCGGCTGGTGGCCGTCACCAAGGCACACCCGGTGGAGGCCGTCCACGCGGCTCTGGAAGCGGGGCTCACGGACCTGGGCGAGAACCGGGTGGAAGAGCTTGAGGAGAAGGTGGCCGTCGTGGGCCGCCGTGCGGCACGCTGGCACATGATCGGGCACCTGCAGCGCCGGTGGGTGCCGCGTGCTCTCGCGGCGTCGGACCTCATCCACTCCGTGGATACACTGCGCCTGGCGGAGCGTATCTCGCGAGTGGCGGGGGAGGCCGATCGGGACGTGCGCATCCTGGCGCAGGTGAACACGTCGGGGGAGGGCAGCAAGAGCGGCTTCGACCGGGAAGAGGCGATGGAGCAGATCATGCGGATGGCGGAGCTGCCCCACGTCAAGGTGGAGGGGCTCATGACGATGGCTCCCCTGGTGGAGGACCAAGGGGTCATCGCGGCCACCTTCCGGCGACTGAGGGAGACCCTGGACGCGCTCAGGGCCCACGCCACCGACGTGGGGCCGGAGCTCTCCATGGGAATGACGAATGATCTCGAGATCGCGGTCCGGGAAGGGAGCACGATCGTGAGGATCGGCACGGCACTCTTCGGGGATAGGCTCCTAAAATGATCGACCTGACACCGTTGGACGTGCGCAAGAAGCGGGGCGACTTCAAGAAGACGATGCGCGGCTACGATCCGCAGGAGGTGGACGTCTTCCTGGAGCTGGTGGCGGAGCGCCTGGAGGTGCTGGTGCGCGACAACATCCAGCTACGCAGCCGCGCCGAGACGCTGGAGCAGCAGCTGAGCTCGTCGGCGGGGCGGGAGCGTGCCGTGCAGGAGGCGCTGGTCACGGCCCAGGAGCTGCGGGCCGACATCCGCGCCCAGGCGCAGCGCGAGGCCGACCTGCTGATCCAGGAAGCCCAGGCCGAGGCCCGTCAGCGGGTCGTGGACAGCGAGCGCAGGATCGAGCTGCTGGCCGACTCCCTGTCGGAGTTGGAGCGCCGGCGGCTGCGCTTCCTGAAGACCTTCCGTCAGCTCCTGGAGCGCGAGCTCGACGGCGTGGAGGTCGAGGAGGCCCGCGCGCCCCTGGAGGAGCGGGCCATCGAGATGAATCTGGGGGGAGGGCGTGAGGAGGAGGGCGGGGACGCGGCCTCCACCATGGACGCCGATGCCCAGGGCCGAGCCACCGCGGAGCGCATCCTGGCAGCGGAGTCTGCGGACGAGCCCCTGCTGCGCCTGGACGCCTCGGTGCACGAGCTGGCCGAGCTCGCCGAGAAGGGCGAGACGGGTGATGCCTTTCCCCGGACTCCGAAGACGCCGCCCGACGAGGACCTGTTCTCCCTGCCGGACGTTCACCTTCCCGGGGACGAAGAGGCCCCGGACAAGCGCTGACGGCCGGCGCGCCCACCGGCCCGTCGGACCACCCACCTGAACGGACATGAAATCGACCTACCCTGAGCTGCCGGGGTCCCTCCTCTTGGTGGAGGAGGAGACCCTCGCCCGCTGGCGCGAGGATGACCTCTTCCGCCGCACGCTGGAGGCCAACGCCGACGGCGAGCCCTTCGTCTTCTTCGAGGGTCCTCCCACCGCCAACGGCCGTCCCGGCCTGCACCATATCATCAGCCGCACCATCAAGGACCTCGTTTGCCGTCACCGCTCCATGGAGGGACGAAGCGTCACGCGCATCGCGGGGTGGGACACCCACGGCCTCCCGGTGGAGATCGAGGCCGAGAAGAAGCTGGGCATCAGCGGCAAGCCGGAGATCGAGGCCATCGGCATCGCCCGCTTCAACGAGGTGTGCCGCGAGTCCGTGTTCACCTACAAGGAGGAGTGGGAGAACCTCTCCGAGCGCATAGGCTACTGGCTGGAGTACTGGCGTCCGTACGTGACCTTCCACACCGACTACATCGAGTCGGTCTGGTGGGTCCTGAAGGAGCTCTCGGGGAGCGGCCTCATCTATCGCGGACACAAGAGCGTGCCGTACTGCCCGCGCTGCGGCACGGCGCTCTCCTCCCACGAGGTGGCGCAGGGGTACGAGGACGTGGAGGACCCCTCCCTCACGTTCGTGGCCGACATCGTGGACGCATCGGGAGCGCCCGACCCCGACGGGCGCGCCTTCCTGGTGTGGACCACCACGCCCTGGACCGTGCCCTCCAACGTGGGCCTCGCGGTGAATCCCGGCCTCACGTACGTGGAGGTCGCGCACGACGGGCGGCGGCTCATCGTCGCGGAGGCCCTGGCCGCCGACATCTTCGGCGAGGATGTTGAGATCGTCGCGCGCCACAGGGGAGACACCCTGGCGGGGCTGCGCTACCGCAGGCCCCTGGACCTGGTGCCCGCGCCCGAGCACGTCGGCAACGCCTGGACGGTGGTGGCCGAGGACTTCGTGAGCGCCGAGGAGGGCACCGGCATCGTGCACATGGCGCCGGCCTTCGGGGCCGACGACTACGCGGCCGGTCAGCGCCACGATCTCCCCATGCTGAATCCCCTGGACGAGGCCGGGCACTTCGTCGAGTCGATCCCCGTGGTGGGAGGGATGTTCGTCAAGGATGCCGACCCCCTCCTGGTCGAGGAGCTCCGCCGCGGCGGCGGGCTCTTCCACATCGGCACGTCGGTGCACAGCTACCCGCACTGCTGGCGGTGCGGGTCACCGCTGCTGTACGTGGCACGCGACTCGTGGTTCGCCGCCACGTCCACGCTGAAGGATCAGCTCATCGCCAACAACGACCGCATCTCGTGGTTCCCCCCCGAGGTGGGGGAGAAGCGATTCGGCGAGTGGCTCCGCGGCAACGTGGACTGGGCGCTCTCCCGGGACCGGTACTGGGGCACGCCCCTCCCGTTCTGGGTGTGCGACGAGGGCCACCTGCACGTGGTGGGATCCCTGGCCGAGCTCTCCGAGCTGGCCGGCCCCCTCCCGGACGACTTCGACCCCCATCGGCCCTTCATCGACGAGATCACCTTCGCGTGTCCCGAGTGCGGGGGCGTCATGCACCGCACCCCCGAGGTCGTGGACGTCTGGTTCGACTCCGGTGCCATGCCCTACGCGCAGTGGCACTATCCCTTCGAGAACGTCGAGGACTTCGAGTCGCACTTCCCGGCGGACTTCATCTGCGAGGGGCTGGACCAGACCCGGGGCTGGTTCTACTCGCTCCTGGCCATCTCCACCATGTTGGGCCGGGGCCCCGCGTTCCTCAACGTCGTGGTGAACGACCTGATCCTCGACGTGGACGGGCAGAAGATGTCCAAGTCCAAGGGGAACGTCGTGAACCCCTGGGACGCCATCGGAGAGCACGGCGCCGACGCCGTGCGCTGGTACCTGATCACCTCGTCGAGCCCGTGGGTGCCCAAGCGGTACGACCCGGCGGGCGTGCGCGAGGCCTCCCGGAAGTTCTTCGACACGCTGTTCAACACGTACCGCTTCTTCGCGCTGTACGCCCGCGTGGAGGAGTGGCACGCGTCGGAGGCCGATCCGCAGCCCGCGGAGCGACCGTTCATCGACCGCTGGCTCCTGTCCCGGCTGGACACGGTGGTGCGGGCCATCACCGAGGCGATGGACGGCTACCAGATCACCCGTGCATACCGGACGCTGGGGGACTTCGTCGTCGAGGACCTCTCCAACTGGTACGTGCGCCGGTGCCGTCCCCGCTTCTGGGGCAACACCGACGCGGCCGACGCCCGCGCGGCGTTCCGGACCCTGTGGGACGCCCTGCGCACGGTGGCGCTGCTGGCCGCCCCGTGCGCGCCGTTCTCGTCGGACTGGATGCACCGGGCCCTCACGGAGGAGAGCGTCCACCTGCAGCGCTATCCGGCGCACTCCGGCGCGTCCGACGCCGAGCTGGAGGCGGACATGGAGGCCGCGCGCACGCTGGTGTCGCTGGGGCGCGCCGCCAGGGAGGACGTGCAGATCCGGGTGCGCCAGCCCCTGCGGATCCTGTACGCGGTGGTGCCCGGGGGACGCTCCCTGCACGGAGCGCTTCTCGACCTCGTCCGGGACGAGCTGAACGTGAAGAGCGTGGAGTTCCTGGAGAGCGCCGAGGACATCGTGCGGCTGGTGGCCCGCCCCAACTTCCGCGAGCTCGGTCCCCGCTTCGGGAAGCGCACCCAGGTGGCCGCGGACGCCATCCGGGGTCTGGACCAGGCGGCGCTGGCCGCGTTCCGCGGTGGCGCGGCGGTGGAGATCGAGCTGGACGGACAGCGGCACACGCTCCAGCCGGGCGACCTGGACGTGGTGCAGGAGGCCACCGGCGACCTGGTGGTGAAGGAGGACGGGAGCTACACGGCGGCCCTGGACCCGGCGCTGGACGACGAGCTCCGGGCGGAGGGGATGGCGCGGGAGCTGGTGAACCGCATCCAGCGCCTGCGGAAGGACGCGGGCCTCGAGATCACCGACCGCATCGAGCTGGCCCTCGCCGGCTCCGAGGCCGTACAGGGGGCGGCACGGACGCACCAGGTCTTCATCGCGGGCGAGACCCTCGCCGTCTCCGTCACGGTGGGCGACGAGGGCATCTCCGACGGCTTCGAGCACGTTCGCGACACCGACATCGACGGGGTCCCGGCCAGGATCGCGCTGCGGGCCTCGGCCACGGTGGGGTGAGGCCGCGGTGACCGACCCCGAGGTCGGTGGCCGAGGGAAGGGGCCGTCGGGCACCGGGGCGGGAAGCACGGCCTCGACTCCGGGCCCCCGCACCGAGGTCGTGGAGGTGCCGCCCGGCGAGGACGCCCGCCTGGACCGGTTCGTGGCGGAGCACGTCGGCCTCTCCCGGGCGCGGGTGCAGCGCCTCGTGGAGGAGGGGCACGTGACGGTGGACGGGCGCGCCGCCCGCAAGTCCGACCGGGTCGCTGCCGGCTCCCGCATCAGCGTGGAGATTCCGGCAGCCGTGCCGGTGGACATCGGCCCCGAGGACCTTCCCCTCGACGTGGTCTACGAGGACCCGAGCGTCGTCGTGGTGAACAAGGCCGCCGGCATGGTGGTGCACCCGGCCCCGGGGCATCGCTCGGGGACGCTGGTGAACGCGCTGCTCCACCACGTGCGGGACCTGTCCGGCGTCGGCGGACGCCTGCGTCCCGGCATCGTGCACCGCCTGGATCGGGACACGTCGGGACTGCTCGTGGTGGCCAAGGACGACCGGGCGCACCTGGCCCTCAGCGATGCCCTCCGCCACAGGCGGGTGCGCCGCATCTACCAGGCCGCGTGCTGGGGACATCTCCCGCAGTCGCCCATGACGGTGGACGCCCCCATCGGGCGGGACCCCCGCAACCGACAACGGATGGCCGTGGTGGCCTCGGGACGCCGGGCGCTGACGCGGGCGAGGGTGCGGGAGCGGTGGCGCCGTGCCGACCTGCTGGACGTGGCCCTGCAGACCGGGCGCACCCACCAGATCAGGGTCCACCTCGCGCACGTGGGGCATCCGGTCGTGGGTGACCAGGCGTATGGAGTGGGCTGGGAGCGCGGCATGGGGGGCCCCGACCTCGGGTGGGCCCGGGAGCTGGCCCGCCGCACGCCCCGCCACTTTCTCCACGCGGCGGAGCTGGCCTTCGATCACCCCGTGACAGGGGAGGCGATGCGCTTCCGGGCGCCCCTTCCCCCGGATCTGGCGGACGTGGCGGCATGGGCTCGGGACCGCGAAAAGCCTTGAAGACAGCCCTTTTTTTCCAGCGTGCGGCGGCCGATACTTAGAGTTGCACCTAGCATCAGGCCTCCGCCCGCGACCGTGTCGAGTTGGCGGCAGCCTCAGACCTGCGGCGGTGATGACGGATCTCGATCCCAAGCTGACGTTCGATTCCTTCGTGGTGGGCCCGGCCAACCGGCTCGCCAGCGCTGCCGCGCACCGTGCGGCGGACTCCCCCGGCACCAGCTACAACCCGCTGTTCGTTTACTCGGCTTCGGGTCTGGGGAAGTCCCACATCCTCACGGCCATCGCGCATCACTCCATCCGCAACACGCCGGACCGCAAGATCGAGTACATGGCGCTCGAGGGGTATCTGGAGGGCCTGGCCGAAGCCCTGGGCAGCGGCGACAAGGACGGCTTCAAGGGCAGGTTCGTGGACCTGGACATCCTGCTCCTCGACGACGTGCAGTTCCTCGCCGGGCAGCCCGAAGCCCAGGAGATGCTCCTGCGCACCCTGGACCAGCTCTCCACGGCGGGCGGTCAGATCGTGCTCGCCAGCGACCGTCCCCCGGCGGAGATCAATGGGCTGGACGCGCGGCTGGTGTCGCGCTTTTCCGGGGGCCTCATCGTGGACATCGGCCCCCCCGAGTTCGAGACGCGCGTCGCCATCATCCGCAGGAAGTGCGACGAGCGGGGCCAGACGCTGGAGGTGGGCGTGGCCGAGGCGTTGGCGCGCTACCCCTTCAGGAACGTGCGCGAGCTGACCGGCGCGCTGAACAAGGTGTTCGCCAGGCAGGATCTGGAGGACCGGAAGGTCACCGCGGACGAGGTCTCGCTCCTCATGGGCGACGAGAGCGCGGTGACGGTGGCGGGGGCGGAGGGTGACCTGGGGGCCTTCCTCGAGGAGCTGGTGCAGGCCGTCGGCGGCGCCGTGGAAGAGAAGGAGGAGCCCTGGCAGAAGACGTTCCAGGAGGCCATCGACGCGGCCGAGCGGGAGGGCTACTCGGCCCAGAGGCTGAAGGCCTACCAGGCGGGGTCCGAGCCTCCCGAGGATTGGGAGGGCGTCATCGAGACGTTCAAGGCCGACGTCCAGCGCCTCAGGGCCATCGACCGGGAGCTCGACGGCCTGGGAAACCCCTGGTACGACGCGGCCCAGGATGTGGTGAAGGACCCGGAGCGCCTGGACGAGGCGGAGACGCTGCTGACGTCGGTGCGGGAGCGTCAGCGCCCCTTCCCGAAGCTCGACAGAGGGCCGACCCTGGAGCGCCTCAAGGACTATCCCAAGATGGCGCTCAAGGCGGCCGACCAGATCCTGGGCGCCGAGCGACCCGAGTACAGCCCTCTCTATGTGTGGTCGGATCGGTCGGAGCGGGGGCGCACGCTCCTGGGTGCCGTGGGACGCACGTTCCAGAAGGGGCATGCCGACGCGCGCATGGCCGTCACGTCGGTGCGGGAATTCGCCCAGGACTTCATCCGTGCCCTCAGCGAGGGCGTCGCGGGTGCGTGGCGGGAGCGGTGGTGGACCGTGGACCTGCTCCTGGTGCACGGCCTCGAGGCGCTCTCCGAGACGGAGCGTGCCCAGGACGAGTTCTTCCACCTCTTCGAGGCCCTGAAGCGCCGGGGAGCCCGCGTGATGCTCGCCGCGGACCGGCCCCCCACCCGCATCGCCAAGATCGACGAGCGGCTGCGCTCGCGGTTCGAGGGGGGGTTGGTCCTGGAGCTGGAGACGGGCAGCGGCCAGGGCGACCTGCACATGGTGGAGGCCCCGCGACCCGAGGCGAAGGCAGGGCTCTGGGACACCCACATCGTGGACTCCGCCCCTCCCGTGCTCCCCTCTCTGGACGAAGTCGAGGTGGGCACGCCGAGCAGCCCGTCCGAGCCTGGCCCGCCGGAGAAGGTCGCCGCGGCGGAGGGCGCACCGGAGGCGGCGGCCGCGGCGGATGGCGCGCCGGAGAAGGTCGCCGAGGCGGATGGCCCGCCGGAGAAGGTCGCCGCGGCGGAGGGCGCGCATGCAGCCCCCCGGGACAAGAGCGCCGGAAGAGGCCGTAAGGTCGCCTCCGCCCCGAGCCACACAGAGGCGCCACGGAAGGGAGGGAAGTGGTTCCCGTCCGGCGAGAACGTGGTCCTCGTCTGGCCGCGCATCGAGGATCTTCTCCTCGAGGAGCTCGAGTAATGGCCATCGAAGGCGCGCTCCAGGACGTCAGCCTGGCGGACATCTGTCAGCTCCTCGGCATGGGCCGCAAGACCGGATGCCTGTCCATCACGGACCGGTCGAACTTCGGCTACATCTACTTCGAGAACGGGCGGGTCATCTACGCCTCGGTCCTCAACCGGGCCGACCGCCTGGGTGAGCTCCTCGTGCGCAACCACGTCGTCACCCGGAAGGACCTCTCCGACGCCATGGAGAAGCAGGCCAAGGACAGGGGCAGGCGCCTGGGCCAGATCCTCATGGCGCAGGGGAGCCTGACGGAGGAGGACCTCAAGAAGTACATCCAGCTCCAGGTGGAAGAGGCGGTCTACCACCTCTTCACGTGGAACCAGGGCTCGTTCCACTTCGATCCCGATCAGCGCCCGGACGAGGAGGGCATCTTCCTCGTGGACATCAACCCCGACGCCCTCCTGCTGGAGGGAGCCCGCCGGGTGGACGAGTGGAGCCTCATCGAGAAGAAGATCGCCTCCTTCGATGTGGTCTTTCAGCTCGACAAGCGCCCGGAGGAGACCGAGGGCGACGTCGAGCTCACCCGCGACCAGAAGAAGATCCTGCCGTTCGTCGACGGGGTGCGAACCGTCGCCGAGGTGATGAACGAGGCCGGGCTGGTCGAGTTCGACACCGGCAAGGCCCTTTACGGGCTCATCCAGGCGGGCTTCGTGAGCCGTGCCGGCGAACGCTCCACCGCGGCCGAGACCGGAGGCGACGCGCACCTGCAGGAGCACCTGAACCTGGGGGTCGCGTTCTACCGCTCGGGGATGATGGAGGATGCCGGACGGGAGTTCGAGGCCGCCCTCGAGATCGACCACAAGCAGGCGCGGGCGCACTTCATGCTGGGGCTCATCTCGTTCCGCTCCGGCCACTTCGAGGACGCCCTCGAGCACCTCGAAGCGGTGCCCCAGCCCGCCGGCCGGAGCTCGTCGGTGCAGAGGAACCGTGCGCTGGTGCTCGAGCTCATGGGTCGCTATGGCGAGGCACTGGAGGCGCTCGACCTCGCCCTGGAGGCGAAGCCCGACGACCCCGACATCCACCTGCTCAAGGGGATCGTGCACCTCAAGGACAGGGAAGCGAACAAGGCACTCGCGGAGCTGCGCCAATACCGCACGTCCCCGAAGCTCAAGAATCCCTCGGCCATCTACTACGCCTATACGGTGCTGGCGTCCGCCGTGGCGGGAGACCTGGAGTATGCGGTGGCGGTGGGCCGCGAGGGTCTCGGCCACTACCCGGACTCCGGGCCCATCCTGGTGAACACCGGGGCCGTGTTGGAGCGGCGGGGGGAGATGGCGGCGGCGGAAGCACTCTACAAGCGGGCGGTGATGGTCAGCCCGCCGCCTCCGCAGGCGCACAAGAACCTGGGGGACCAGGCGTACGCGCGCGGGGACGCCGAGGGTGCGCGCGCCCAATACGAGAAGGCGGTGAAGCTGTCTCCTCGGCTGGGTGACGACATCTACCTGCGCCTCGGTACGCTGGCGTACAAGGAGAACGATCGTGACGTCGCCCTTCTGCTTTGGCGCCGCGCCCTGGATCTGAACCCGCACAACGATGCGGTGCGCTCGAACCTGGAGATGCTCGAGAGCGGGTGAGGCTCGTGCGTGGCGCGCCCCTGCATCTGCTCCTGTGGCTCGCGTGGCCGGTGGCCGCGGCGGCTCCGTCGCCGGCGCTGGCCCAGCAGCTGCCCGACACCCTGGACGGCGTCGCGTATCGGGTGCTGGCGGGAGCGCGCACCCGGATCCACTTCACGGCCCGTGATTCGCTGATCGCGATGCGAGTCCGGCAGATCCTGGAGTCCGAGCCGCCGCTGCCCGGGATCCCCGACTCGCTTCCGCGGGGCGTGAGGGTGATGCTCACGCCCTCGGAGGCGGCGTTCAACGCCGTCATGGGGACCTCGGTGCCGGAATGGCGGGCGGCGGTGTCCGTCCCAGAGGAGAACCTCATGGTGGTGCCCACACGGGAGGGACGCAGCCTCGTGGATACCCGGGGACGCACGATCCTGCGCCACGAATGGGCTCACCTCGGGCTCCACCAGTACCTGGGCGAGACGCTGATCCCGCGGTGGTTCGACGAGGGGTACGCCGAGTGGGCCTCCGGCGGCTGGGACGCGTCCCAGGCGTGGCGTCTGCGACTGCTCCTGGCCCTGGGCCGGACGCCTCCGCTGGACTCCCTCTCCCTGTCTTGGCCGCGGGACGAGGTTTCGGCGGACGCCGCCTATCTCCTGGCGGCCAGCGCCGTGGCGTTCCTCCTGCGGGAGGGCGGCACCCGGGGCCTCGCGATCTTTCTCGGCCGGTGGCGGGCAGACGGCTCCTTCGAGCAGGCGCTGCGCACCACCTTCGGCGTGACCTCCGGCCAGTTCGAGCAGGCCTGGCGCCGGGACGTCCGCACCCGCTATGGGTGGCTCTTCGTGTTCTCGCATTCGGCGGTCTTCTGGATGGCATTGGGCCTGGCGCTGCTGTTCATGGTGCGCATGCGCCGGTCCAGGAACCGGGAGCACATGGCACGTCTCAGGGCCGGAGAAGCCCCGGACGACGCAACGTGGTGGGGGGACGGCACCGAGGACGATGGACCCGGGGGGCCCCGTGGGGTAAACGGCCCCGGAGGGAAGTCATGAGCGAACGCATCCTCATCGTCGACGACGACACCGATGCCCTCGAGGTGTACCGCACCCGCCTCGCCCACGCCGGCTACGACGTGGAGGTCGCGGACAGCGCCGAGAAGGCGCTGGCGCGGGTGAGCGCCTTCGATCCGGGGTTGGTGGTGACGGACGTGCGCATGTCCGGCATGAGCGGCCTCGACCTCCTGTGCCGCCTGCGGGAGGGAACGACGGGGATGGAGGTCGTGGTGATGACGGGGCACGAGGACATGGAGACCGCCGTCACCGCCATGAAGGCCGGCGCCTTCGACTTCCTGGTGAAGCCGGTGGATCCGAAGACGCTGCTCGCGCTCGCCGAGCGGTGCTTCCGGGAGCGCGCCCTCGTCGGTGAGGGTGACGGTGGGCCGTTGGAAGAGGAGGAGGACCTCGAGGGGGCCGGCGGGCGCCGGGGATTGGTGGGGAAGGACCCCGCGATGATCGAGATCTACAAGACCATCGGGATCCTGTCCCGCAACCGGGCGACGGTGCTGGTGCGCGGGGAGACGGGGACCGGCAAGGAGGTCATCGCCAGGGCCATCCACGACCACTCCCTCCACGCCGAGGACCCGTTCATCGCCGTGAACTGCACGGCCCTCACCGACACACTCCTCGAGTCCGAGCTCTTCGGGCACGTGAAGGGGGCCTTCACCGGGGCCGCGGGCGCCCGCAGGGGGTACTTCGAGCTGGCCGGCACCGGCACCATCTTCCTCGACGAGATCGGCGACACCAGCCCCGAGTTCCAGACCAAGCTGCTCCGCGTCCTCCAGGAGCGGCGATTCTATCCCGTGGGGGGAGAGGCGCCCCGCATCACGGAGGCCCGGGTCATCGCCGCGACGCACCAGCCCATGGAGGATCTCGTCGTCGACGGGGAGTTCCGGGAGGATCTGTACTTCCGCCTCAAGGTCGTGGAGATCCGCGTCCCGCCGCTCCGCGAGCGCCCGGGCGACATCGAGCTCATCGCCGAGGCGCTCCTGGGCAGGATCCGCCGGGAGACCCATCGCGACGTGCGCCGCATCTCGGACGAGGCCATGGCGAGGCTGCGCGGGTACGAATGGCCCGGCAACGTCCGCGAGCTGGAGAACGCGCTCATGCGGGCGGCCATCCTCGCGCGGGGCACCATCATCGGCCCGGACCACCTGGTCCTGGGGACCGAGGCCGTGCATGGCGAGGACTTCACGCTGGCCTCCGCGGTGTCCCGACACGTGCACCGGGCCCTGGAGCGCTCCAGGGGGGACGAGGACGCCGCGGCATCGCTCCTCGACATCACCTCCGAGGAGCTGCGGGACATCCTGGCCGGGGAGGAGGAGGAAGAGGAGGAGGAGGAGTGAGCAGGGCAGGGCATCGGCCCGTCGTTGACCCGAAGCGGCCGTCCCGGTAGCATTCGGCCGTCATGGCGAACAGGACCCCCACCAAGGGCGCCGAGCGCGGCCCTCTGAGCTTCACCCGGGTGAACGCCCTCCTGGGCGTCTCCGGGCTGATCACCATGAGCATCGGCTATTGGCTGCTGGCCAGGGGCTCCATCACGGCGGCCCCCCTTCTGCTGGTGCTGGCCTACATCGTCCTGCTGCCGCTGGCCATCATCCTGTAGCACCGCCGGGGCGGGCCGTCTTCCTGCCGAAGATCTTCTTGAAGAACCCGGCTACCGCCGCGACCACGACGATGAGCACCTTCTTGAGCCCGAGGATGGCGAGCCAGAGGCCCTTGAACAGTCCGGCCTTGGCGGCCGCGGCCCCGGCGATGAGACCCGCGATGCCGAATGCTGCCTTCGGGTCGACGCCTTCGCGGTAGTCCGCGTAGCGATTGCCTTGATTGAAGTCTGTGAACGCCAGCATTGACGGGACGGTGGCGGCGACCGCGGTGAGCTGATCCATTCCGGCCACGGCGTTCAGGACCAGCACACCGCGTCGACCGAGGATGCGCACGCTGTAGTTCAGGGTGTGCTGCGGGCTGCCCTCGAAGTCCAGCTCCTTCGCCCAGTACAGCTTGTGCGTCGCCTCGTTGTAGCGGGGTGGTTCGGCCCATCCCACCAGGTGCAGCGGCTCGTATCCCTGCTTGACGCGCTCCTTGTTGCCCTTCTCGACCTCCTTCTTCATCGACTTCATCAGCTTGTCGTAGTCGATGGACTCCGCCCCTTTGTCGTCCACGTAGCCGCTTTCCGAGTAGGTGACGACGACGCCCCAGCCGGTGTCCGCCACGGGGTTCACGTCGGCCGGGTAGAGCATGCCGAGGACGCCCTCGGCCACCACCGGCGGGTTGCCCCAAGCGTCGACCAGAAGCCGTTTGCTGCTCTCCGGTCCGATGAAGCGGAAGTTGTCCGGCACGTTCAGCGTTGCGAGGTCCTTGCCGACCGTTACCCGGCCGCTCGTGGGGGCAAGGGTGGCCAGGAACTGCTCGGGGGTCATGGTGGAGTCGTTCGGGGCCTGCGCGCCGAGGACGGCGGGGAAGCTGGCGAGCAGGAGGACGACCGCGCGGCATCTCCTCATACGGCACCTGGGATGAAAGGGGTGGACAGGTGAACCGCGCCGGGGGGATGCGCTGGTACCGTTTTCCAATGTGCGTCTGCGACACGATGTAGCGCCATTGACACGTGGGAAGAGCCCGGGGCCTACGTAGCGATGCGTATCAAGACCGGCGCGAGGGCTCCTTACCCTGTTGCCAGATACCTGCGAAAGGTGGAGGCGACCCATGTGCGTCATGCGCTGCGCGAGAGGGCGAACCCAGGGGAGCGAGCTTCGGGCTGCGCGTACCTCCCTCGATCCGGGGCGACGGCGAATCTCGTTCAACCTCGCCCCCGGGCACTGTGCGGTCAGGGGGATGACGGTGCTCTGCAGGGCGCTGGCCGTGCTCATCTCGACGGTTCACAGCCTCGCCGTCTTCTGCGGTCTGGCGCAGACGCCACTCGTGATCACGCATGCTCCGGCCGGCCGGACCCGGACGTTGCGGGAAGTATGGTTCGCCCAGCTGATGAGGAAGGTGTTGGAGCTGGTCCTGCGAACACGTCTCCGCGGGCCCGCCACCGAGCTGGTGTCGGCCTCCGCCGCGGGGGCCCCGGTCTCGGGGTACGTGATGGCGATATGTCACTCCCCATGGGCTCGGCTCCTCGGTGCCTGGTGCGGTCTCACCCGGTTCGCGCTCGTGGTCGCACCGGAACGGTGGGAAAGGCGCGTCGGAGGGCACGCGCTGGTGCGCCCCGGCGTGCTCGAGTTGCGGAAGTTGGTCCAGCACCTGCGCGCCGGTGGACGCGCGGTCGTGATCGCGGACGTGCGCGCTTCCGATGAAGGAATCACGGTGCCCTTCCTGGGGCGCCGCAGGCGCTTCTGGTCGCTCCCCGGCCGCCTGGCCACATGTGCGGGGGTTCCGCTGCTGCCCGTCTTCCCCAGGTGGGAGCGCGGACGGCTCAGGGTCGACTTCGGTCCGGTGATTCGGGCACCGCGGGCAGGGTCGCATCCGGAGGAGCTGACCCGCCTCCTGCTCACCTGTTGCGATCGAGCCATCCGGGACAGGCCGGCCCTATTGTTGCGAGGCGAATTGTCGCTCGCTCGTTGACGTTCGGCGCTCGCGACGGGGGAATCCGACTCGCGGCGAGGGCCTGCTTGCCGCCCGGCCCTCCGCAGCCTAGCGGGAATCGAGGCGAACCTGGACGGGTCGTCCCCTGCGACGGTGGGCACGGGCGGCTCGATCTCGTTCGATCTGCCGGTGGACGGGGTGCACGCGATCTTCACGACCGACTCGATAACGATCCGGCTGGGCACCGTCCTCACCGACCACTGGGTGAAGGTGAAGTCGGGGAAGTAGGCTCGGGCCCTACTCCTGGGACGTTCCTACGTCAACGGCCTCCGCAGCTACGTACGCGCACGTATGACGGTCTGCGCCCCGCTGTTGCACTTTGTCTCCGGATACCCTGCGACAGCTGGAGGCGACCCATGATCACGAAGAGCTGGCCCTTCAAGAGACTCGTGCGGCGGGCCTACGCCACGTTGATGGCGATGGCCGTGGTGGCGATCGCGTCGGGATGCGCCACGAGGGAGTGGGTGCCGCTGACCCAGGCGCCACCAATGGGTGACAAGGTGTGGCTCAAGGTGGAGCCTCCGAGCGACTCCGCATCGGCCGGCACCCGGTACATGATCCTCTACCACGCCCGAATGGAGGACGACTCCGTGCTGGTGGGGACGCCGGTGCAGGACGACACGGCCATGACGCAGCAGGAACGCGTGCAGGTGGCACGCGCCTTCGTGGTGACCGAGCAACCACCTCCTCCCCTTGCGATAATGGCAGTCGTGCTGGGCGCCGCACTTGCCGTGGCAATGGTGGTGGTGCCGAAGCCTTTCAAGTGATACGTGAGGGGGCAGGGGCCCTCCGGCGCTCGCCGTCTCCACCGAAACCCCGATATCTTCACCCTCGTAGGGGCTGACGTCCTCCTCCCGAGCCCACCAACGCGACCGCCGTGCACCGACCCGTCCTGGCCCTCGCTCTCCTCCTGTCGCTTCCCACGTGCGCCCTGGCCCAGGGCGCCGGGCGTATCTGGGGCCGCGTGGAGACCAGGGACGGGAAGGTCCTCGAGGGGTTCATCCGCTGGGACAGGAACGAGGGGAGCTGGGTCGACCTCCTGAACGGCAGCAAGCACGTGAGCCTGGAGAGCGTGGACTTCCGCGTCTGGAACGACGGAGCGGACTCCGCCGAGGTTCCCCCGGACCGGGTCATCGACGTCCAGGGGTTCAGGATCTCCTGGCCCGACGCCCTGGAGGGCTTTCCCGGCTGGGTCGCCTCCGGCGTCCGCTTCGGTCACATCCGCCGGCTGGTTCCCGAGGGAAGGGACTCGGTGCGCCTGGTGCTGAAGTCGGGGCAGGAGGTGGCGCTGACGGGCGGCTTCACGGACCTGGGGCCGGAGGTCCGGAAGATCGTCGTGGAGGCGCCGGGGCGGCGTGAGGTGGATCTCGAGTGGTCGGACCTGGCCGCCGTCGACTTCGGTCCGGCGCCCCGAGGGGCCCGACCGCCGGGAGAGCGGATCCACGGCACGGTGAGAGATCGGCGGGGAGACGAGTACACGGGGTTCATCGGCTGGGACAGGGACAAGATCCTCACCACCGACGAGCTGGTGGGACGCGGAGCGCGCGGGGAGCGGAAGATCCCCTTCGGCAGGATCTCGAGCATCGAGAGGACGGGGCAGGGGGTCCTCGTCGTCACCTCCGACGGCGACACCGTCGAGCTCACGGGATCCGAGGACGTGACGGCGAGAAACGACGGCATCGACATCTCGGATCCGGATCTGGGCGCGGTGGAGCTGGGTTGGGGGAATTTCCAGTCGGTGCGCTTCCATCCTCCGGCGCACGCGGTGGGCTACGACGCCTTCGACGGCGGCCGTCCCCTCCGGGGCACCGTGATGACGCTGGCCGGCCGACAGCTCGCGGGGCGGATCCGCTTCGACGCCGACGAGGCGTCCTCGTGGGAGGTCCTGGACGGGATCCGGGACCACGTCAGGTTCGACATCGAGCTCGGCGACATCGCCCGCATCGTGCCTCTCCGGCTCGTGACGGGGGCTGGCGGGGAGAGGGCGGGGGCCGACGCCGGACGCGGGCGGATCCGTGGTGCCCGGGTGACGCTGAACGACGGCCGCGTCGTGGAGCTGGAGGGCTCCAACGACGTGGACGAGGGCAACAAGGGGGTCATGATCCTCGGCGACGAGGCGGGCCCCCGCCCGTGGATCCTGGTGCGCTGGCGGGACGTGAAGGAGCTCCGCCTCGACCATGCGGAAGGAGGTCCGTCGTGAGAGCCTGCCTCGCGGTGATGCTGGCGGCGGGACTCGGCGCCGTGCCCTCGGGCCTCCGGGCACAGGCTACCCGCCCCCTGGCCCCCGACGCCTTCCTCGACCCCACCGCCGAGCGGCTCTTCCGGGCCGCGCAGGCCAACTGGCAGTCCGTGGACAGCTCGGTGGCGCGGTACACGGCGGTCATCAAGCAACGCATCGCCGCGAGCATCCGGACGCCCCTCAAGGACCGGACCCTCTACCGGAACGAGTCCGCCGTCAGGGCCTTCTGGGACCGGGACCACGACGCGCTGATCCAGGTGCTGGGCGCCCGATCCGAGTACCCGGGCCGCAAGGACGCGAACGATGCTCTGGGCTGGATGGACGACCTCACCATCGACGACCCCTTCGAGCCCGGCGGTGACCGCCTCTTCTTCGGCCTCACCAATGACGAATCCTCGGACCTGTCGCGGCCTGACTCCTCCGACTTCTGGTTCGCCCACCCGCTGGCTCAGGGTGCGGATACGCTGTACCGATACCGGAGCGGGGACACCCTCACCCTGAACCTCCCCGACGGCAGGCGCCTGCTCACGGTGGAGCTGGACGTGATTCCCCGGGAGGCGGATGTGCACCGCATCACCGGGGCCCTCTGGATCGAGCCCAAGTCCGGCGCGCTGGTGCGCGCGGTCTACCAGCTC
>JAJDNC010000027.1 GCA_022340865.1 Gemmatimonadota bacterium
CAGTTCGCCATCGCTGCCGCCCAAGCTTCGCGCCTGGCAGAGGCCTACCTCGATGCGGTGACGGCACATATGGAGGCATGGCGTGGGCAGTTGGCGGCAGGGGACGCGCCGAGGTCCGACGCGGCCGCCTGGGCAGTCATCGACGTCCTGCCGGCACATCCGGTGATCACCGCGCCGGTAGCGGCCGCGGCCACGGGGAGGGCCAAGGCGGCGATCCACCAGGCGCTCCAGCAACTCGAGCGATGTGGCATCCTGGCGCCACTGTCGGCCTCGAAGCGGAATCGGTCCTGGGAGGCCACGGGCCTCCTGGAGCTTCTGGAAGGCCTGGAGGCGGGAAGATTGCCCGGTAGCTCGTAAGAGTCCTGCAAGCGCGCCGCCCCGCCTTGGTTGGAGGAGGCAGCCAGGGTGTGGAAACACGGACGGGCGTGTCCGGGAGCTCGCCATCCAGCATGCAGCTTGATCGTACCCAATATGGGGTGTTCGGTCGCCCCGACCGCAGCTTCTACGCTAACGAGATCATCGCGTGGGTAGGTGCGGGCAGCGGGGCGGTTCAACGCGAGTTGGCTCGCCTGGAGGCCGCCGGCCTCGTGACCGTGTCCCGTGTCGGAAGGCAGAAGCATTACCGGGCCAACGAGGCGGCGTCGATCTTCCCTGAGTTGCGGGGCATCGTGCTCAAGACGTTCGGCCTTCGTGATGTCCTTCTTGCAGCACTGTCTCCGCTGGAGGGCGACATCGTGGTGGCCTTCGTCTTCGGGTCGACGGCGAGAGGCGCCGACACAGGTACCAGCGACATCGACCTGACGATCGTCAGTGATCGATTGACCTACGGTGAGCTGTTCGGTGCCCTCGAGGCGGCATCTGAGCAACTCGCGCGTCCCGTGAATCCGACGATCTACACCTTGGAAACGCAACAGTGGCAATTGACTATTGTACAGATACATTATACAATCGTGCAAATGCTCATGGATGAAGCACCGATTCTTCGAATCGACCTCGGATCGGACGTGCCGGCGTATGCGCAGATCGTAGCGCAGCTCCGGGCGCTGCTGGTGGCCGGAGAGCTGGCCGCGGGCGAACGGCTGCCGCCCGTGCGGCAGCTGGGGATTGACCTGGGGGTGCACTACAACACGGTGGCGCTGGCGTACCGCGAACTGGCCGAGGAGGGCTGGCTGGAGCTGCGACGCGGGCGCGGTGCCACGGTGGTGGAGCGCAGTGGGCGGCGGCCGGACGCGCAGGTGCGAATGCGGTTCTCACGACGGCTTGAGGCTCTGATGGCCAAGGCGGCCGCGGACGGACTGAGCCAGGGGACTGTAACAAGCGAATTCGAGGTGCTGGCGCTCAAGCTGTGGAGAGGAACAGGGAGATGAACCGAATCGCGACGCTTCTCGGTCTGGTGGCCGTGGTGGGCCTGGCGGCACCGGTTGTTGCCCAGGAGGTCGGCCCTCAAGGCTCGGCGAAAGCGGCCCGCGCGGCGGTGCAGGAGCTCGTGGCTGGCGAATTCGGGAAAGTGACTGCGCGTTTCGACAACCGGATGCGCACGGCGCTCCCCGAAGCGCGATTGGCCGCCGTATGGAGGGGACTTGAAGCGAAGGCGGGAGAATTCGAACGGATTCGCGGCGTCGTGGTTGCAGACCACCGGACCCGTGTCGTCCTCGTCTGCCAGTTCGCGCGTGCCGACCTCGATGTGACTCTCACGTTCGACGCTGCCGGACGGATCGCCGGCATGTTCTTCCGGCCTGATGACGCGGCAGCACGGGAGGCGCCGGCCTATTCGCGGGAGGAGAACTTCATCGAAACGCCGGTGACCGTAAGGACGGGGCGATGGAAGCTGCCGGGGACGCTGACGATGCCGAAGGGCAAGGGTCCCTTTCCCGGAGTGGTGCTGGTGGCAGGGTCGGGGCCCGAAGACCAGGACGAGACAATCGGGCCGAACAAGCCGCTCAAGGACATAGCTTGGGGGCTGGCGGAGCGAGGGTTGGCGGTGCTGCGCTATGCGAAAAGGACGTACGTATACGGGGCGAAGAGCAGCAGCAATCCTGCGCGACTCACGATCGACGACGTGACGGTGGACGACGCACGGTCGGCGGTGGCGCTGCTCGCGCGCGAAACGAGAGTCGATCCGCACAGGGTCTACGTGCTGGGGCACAGCCTCGGCGCGACGATGGCGCCGGAGATCGCGACCGGGGACGAACAAGTGGCAGGGATCATTCTGCTTGCCGGCGCCGTCACGCCGATAGAGCGGCTGGCGCTCGAGCAGACCCGAGTGATCGACGCGCGCGAGCACGTGCCCGCGAAAGCGGCGGAACAGCGTGTGGCGCAAGCGGAAGCGGCGATCAGGCAGATCGAGAGCCCGTCGCTGAAATTGGGCACTACGGTGGACTTTCTCGGCCGCCCGATGCCGGCTTCCTTCTGGCTGAGCCTGCGGCGATACCATCCGGACCGGGTGGCGGCACGGCTGCATACCCCGATGCTGCTGCTGCAAGGTGGAAGGGATTACCAGGTGCCTCCGAGCGAGCTGGCGTTGTGGAAGAAGGCCCTGTCCGGGCGCAAGAACGTGACCTACGACGTGTATCCCTCGCTGAACCACCTGTTCGAAGCAGGGACCGGGCCCTCGACACCGAGCGAGTATATGAAGCCGGGGCGGCACGTCGACGTCCAGGTGATCGGTGAAGTGGCCACCTGGGTGAAGACCGAAGCTAGGAGCTAACGAACGTGAGCGGGATGATCGGCGGGTACTTCGTGGTGCTGGTGGCGTTCATCGGCGTACTGCTCTCTTGGCTGCCGCGGCTCTCGCGGCGGGAGTTGTTCTTCGCCGTGACGGTGCCAGCCCGTTTCGGCGAGAGTCAGACCGGCCGGGGGATTCTGAGGCGGTACCGCTCGCGGGTGCTGGTGGTGACACTCGCATGCGTGGCACTGGCAGCATGGGGTGCGGGCTCCGCACACTTCACGCCGCTGCTCGCGACCCCTCTCCTGGAGATTGGCGGCTCCTTCTGGGCGTTCCTGCGAGCGCGGGCCGATGTGCTGCCGCACGCGGTCGAGCCGACGGGCACCCGACAAGCTCGGCTCCAGCCGCGGCAGATTCACCTGCCGGGCCATTGGCCGGCGCAGATCGGACCGTTCGTCATTTTGGCCGCGGGAGCGCTCTACCTGCACGCCCAGTGGTACCGGCTTCCGGCACGGTTTCCAGTGCATTGGACGCTGGACGGACAACCGAACGGCTGGAGCACGCGCACACTGGAGGGCGTCTACGGGCCGCTGGTACTGGGCGCAATCCTGGTTGGGTTGCTCTTGCTGTTGGGCATCGGGATCCTCCGGTGGACGCGGCACGTGCACGCGACCGGATCAGCGGCCGAAGTGGAGCTGGCACGGGAGCGGCGGATTCTGCTGGTGCTGCTCTTCTCCGAATACCTGGTCGCCGGCATCGTCACGTGGAGCGGATTGCTACCGCTGCGAGGGCTACCGACGCGGTCCCCGTCCCCAGCGCTGCCGCTGGGTGCGACGGCACTGCTGTTGCTGATCCTGCTGCTCGTCTTCTTGGTGCATCGACCGGTGGAATCGGCGCCGCAGCAGGGCGCGGTCCCGGTGGGAGACCGCACGGAAGATCGTTACTGGAAGGGGGGCATCCTCTACTTCAACCCGAGAGACCCGGCGCTGCTGGTGGAGAAGCGGTTCGGCATCGGCTATACGCTGAACTTCGGGCATTGGGTAGCGTGGGTAGTCCTAGGCGCACTAATCCTGATACCGGCGCTGGCGCCCCTACTGTCGCGGCATTGACCCCGGCAGCGGCGGCGGACTCTGGACACGGGCGTGGAGCGAGCACCGTACCGACGGAACAGCGACCGTTGCAGGCGGCTGGCGCCGGGGTGTGTCTACAGGCACATCTCCCTGGAGCGCCAACCGCTGGTGCCGCCTCTGCAGCGAAGGCCCAACCTGTGGAACCCAAGGTGTGGATACCCACCCCCGATTTCAGCCCTTGGAGAGGCCTGACGCCCTCGACCACCGTTGAAAAGCGGCCAATTGCGGGCTTCAACCGGAATCACCCGGAAACATCGCGATCCGACCGCAGTCCTGGAGCGACCATGGCACCTTCTTGCTGAGTGATGACGCCCCAACGGCTACGCCGCCGAGTGGCTTCCGTTATAATAAATGTCTGTGCAGGTCCTAGAATCAGGGGGCGAACCGAATGGCGAAGGAACAAGCGATCGAACTCGAAGGAATCGTCAACGAGGTGCTCCCCAACGCGAACTTCCGCGTGGAGCTCGAGAACGGACACGAGATCCTCGCATACCTCTCCGGCAAGATGCGCAAGCACTACATCCGGGTTCTCGAAGGTGATCCGGTCAGGGTGGAGCTCTCTCCCTACGACATGACGCGGGGCCGGGTCACCTACCGATACAAGTAGCCTACCGACTCTCGAGCGTGAAGCGTGCAGCCGCCCGGCCCCGGCTCTGGCGGCTTCGACCTCGCGCTTTCTCGGCTTACCGCGAGTGACAAGAGGCACGAGCAGCTTGGCCGCTGCGGCGGATCCTCGCGGGTCCGCGGCTCGTGAGGCGGGGCACAGGAGCGACCGGCACCGACCATCCCACGCCGGATTCCATCGCAGGCGTGATATGCGCCCTCACCGACCCCGTACGCATGTCTGCTCACAGCGGGACGTCGACCCGGAGCGGGCGCCGAGTGGGAGGGATGGCGTGTCGGCTAACTACCGAGCCCGCAGATGGAGCCGTGCATCTCCGCGATCCCATCCTTGCTTCGAGTGGCGTCCGCCACCAAACTCGGCGGCACACCACACCGAACGCATAGCTCCGACGGGTCGGCGCGGACAGGCCGGAGGCCGCCGCACGTGGACGCATCGGTGCAGGTCGGTGCAGCGAAGATCCCTCCGGAGGATGAGGTCGGAGTTGGAATCCTGTCGGGCGCACACGGACGACCACGACGCCTTCAACCAGATCGTCGGCGTACGCGAGCAGTCGGGCGTCCTGGAGCCGATGGGCGCCACCGCCCGGGAGGGAGGAAGCTGAGGGCCGCGTTCCCGCGCGTCGCCGCGGCGGCCTTGCTGGCGGCCGCCCTCCTGCCTCTCCCTGCCCGCGCCCAGGGCGCACGAGCCGGCTCGACGCGCCGCGACGAGACGGACGCGTCGGTGCCGGCCGCCGGCCAGCGAGCTCCGGCGGGCACCCGGGCCGCGGCCTTCTGCGAGGCCTCCGGGTCGCGGGCTTCCGTGGACGGGGGCGGCGGCTCGTTCCAGCCGCTCCGAAAGCCCACCCTGCGTATCCACCGCGCTGCGGGGCCGATCCACGTGGACGGCATCCTTGACGATCCGGGCTGGTCTCGTGCCGCGACAGCGACCCACTTCACCGAGTTCACTCCCGACGAGGACGTCCGCCCCGCCCGCCGCAGCGAGGTTCTCGTCGCCTACGACAATCGGAACCTGTACGTCGCGTTCATTGCGTGCGACGACCCGTCCACGATCCGGGCCACGCTGACCGACCGCGACCGGGTGAGCGGCGACGACGTGTTCGGCCTCATTCTCGACACGTACGGCAACGACACGTGGGCCTATGAGCTGTACGTGAACCCGCTCGGGGTCCAGGCCGACTGGCGGCGCGTGGGCTCGGTGAAGGACAGCACGTTCGACATGGTCTACCACACGTCGGGGCGCATCACCCCTTCGGGGTATCAGGTGGAGATGGCGGTCCCGTTCGCGAGCCTGCGCTTCCCGGACGCGAAGGAGCAACGCTGGCGGGTCAACTTCGTGCGGAAGCGCCCCCGCGGCAGCTACGAGGAGTACGGCTGGTCGGCGCTCGACATCCACGACCCGTGCCTCCTGTGCGAGTCGGGCACCCTGACCGGGATCCAGGGCATCAAGCCCGGGGGCGCCCTGGAGGCGCTCCCCTCTTTGGTTGCTTCGAGCGCGTCACGCCTGCGGGATCCCGCCGACCCGGGCTCGGGCTTCGCCGGGGGCAAGCCGAAGGGGAGCTTCGGGCTGGGCCTCCAGTACGCCTTCCCGCGCGGCCTCACGGCCCAGGTCACGATCAACCCCGACTTCAGCCAGGTGGAGTCCGACGCGGCCCAGATCTCCGTCGACACCACCTTCGCCCTCTTCTTCCCGGAGAAGCGGCCCTTCTTCCAGGAGGGCGCGGACCTCTACCAGACGCCCATCCACGCCGTCTACACGCGGACGGTGAACGATCCGCAGGCCGCGGCGAAGCTCACGCTGCGCTCGGGCGGCACCAGCGTGAGCTACCTGGGGGCCCGGGACCAACACTCGCCCCTTCTCCTTCCGTTCGAGGAGGGGAGCTTCGTGGGCCAGACGGGCCGGAGCTTCACGAATATCCTGCGGGTGCAGCAGGACTTCGCCCAGGATTCGCACGTGGGGGCCACCTTCACCGACCGCCGGCTGGAGGGCGGGCCGGGGGCGAACACCGTGGCGGGGCCCGACCTCCAGCTCCATCTGGGAACCCACGAGACCTTCCAGTACCAGCTCCTGGCCAGCCATACGCACGAGCCCAACGCGGCCGGTCCCACCGCCTCGCTGGCCGGACAGACCTTCGATCGCGGCGCGCACACGGCCGTCTTCGACGGCGAATCCTACTGGGGCTACGCCCAGTACGCGCGCCTCGCCGAGGACTCGCGCCATTGGCAGCTCCACCTCCAGTACGAGGCCTACAGCCCCACCTTCCGGGCCGAGAACGGATTCGTGCCCCAGAACGACCAGCGGCGGTTGTTCGCGAGTCCGCACGTCACGGCATATCCGCTGAACGGGTGGCTCGATCAGGTGGACGCGGACGTGGCGCTGGTGAAGACGTGGAACTTCGCGGGCGTCAGGAAGGACGAGTATGTCCAGCCCTACGTACAGGCCCAGCTCACCGGGCAGACGCGGGCCAAGCTCTCCTGGTTCCGTGGGAACGAGCGTCTTCGAGGCACGGACTTACGCGGGATCGGCCGTTGGCAGGCCGATCTGTCGACCAGCTTCGCGCGTCAGCTCTCGCTGGGCACGAGGGTGCTGTGGGGCGAGTTCGCGGCCAGGAACGTCGCCACGCCCGTGGTGGGAGACGGCTCGGACGTACAGTTGTCCGCCACGCTGAAGCCGATTCCACGGCTGGTCCTCGCAACCACGTTCGAGTACTCCACACTGCACCGGAAGACGGGCGAAAAGCTGTTCAGCGGCTGGATCTTCCGATCGAGGAACAACCTCCAGTTCAGCCGGAACCTGTTCCTGCGGATCATCGTTCAGTACGACGACTTCACCAGGGAAATGGACGTCGAGCCGCTTCTCACCTATCGCATCAACCCCTTCACGCTGTTCTACGTGGGATCGAGCCTGGGCTACCACGACTACCGGCCGCTGCTGCTCGCCTCCCCGACCGAAGTCGGCCTGCGGCCCGACTCGCGTCAATTCTTCGCGAAGTTCCAGTATCTGCTGCGGTTCTGATCAGGAACCCGCGGGCCAAGTCGAGCCGCGCCGGCACCGCACCCTCGCGAATTTCTACAACTGTACCCATGATAGGCTGGAGGGCGGCGTAGACGCCGTTGATGCATCCACGGACCGGAAGGGGAATCAGCCATGCTCCGTCGAGAGTTGCTCCTGCCGATGTGTTTGGCCGTCCTGGTCGCTGCCTGTTCTCGCGAAGAGCAGCAGAAAGAGGACCTTCCGGTCACCCAGGCATCGTTCGAGTTCGCCCAGAACGACGATGGCGGGGTCGAACAGACCGAGACCATCGCCGTCTCGCCACTGTCCGATGGGACCATCCACTACAGGCTGACGCTGGTCACGGTGGACGTGAGCAGGCCCTCGAACCGCAACGAGATGGTCATGACGGACTATGTCGCGGACAAGGCGGGCTACGTCATCCGATTCTTCGACAAGGACAAGAAGTTCAACGCTCTTGGAGAATCGCAGGACAAAGGCCGGCTCATCCACATCTGGATGCCGACGGCCTCCCGCAAGGAAGGGGGCGAGCTCAGGCTCGAGGGCTTCCCCGATCCGCTGAAGGTCTCAGGGCCGATGGATTGGAAGCAGTGGAGCGTCTGGAAGGCGCAGTTCAGGGATCAGCAGTATCTCTACGATGTGAAGACCGGCTTCCTCGTCGGCAACATAGCGGGCTCCGACACCTGGACGCTCGATCAATCCACGGTTCCGGGACTGGTGCCCTGAGGACGTTCGAGCGAAGAGGAGGCGGTGTGTCGCGAGATCTCCGGGAGAGCTCCGGCTAGTCGTACGCTTCGCGCCACGCCCGAGGGATCGGGACGAGACGATGGTCAGCGACGGATGCCGGCCACGAGCGCGTCCCAGTTGCCGGCGGCGATCCGCTCCTGGTCGGCCCGATCGAGCCCGGCGGTCGCAAGAAAGCGCTCGACGCCACCGTCAGGGCCGGGCCGATACGGGTAGTCCGTCGCGAACAGGATGCGCTCGGCGCCCACCACCTCGACCGCCCAACGCAGATAGCGGTGGCTGTAGACGCCGCCCGCCGTGACGTAGGCATTGCGGCGGACATACTCGGAGAACGGCCGGGGCAGCTTGGCCTGCATGGCCAGCCCGTCGGTGCGGTCCAGGTAGAACAGGACGACCTCACCCCAGTGGCCGAGGATCACCCGCAGGTCGGGGAAGCGGTCGAACACGCCCGCCAGCGCGAGCCGGAGAAACTGCACGCCGGACTCGTAGTGCCACCCGATGCCGTACGTGGCGAACGCGTTGCTGACGGCGTCGTCGAACCCGGCGTACAGCGCATCCCGGACCTGCGCCTGCGGGATCTGGGGGTGGACGTAGAGCGGGGCACGGAGCGCCGCGGCGGCCTCGAAGAGCGGCCAGTTGTCGGGGTGGTCGAGGTTGCGCTCACCTGTGCGTCCGAAGATGAGCGCACCGTCGAGGCCGAGCTTCGTGACAGCGCGTTCGAGCTCCTGCGCGGCGGCGGCGGGCTCGGGCATGGCGAGGGTCGCGAAGCCCTGGAACCGATTCGGGTGCGCCTTCACGAGCTCGGCGATGTGGTCGTTCGTCTCCACCTGGAGGCGGCACGCCTCCTCCGCCGGAAGGTTGTGGAGGCCGGGCGAAGTCAGCGAGATGACCTGGATGTCCAGCCCCGCCTCGTCCATCGCCGCGATCCGGCGCTCGCCCACGTCGCGGAGCCGCTCCCCCATCTCCCCCGGAGGGACGCCAGGCCCCCAGTCTTCTCGCGCGGGGGAGACGAGGCGGCTCCACGCCGTGACGACCTCGTCGGTGACAAAGTGCTCCTCGGTCCCGATCGTCCGCATCTCGGTGCCCGCCTTCCGTTACTGGCATGATCGATGTCCCTGCGGAGAACGCGTCTCCGTGAGGGAGCGCTTCCGTACATGTAGGTCGGCATGGAGCTGGAAGGTCCGGCGGCTCTGCGACGACCTCCCGGACAGGGTTTGATGATCCGGACCGGCGTCGCGACGTTCGCTGCCCTCATCCAGACCTCCTCAGGTGTCGTCGACGCTCCCGGGATCCTGGACGGGATCGGTCCCGTATCAGGCAGGCACGCCAGTCCACGTTCATCCACCGAGGGTCTGTCCATGCCATCGCACGGCCGCGTCGTGTCGAAGTGTCCCGTGTTGCTCGCTTCCGTGGCAGTCGCACTTCTCGCGCTGCCGGCAGGAGCCAACGCACAGTCCGATCTCTACAACGGGATGCGCTGGCGCCTCATCGGGCCGTTTCGCGCCGGGCGGGTCTCGGCCGTCGTCGGGATACCGAGCCAGCCCAACGTGTTCTACATGGACGCCGAGAACGGCGGCCTGTGGAAATCGGTCGACTACGGCCTGACGTGGACCTCCGTGTTCAAGGGTGACGAGAACAATTCCCTCGGATCGCTGGCCGTGGCCCCTTCGGATCCGAACGTCATCTACGCCGGTTCCGGCGAAGCCACGCAGCGACCGGATCTGTCCATCGGCGACGGCCTCTACAAGTCCACGGATGCCGGCCGGACATGGCAGCACCTCGGCCTGCGCGACGGCCAGCAGCTCGCCTCGATCGTGGTGGATCCGCACGACCCGGACCGGCTGTTCGTCGCCGTGCTGGGTCACCCGTACGGGCCGAACGAACAGCGTGGCGTGTTCCGCTCCACGGATGGTGGACGGACGTTTCAGAAGGTGCTCTACAAGGACGAGAACACGGGTGCTGCCGAGGTGGCCCTTGACCCGTCGAATCCGGCCGTGGTCTATGCCGTGCTGTGGGCGACACGGGACGCGCCTGCGGTGGTGGCCGGAGTGAGGATGTCTTCGGTCACGGGCAGCGGCCTGTTCGAGTCGACCGATGGCGGTGACAGGTGGCATCGCATCGGCCAGGGGCTGCCGACGGTGGCGGAGGGCCTGGGCCGGATTCGAATGGCCATCGCCCCGAGCAACCCCGACCGCATCTATGCCAGCGCCGGCGGCGGCATCTATCGCTCGGACGACGCGGGCCGGACTTTTCGGCGTATAAGCAACGCGCGACGCACAGCCGGTGCCTTCCTCACGGTCGCGCCCGACAATCCGGACGAGGTCTATGCCAGCCAGACGTCTCTGTACCGTTCCATGGACGGCGGCAGGACCTTCACCGCCATCCGGGGCGCCCCGGGCGGGAACGACTACCACCACGTCTGGATCGATCCCGCCAATCCGAAGGTTATGGCGGTCGGTGTCGACCAGGGCGCATCGCTGAGCGTGGACGGCGGCAAGACCTGGAGCACCTGGTACAACCAGCCGACTGCCCAGGCCTATCACGTCGTCACCGACAATCAGTTCCCCTACCGCGTCTTCAGCGCCCAGCAGGACGCCGGCTCGTTCGGCATCCTGAGCCGCGGCAACGACGGTCAGATCACCTTCCGTGACTGGCACCCTGTGGGCGCGGACGAAGACGGCTATATCGCCCCGGACCCGCTGCACCCGAACATCATCTACTCGAGCCACGTCGTCCGCTATGACTGGACCACGGGAGAGAGCCAGTTCGTGGGTCCCCAGGTCGCGCGCTTCGACGGCAAGTACCGCTTCAGTCCTTACTGCCCGCTGCTGTTTTCCCCTGTGGACCCGCACCTGCTCTATCTCGGCGGAAACGTCCTGTTCAAGACCACGAACGGCGGCCACAGCTGGCGGGTCATCAGCCCGGATCTCTCACGCGCCGACCCCGGCATACCCGGCAACCTCGGTCCCTTCGGCGCCCATGTGGCGCCCCCCCATCACCGCGGCGTGATCTACAGCATCGGGCCCTCGTTCAAGAACGCGAAGACGATCTGGGTCGGGACCACGGACGGACTCATCTGGGTCACGCACGACGGCGGTGCGCACTGGGACGACGTGACGCCGCCCGGCATGACACCCTGGGGCACGGTTACGCAGCTCGTGGCTTCCCACTTCGACGACGAGACCGCCTACGCCTCCGTCAGCCGCTTCTTCCTCGACGATCTGAAGCCGTACATCTATGCCACGCATGACGGCGGGAAGACCTGGAAGCTGATTGTGAACGGCCTGCCGGAGAACGCTCCGGTGGACGTCGTGCGCGAGGACCCGGTACGTAGGGGTCTGCTGTTCGCCGGTACCGAAAGGGCCGTCTGGTTCTCGGTGGACGACGGGGCGCACTGGCAGTCCCTGCAGCTGAACCTGCCGGTGACCTCGATGCGTGATCTGGTCGTTCACGACAACGATCTGGTGCTGGGGACCCACGGCCGCTCCGACTGGATCCTCGACGACATCACGCCCCTGCGTCAGCTCGCGGCTGCCGCGGCGGCGACTCCGGCGTTCCTCTACAAACCCGAGGTCGCGTATCAGATCCCGCGGAACACGTACACCGATACCCAGCTGCCGCCGGAGTTCCCGGCGGGTCAGAACCCACCCAGCGGGGCGATCATCGACTACGATCTGAAGGCGCCGGCGAACGGGCCGGTGACGCTCGAGATCCTCGACGCCGGCGGCAAGCTGGTGCGCCGCTGGGCTTCGACGGACAAGCCCGCGTCGGTGAATCCCGACGAGCTGAATTTTCCGACCTACTGGCTGCGACCGCCCCACGTGCTGTCCGCGCAGGCCGGGATGCACCGGTTCGTGTGGGACCTGCACTACCCGTCACCGCGCGTGGTCCGTCCGACCGTCTCGATCTCCGTCATCCTGCATGACTCCCCCATCGGGCCGCTGGGCCCGGCGGCGCTGCCGGGCCGCTACACCGTCAAGCTCACGGCGGATGGACACACCTGGACCCAACCGCTGACGGTGCGCCTGGACCCGCGGAACAAGACGCCCATGGCCGGACTCACCCAACAGTTCCAGCTGGCGATGCAGCTCGGTCAGGACATGAACCGGACGTACGCGGCCCTGCAACAGGCCAAGGCCAAAGGGGAGAAGACGCCCGCCCTGGTGAAGCTGAACGGCGAGCTCGTGGCCCAGTACAACTCCCTCTATGGCGCCTCGTACGGCGGCACCGACGGCAACTCGTCGACCATGGCCACACCCACGACACAGCAGGTCGCCGCCGTTGCCAGCCTCCACCGCCAGGTGCTCGCCATCCTGGGGGGCTGACGCCCGGACCTACGACGCCACCATCAGATCCGGACCTCGGAGACCTGGAAGACCGGCTGCGTGTTCGTGTAGTTGGGGATATCGGCGAGCAGGGACTCCGCGTGGGGACCGAACGCGGCCTCGAACGCACCTACGCTTTCGAAGTGGAGGTGACCCATTGCGATGTACGAGGGTGGCTCACCCGGCTGAACCCCAGCGAGTCCCAACTCGAGCTCTACGCCCTTGCACGCGGCTCCGAGCTTGCTCTGCATCAGGGGGATGTGGCTGTTGAGGAAGTAGTCGGTGTCGAACGTCGCATCGGGGGTGTTGGGGTAGAGCACGCTGACCTTGATCATCGTTACGACCTCCCGCCTTGGATCCGGCGGTGCCCTGCGCGCCGCCTCTGATCCGATGCTAGCGGCGTACCGGGAAGGCATCCATGGGGAATTTTCCCTATGCGAGGAGCGCCCTGTTCTCCGTGGCGAAGATCGCAACCTGGGCACGCCCCTGCGCGCCGGTCTTCTTGTAGATCCGGCTGGCATGGTGGCCCACGGTCTTCACCGAAATACCGAGGCGGCGAGCGATGGCCTTGTCGCTGCATCCGGCGGCGAGGAGCTCCAAGACCTCGCGCTCGCGAGGCGTCAGGCCGGCCGGAAGCGTGGCCTTCGCCGCTCGCTGCGAGTGTCCGGCCGCGTCCAACACAGCGTGGACGACACGGTGTGGGAAGCGGAAGGCAGCGACTTCGCCCGCCATCGTTCGGGCCGCCTCCTCCGCGGAATGAGCGAGCCTCCAGGGACGATGGTGGGTGAGCGCATCGTACATGTCGGCGGTACCGAGGATCATCGTGGCCAGGTCCTCCAGCCGAACACGGCGGTGATACCCGGATCCGTCGCAACGCTCGTGGGTCCCGGACGCTCGCTCTGCCAAAGGTCGGAAGGCAGCGCTTCTCGTCAGGATCTCGTACGTATGATAGGTGTGCGTCTCGGCCTGACTGCGCTCGGGCAGGGTGAGGGCAGTCGGCTTGTCCCACACACCGTTCGGTACCGCCGACCGCCCGATGTCATGAACGAGCGCCGCGAGGCGGAGCTCCCGCACCTCGGGCTCGGCCAAACCCAGGCTATGCGCCGCGTGACTCGCCAGGTCCGCCACCCGGCGGGAGTGGCCCAGGAACCAAGGGCACTTGGCATCGATGAAATCGCCGAAGACCTCCGCGACCTCGCCCAAACCCTCTGGATCCAGCCTCGCGGCGGTGCCGGGCTCCGTATCGAGGAACAACTGCCAGTGACTCCCTGACTCGAGGTCGGTGAAGAGGGAGTCGGCCTCGCCCTGCAGCAGCCGGCACAGCTCCGGGTCGAGTTGGCGACCGCTGCGAGACCGAACGGCTTCGACGGCGGCCGGCGTACCCCCGATCCTGCGGAAGAGCTCCGCACACACCGCGACCGGGATGATCCGGGCGGGAAGAGGAATGTCCTCGCCCGCGGAGCCTGGGACAGCTCCGTCCCACCGGTCGTAGATATGGCCCAGGAGGCGCGTGACGCCATCTGGGACCTCCAGGCGAGACGTGAGAACAATCGCCTGAACACAGTGTAGAGCGGCGACGCCCGGAATCGCTTCGAGGCTCGTGAGAATTCCCTCGAACGCGCGCTCGCGTTCGGCCGGACTCACCCCTAGCGCGACGTGGCGCCGCAGCGCCTCCTGCACCTGGTCGATGTCCGTCCAGTCACAGACCGAGAGTGCGTAGTTGAGGGCTTGGTCTTCACCTAACGCCATGGACGCTTCCTCGGCGGCGGTCACCGTACAACCCAGGAACCGAGTCACCGATGCGTAGTACGTGGCCCTCAGGTCGTCCGTGGAGATGCCGCACATCTTCCCCATCCGCACAGCGAGGACGGTCGCCGCCAGCGCGCTCTCGGATGGCAGGCCGACGGCGAGGTCGGTGGCCAGGGAAAGGGCCCCGAGGGGCTCGGCGAGGCGCGTGCCGGGGTCGGTCATGCTCGGCTCGTGGAGGGACGGTTCGACGGGGGGCACGCCAAGATGCGGCGCCACATCGCCTCGGGCCAGGATCTGCATCCCGGAGCTCACGTGCGACCCCGCGGGCAAGGTCCCCGGGGAAGGGCCCGGCAGCTTCCAGAGGTTCAGGTCCCTTCCGGGCCCGATGGTAGGCCGAGATTCGGAGTGCGTTGGGGTGCTGCCTGGAACTCCGTGGGGTACGAAGGAGTCGGGATCCGCCGCGGTGACGAAGTCTCGACTCCCCTGGACCCGTATCGGTAGCGTCAGCCGGTACCAGCGCCACCCCCCCCTCCCTCTCGGCCATGATCCGAGGAACCTTCGACGTGCAGGCGCTCTGCTTCCACGTGGGCGGTGGACCGGCGAGCGACACGATCCAGGCCAGCGGCTCCTTCCGCGCGGTGAGCGACACGATCACCGTTCCCCTCGACGTGACCAGGCCACCGGCGCTGAGCGGGCGCTTCGAGTTGAGCACGGCAGGAGGAAATCCCGTGCCGGCCCCTGTCTTCGACGGGATCATCCTCATCGGTGAGGACGGATTCATACACCTGGAGACCACTGTGACCGACGGGTACATCGAGTTCGACGGCTCGGGGGCCTACGAGCATCGCGTCAGCCAGGAGGTGCGTGTCGACGGCTGGCCCGCTCCCTCGCTCGACTGGGTGGACCGCGGCCGCTGCGTCGCATCCGGCGCCGAGCTCCACTGTCCGTCGGCGCAGGTCTCGGGCCGGGCGTTCACGGCCACGGTGGGGGACGTACGGTGGAGCTCACACAGGACCTGAACGGAGAGGGCCTGGCGGTCACCTACCGATACGCTCGTGCCGGCTGAACCGCATCCGATCACTCGATGTCGGGGTTGTCACGCTTCGGGACCTCCGGCCGCGCATACCGCGTACCGGAGGTCCCGGGCGAGCCTGCGTTCCACTGCCGGCTCGCGAGCGTCGGCTCGGTGTATCAGGTGCTCGTGAGAAACACCCTGCGTCGCTTCCGCCGCCCCCTGCTCTTCACCGCTGCCGCGGTACTCGCGATCCCGTTGCTCGTATGGGTCACGCTTCCCTGGCCAGGTAAGCTCGCCTCGACGAATCCCACCGCGACTTCGTTCATGCGCTACCGCGAGCGGGAGGCCAGGGAAGCGGGCACCACGCTCACGATCCACCAGGAGTGGGTGCCCCTCGTGCGGATTCCGCGAGACCTGGTGCGCGCAGTGATCGTCTCGGAGGACGACCGCTTCCGCGAGCATCACGGGATCGACTGGAAGGCCCTGGCGACGGGGTTGCACTGGACCGGCGGCGACACGTTCTCCTGGACGAGCCCGAGAGACTGGGTCGCGTTGGCTCGCGCCCTCGGCTACTACTGGGCGCACCGGCACACGATCAAGGGGCGGAGCACGATCACACAGCAACTCGCCAAGAACCTGTACTTCACGCCTCGGCGATCCCTCCTCCGCAAGGTGGAGGAGTTCGTCGTGACCCGGCGTCTGGAGCACGACCTGAGCAAGGACCGCATCCTCGAGCTGTACCTCAACACGGTCGAGCTCGGGCCTGGCATCTTCGGCGTAGGGGCTGCGGCGCATGCCTATTTCGGGGAGGATGTGGGAGACCTGAACGCGTATCAGGCGGCTTCTCTGGCGGCTACGCTCCCCCAACCGCTCACCTCGAACCCCGCGCACCGTCCCGGCCGGATGGCGTGGCGGAGGGACCTGATCCTCCAGCGGCTCGCGGGACGCGACGTGGTCATTCCCGACGAGCCGCCACCGGTCCTCGTAACGCTCCCACCGCTGGATTCGCTCCCGCGCCCCGACACGGTCGACACGGCGGTCACGGGCGACTCCACGAGCCTGGCCTCGCCCGTGGACACGGCCGGCGCCCGCGTGCGCGTCGATACCACCCGCGACACGATTCCGGACGAGTCGATGAGCGTCAGGGTGTTGGGGGTTTACCCGCCCCCGAGACCTCCGAGCCGGAGGCCGTCGACACGCTTGCGACCGCCCAGCGTTGTCAGAACAGCAGCTGGTAGTCCAGCTGGAGCCCCCGTCCGGGCTGCGGCACGAAGTCTTTGATCACGGACAGGGCATTGCGGTACAGCGTGTTGAACACGTTGTTGCAGCGCAGGTTGATCTCCGACACCGTTCCGTGGCTGACGAGCCGTACGCCCGCGCCCAGATTCGCGACGGCGTAACCCGCGGTCGGCGTATCGCCGACGCCCAGACGGTTTTGGGCCGCCGCCAAACGCCACTCCATCGTCGCCCTGTACCTGGGTCCCTGGTACGTAGCGCTCAGGGTGCCACGCAACGGGGGGATGAAGGGTAGTGGCTCGTGGAACTGGGTGTCCTCGGCATTGACGTAGCTCGAGGTACCCCGGAGCAGCACCGACTGTACGGGCTCGTAGTTGAGGCTCACCTCGTATCCCCACAGGCGCGCACTCGTCGCTCCAAACTGCCGCACCGGGAAGCCCTCGATCGTGTCACCGCGCAGGAACCCGTAAATGTAGTGATTGATGTAGTTCACGTAGGGCGTGAGCTCGAAGGTGAGGCGCTGGTACCTTCCCTTGAGCGACGCGTCCACGCCCAGTCCCGTTTCGGGGCCGAGGCTCGACGTGCCGATGGTGTACGTCCCGCTGGGTGCGTCGAGGCCGTTGGCGAACAGCTCCTGTACCGTCGGAGCGCGGAACGAGCGCGCCACGCTGAACGAGCCCTCCAGGTGGTCCGACAACTCGTGGTTCAATCCCAGTGAAGCCGTGAGGGCGTGGTGGTACCGTGCCTCGTCGGACGTCCGAAACACCGGATCGGTGGATTGGGGGGCCGGGTGCGTGTGGATCCAGTTGTAGTCGAACCGAAGCCCGGCCTGAAGGCGTGTCTGAGGTGTGGCCGCGAATTCCTCGTAGGCATACGCTGCCACGTCCGTGGTCGTCGAGTTGGGGCCCAACGGCTGGTCACCGGAGATGTCGAGGGTCTGCAGATCTCCCCACAGCCCCACCGTGCCGGTGAGGTGGCCCGCATGCCGCTGCTGGAGCCGCAGCACACCGTTCAGCTCCTGCTTGTGGAAGTGGTTCGCCTGCGGGTCGGAGACGCCCGTGGAGTCCTGCGCCGTGGGGAACTCCGAGTGGTTGTAGTCGTTGTAGGCGGCGTTCAGCTTCACCCGCTCCAGCCACGAGCCGCTCGTGTTGAAGAGGCTCCGGAACTCCAGTGTCTTGCGCGTCTGGAAGATGCGCGAGGTCGTGGGCGGCGAGACCATCCAGTTGGGGTTCGGCGGCACGCCGGGAATCCCGTAGTTCGACCGGTAGTAGTTGCTGCCGAGCCCGACCATGCCGAAGTCGCCCTGGTACGAGTACCCCACGCCACCCTGCGCGGCGTGCTCCCACGACTGCGGGACCCGGTTCAGGTTGAACGGCGCGCCCGAGTCCGGATCCCGGTACGTGCCCTGCGGGATGCCGATGTCGTCCGAGTGCACCCCGCCCGCGGACACCCGTAGCGCCGACTGGCCGGTCGTGAAGATGGTGTTCGCGTACGCCGAGCTCTCGTTGCTCACCGAGTTGGCTTCCAGAGCCGCGTTCCCCGACACCGGATGGTCCGAAGCCATCGGCACCAGGTTGGTGATCACGTTCACGAGGCCGCCGATGGTGCTCGGCCCGTACAGGACAGCAGCCGGCCCTCGTACCACGTCGATCTCCTGGATGCTCATCGCGTCGATGGGTGTCGCGTGTGCCGGATCGTACGTCGCGATGTCGCCCATGCGCAGCCCGTTCTCCAGCACCAACACCTCGTTGTCGCCGAGGCCCCTCACCACCGGCCGCGCAGGCGCCGAGCCGTTCCCTCGTACCGCCACCCCGGGTAGGTTCGAGATCTTCTGCGCGAAGGCCACTCCCCCCGCGTCGTGGAGCGACAGCAGCGTCATCGACTCCGCCGGCGTGTACTGCTCGTCCGCCGGCCGCGCTGTCGGCGATCCAGTTACGACCACTCCCTCCAGTGGAATGGCGGACACCACCAGATTGAACGACGCCCTCGTGGTGTCGCTCACGACCCGGACAGTGTCCGTCGCCGCGGTATATCCCATCAGCCCGACGAACAGCCGGTACGTGCCCTTCGGCACGTCGCTGAAGCGGAACCTCCCCCGCGCCCCCGTCAACTCCACGCGGTCCAGCTCGAGCAGATGCACCGTCGCGCCCACCACCGGCTGGCCACCGCTGCGCACGACACCCGTGACCACCTGCGCCGACACAGGCTTCGCACCCAGGACCAGGACCACCGCCACGAAGATCGCTACGGTCCCGGGGCTCGAGAACGGAAAGCGGATCCGACCGGACACTGCGACCTCGCTATCGAGTGGGATCATGAATATTTCATGAATTGATCCGTCAACCAAGTTCGGCCTCGTCCCCTGGCTGGTCAACCGGAGCCGTCGGGTCTCGCGTGGGACGCTCCCGGGAGCAGCACGCAGCTCACGCGGCCCGAGCGAGCGCGGGGCCGGAAGTGAGCCCGATCACGCGTGCCTACGTACCCGTGGGGCGTCGGCCTACGCCCTCGTGCGTATCCATCCCCCCGTCCGCGGCCGCTTCGCGGAGCTGGACGGGCGGGTCTTCTTCGATGGCCACCAGTCGGAGAACTCCTCCGTGGAGGTGGAGATCCAGGCGGCCAGCGTCGACACCCAGGCGGACGCCCGGGACCAGCATCTCCGGTCGGCGGACTTCTTCGACGTGGAGAAGTACCCCACCCTCACCTTGCGCAGCCGGCGGGTGGAGGGGCCCGTGGCCGAGCCGGGGGACTCGTTCCAGGTCATCGGTGACCTGACGCTCCACGGCGTCACCCGTGAGGTGGTTCTGGACGCCACATTCGAGGGCGCCGGCAGGGATCCGTGGGGCGGTACCCGCGCGGGCTTCAGCGCCGAAACCACCATGGACCGACGGGATTTCGGTCTGACGTGGAACCAGGGCCTCGAGACCGGCGGCGTGCTCGTGGGGCACGACGTGAAGATCCAACTCTCCGTCCAGGTTGTGGAGCTGGAGGAGGCCGAAGTGGAGGTGGCGGCGGGCGTCTGACGCTCGGCGTGAAGGCCCGCGGCACCGTGACGCGGGGGTCCGCCCGGAAGTCGAGGCGGGCCCCCGTCGGCGTCTCGGTCGGTCACCGCCAAGCGGGTCCGGTCTAGTGGGACACCTCGAAGGTGATCGGGAAGGAAACCCAGACCGGCACTTTCTTGTCCCGGTTCAAGGCCGGCGAGAACCGCATGATCGAGGCGACCTTCAGCGCCGCGTCGTCGAAGTCCTTGTGACCCGAGCTCTTGTCGATGATGTGCCGGATGACCTTTCCGTTCTCGTCGATCAAGAAGTTCACGTACACGGTCCCGCCGATGCCCGCGTCGCGGAGGAGGGGCGGATAGTCCTGTTGCAGAACCCTCTGGACCTCGTCCTGGTTGAGGATCCGCGGTCTCACCGTAAAGGGCGTGAATGTCGGCGCGGCCGACAGATCCTGCGCCTTCTCCGTCGGGGGCGGCGGCAGGTTCTCCACCGGGTTTTCCTCGAAGGTCGTCGGGGCGATGGTGATGTCCTCGTCGACGTTGGTCGACGCGATCACCGGCGTCGCCGGCCGGGCGATGGCCTTCGGCGGCGGCGGAATCTCGATGTC
>JAJDNC010000055.1 GCA_022340865.1 Gemmatimonadota bacterium
TGGAACGCCACCGGCAGGTGTTCGGCGTAGGCGCCGACGCCGAGTTCGACGCGGAGCGGTTCATCATCCGCAACTCGTACACGGGCGGGTCGGACGAGCTCAAGAAGAGCTACGAGCAGGCCGGCAAGCACCGGGATCCACGCTTCAACCGGCTCTGCCGCGAGGTGCTGGACTACCGGCGCGGCGACGACCTTCTGCAGGTAGGCAGGCTCACCCTCGGCGTCGTCGCGTCGCTCGTCGCGACGTGCGCCGTGCGGATCGGGAAGCGCACGGCGCGGGCCCTGCAGCCCACACACGCCCCCCTCTCCCCGTCACTCGGAGCGAAGAAAGGAGCGGTACGATGACCTCGGTGACGTACGGCGAGCTGACGCAGCGCAACGCGGGCTTCCTCGCTCCCCAGGAGCAGGAGCGGCTCAGAGGCGCGGCGGCATTCGTGTGTGGGGTGGGCGGCATGGGGGGCGCCGCGGTGGAGGCGCTGGCCCGGTCCGGCGTCGGCACGCTGGGCCTTGCGGACTTCGACCGCTTCGAGGCGACGAACCTCAATCGTCAGGTGTTCGCATCCGCGCACACGCTGGGTCGGCTGAAGACCGAGGCCACCCGGGAGGCCCTGCTGGAGATCAATCCGGAGATGTGCGTCCACACGTACGGAGCCGGCTGGACCGACCACCTCGAGGAGATCCTCGGCTCATACGACGTGGTGGTGAACGGGATGGACGACCTGCGAGCCGGCATCCACCTCTACCGTGCCGCGCGACGCCACGGCGTGACGGTGGTGGATGCGTTCGTCTCGCCCCACCCGTCGGTCACGGTGGTCCGGCCGGACGATCCCCGCCCCGAAGAATGGCTGGGGTTCCCCACGCGAGGCTTCCCCGTCGATGCGCTCTCCGACGAGGCGTTGGCCGGCGCCCTCCTCTGCGAGCTCAGCTTCGTCGCGGCGGTCTCGGGAGGAATCGGACGCCTCGATCCGCACGTGGTCGGCGAGATCCTGCGCGGAGAGCGTCCCCGCTGCTCCTTTGCGCCGGTCGTCATCATATCGGGCAACCTGATGGCGTTCGAGGCGATCGGAGTCCTGCTCGACCGTACCTCCGGCGCCGGCTACAAGGGCTACTTCGTCGACCCCTGGACCGGCCGGATCGAGCGTCCCGGCCCCCGGCCCCTCGTCGCGCTCCGCCGCTGGAGCGCGCTCAGGTATCTCAAACGGCTCGCAGCGGAGGTGGCGTCATGAGCGAGTATCGGCTGCTGGAACGTGACTTCCGGACCTTCTTCGAGGTGCCCTTCGCCCAGTACGGCCCGGAGGAGGCCTACGTCTCTCCCTTCCGGGGGGATCTGGCGCGCGCCCTCGACGGAGCCCGCAACCCCGTCTTCGGCGACCCCGACGGCATCACCTTCTTCACGGTGGTGAGGAACGGCCGGCCGGTGGGACGCATCACCGCGCACATCCACGTGGGCTCGAACGAACGGTACGGGCTGCGACGCGGCTATTTCGGCTACTTCGACTGCGGGCATGACGGCGTGGCGGCAAGCACCCTCCTGGATGCGGCGAGCGAGTGGCTCGCGCGCCGTGGGTGCGACGAGATCGCCGGGAACTTCAACCTCACCGCCATGCAGGAGATGGGCGTGGTCGTGGAGGGAAGCGAGCACGCTCCGTTCACCGCGCAGCACCATAACCCTCCCTGGATTCCGGAGCTCCTGACCGGGAACGGCTTCGAGACCTTCTTCCCGATGACCACCTGGAGCCTCGATCTCGCCCGGACGGACCCGGACCGCCTGGTCGGGCCGAAGCAGGAGGCGCTGATGGCCGATCCCGACCTGACGATGGAGCCCATTCTGCGGCGGCGGTTCAGAGCCTCCATGGAGATCGCGTGGCATCTGCTCAACGAGTCCTTCCACGACAACCCGCTCTTCGTGCCGCTGACGCGCGAAGAGTTCTTCTTCCAGGCCGATCAGATGCTCCTGGTCTTCGACCCTCGCATCGCCTGGCTGGCCCGGTACCGGGGAGAGCCGGTCGCCGTGGTGGCGTGTCTCCCCGATGTGACCCCCCTTCTCGAGGCCACGGGCTCGCGGCTGAGACTCAGCACGCCATTCCATTACGTGCGCCACCGGCTCCATCGGGAGCGGGCGTCTCTGATATTCGGGGGCGTGGCCCCCCACATGCAGAACCGCGGTCTCGCCGGGATCCTCTTTCGCCGGGCACTGCAGGGCATGCGCCAGGCCGGATACCGCGAGCTCGGAATCACGTGGATCTCGTCATCGAACACCGCGAGCCTGCGTCAGATGGAGAAGATCGGCGCGCGGCCGCGGCACCGTCTCAACCTGTTCCGCCGGTCGCTCGGCGTCGGAGGTGTCTCATGAGATCCATCGCGAGGCACGCACCAGCGCTGCTCCTGCTCGCGGCGGCCAGCGCGTGTGCTCTTCCGGGCCGCTTCTTCCGGGGCTACGCCGCAGCGAACGGGGACGGCATGGGGCTCCTCGAAGAAGGAGGCCCCTATGCTCATGCACCGGCAGCGCTGCAGGGTCAGGTGCGCTTCGTGTTCGACGACTTCGGCGGACTGACCACCGACGTGCTCAGGACGTACGGCTTTCCCTGGAAGCTGGCGGTGGCATCGGTGGTCCTCGATCGACAGCAGCGACAGGGTGCTCCCCGGACGATGGAGACCTTCGGGCGCGCCCTCGAGGAGTACGGCTTCCTGCGCCCGACCCGCATCGCCAACTGGAAGGGGCCGCAGCCCAGGCTGACCCACCCGCTCGGTTTCGTGACGGGCACCGCGCGAAGGAGCTTCCCTCCCGTCGAGGTCGAGATCGGCAACCTGGGATGCACCGCCTGTCATGCCGCTCCGTTGTATGGCGCGGACGGGCGCCCCACCGGCGAGGCGTGGCTGGGGCTCCCCAACGCCTCCATCGATGTGACCGCCTACGCGGCGGACGTCTTCCAGGCGATGCGGCGGGAGCTGCTGTCGCCCGACACGCTTCTGGCCGTGGTGCGGCAGCTCTTCCCGAACGTGACGGACCGGGAGCTCTCGACGCTGCGCAAGCATGTCATCCCGGGAGCGCGCAAGGAGCTCGACCGGCGCGCGAAGGAGTACGGTGGACTGGTACCGTTCAGGAACGGGGGGCCCGGGCTCAACAACGGCGCAGGATCCCTCCTCTTCCTCCTCGGTGGAACTGATGCCGCCACCCTGCGCCACACGGCTTCCTGGGCTTCCGCTCCCGACCTCACGGGAACGACCCTGCGGTGGTCGCTATTGGTGGACGGAGTATACGCGCCTCCCGGTTCTCCCCGATACGGACCTCTCGCCGCGGACGACGTGACCGAAGCACACCTCGACTCGCTCGCCGGGGTCGTTTCCCTCTTCGTCGTGGGGACCCGTGGCGTCAGCCCTCAGCGCGCACGGGCCGCCATTCCCGCCGTGCAGGACGTCATGCGCTTTCTCGACCAGCTCGAGCCTCCTCCGTTCCCGGGCACCATCGACGAAGACCTCGCCCGGCGAGGCGCCCAGGTGTTCGAGAGGGCGTGCGCATCGTGCCATGGGCGCTACTCGTCCGGAATACACCACGTTCGCCTGCTCGAGCATCCGAACCGGTTCGTCGCCCAGGACCGCATGCGGACCGACTCGACGCGGTGGGCCGCCGCGGACTCCACCTCGCTCGCCCTTCTGGGGAAGATCGGCTACGGTCGGCAGATCGAGGCCCTCAACGGCGGTGGGTACGTCGCACCGGACCTACGTGGTGTTTGGGCGACCGCGCCCTACCTGCACAACGGATCCGTGCCGACGCTCTGGCACTTGCTGCATCCGGATCGGCGCCCTGAGCGGTTCTATGTGGGCGGCCACGAGCTCGACTACGACAAGGTCGGCATCGCCGGGTCGGTGGACGACGACGGGGTCTATCGATATCCGAAGGGGTACGTGCCCTGGTCACGGCCGATGCTCTACGATACTCGCGAGCCTGGACGGTCGAACAAGGGACACGAATTCCGTGATCTCACCGAGGCCGAGAAGCGGGCGGTCCTGGAGTATCTCAAGGTGCTGTGAGGGACGCAGAACCGCGCCCCACACCCTGCCGGGTGGATCTCCCGACTGCCCGGAATGAGTGCACCGGTTTGATTCATGTTGTGAACGTTTCGTTTCAGCCCCACGCGGGGGGAACCATGGTCGACCGCCGGAACGACACCCTGGACGAGCTGGGAGAGCTCACCGGTGCGGGGTACTTCCGCGTGGACGCCGACCGCAACGTGGTCGAGGTGAGCCAGAGCCTCCTGGACGTCACGGGCATGTCCCGCGAGGAGGTCGTGGGGCACCCCTGCATCAACCTCATCCGCTGCAGCGAGTGCCTCAAGGGCTGCGAGGTGTTTCGCCGCGGCCGCGTGGACAACGCCAGGGTGTCGGTGTATCGGAAGGACGGCTCCCCCATCGAGGTGGTGCGCTCGGGCAAGGTCCTCCGCGACGAGAGCGGCAAGCCGGCGGGAGCCGTGGAGACGCTGGCGCTGGCCAGCGCTTCCCCGGAGCCGGAGGCCTGCCTGGTTCCCGACGAGCTCGAGGCGATGCTGAACAGCCTCGGCCGGGAGTTCGTCGCCGCCGACGGGGAGCTGAGGATTCGCACGTTCTCCTCGTCCCTCCCCCGACTCATCGGAT
>JAJDNC010000113.1 GCA_022340865.1 Gemmatimonadota bacterium
GGCGTGGCGCGCTCGCACAACTACTACCCGACGCCCCCCGCCCATCCCGAGGACGGGATCGCCGCGGTGGCGCTGGGCCTGGGCAAGACCGTGGCCGAGGGGGAGCCGTGCCTGCGCTTCGCGCCCCCGCATCCCGGGCACATCCTGGACCACTCCTCGGTGGAGGGGATGCTGCAGAGCTCGCAGAGGGAGTTCTGGGCCCTCGAGCTGGGGAAGGAGCCCCCCGACGGAGGCTGGGCGCAGGATGGGCCCCTGGTGCGCTACGGCCTCAAGGCGGCCGAGGAAGACGCGACGCTGGCACCCGTCGCGTCGACGTTCTCGGCCGAGAACAACGCCGTCTACGACGGCATAGGGCGACGTGGCGTCCGTCTGGTGAGCTTCGCACCCATTCTCAAGCACGATGTCTTTCCGTTAGCGAATATATTGCGTGAACTCCTTGTGCTGGGCATGGCGGGCACCCGCCTGCCGGTAGAGATCGAGTTCGCGGCCACCCTGTCGCCCGGCGGCGACGAGCCGGCCGAGATGGGCTTCCTCCAGCTTCGCCCGGTGGCGCCCACCCGCGGGGAGGGCGACGTCAGCCTCACCGAGATCGACCGGCAGCGGATATTCTGCGACAGTCCTTCCATCCTGGGGCATGGACGGGTGGACCACCTCACCGACTGGGTGGTGGTGGACCGGGAGCGCTATGAACGCTCGCAGAGCACCGAGGTCGCGGCGGCGGTGGCCCACTTCAACACGATGCTGCGGGAGGAGAAGCGGCCCTACGGACTGATCGGGGTGGGCAGATGGGGATCCACTCAGCCGTGGCTGGGGATTCCGGTGAAGTGGGAGGACATCTCCGGCGCGAAGATCATCGTCGAGGCGGGCTTCCGGGACTTCCGCGTCACGCCCTCCCAGGGGACGCACCTGTATCAAAGCCTGGTGTCGCTGGGCGTCGGCTACTTCACCGTGAACGCTGCCGCCGACGAGGGGTGGGTGGACTGGGAGTGGCTGGCGGCGCAGCGCGAGGTGGCATCCGTGGGTGCGGTGCGCCTGTTGCGCTTCACGTCGCCGGTGGTGGCCATCATGAACGGGGAGGAGCGGAGGGGGGTGCTGCTGAAGCCGCTCCCGACGGTCGAGACCGTGCATTGAGGATCGTCGCGGGAGTGTGGGCAGGACGACCGCTGGTATCGCCGGGGCAGCGCGTGCGCGCCACCGCCGAGCAGGTGCGCGTCGCTTGGCTGGAGCTGGTGGAGCCGCATCTGGAGGGTGCCACGGTCCTGGAGCTCTTCGCGGGGAGCGGCGCTCTGGGGCTGGAGGCGCTTTCGCGAGGTGCCGCCAGCATCGACTTCGTGGAGAGCGGTCCGGCGGCGCTCCACTCGCTGAAGGCCAACGTGGCGGCCTTCCGGGTCCGTCCGCCCCGGCCGGGCGTGCGGCCGACGACGAGGCGGAAGGCGGCGCGCATCTTCAAGCGTGATGCCATCCCGTTCACGCATGAGCTCGAGGTGGGCGCCTACGACATCGCCTTCGCGGATCCCCCGTACGGGTCCCGCAAGCTCGACCTCGTGGTGGCGCGGTGGCTGGAGGTCCCCTTCGCCCGGGTGCTGGGCGTGGAGCACGTCGCCGGCCACGTCCTGCCGGAGGGCGGGCGGCGACTGGAGATGGGCGATACCGTGATCACGCTCTACGGCCTGCAATCCGTTACCAAACAAGGAGTTCGTGGGTCCGCGGCACGGGGGCGGGAGCGTAGGGGGAAGCCCGGTGGGCACGCGCGGACGGGAGGTTTGTGACGCAGGGTGCCAACTTCGGCGGAATTGCCCATCTTATTGGACCCTCCCAACCGACCCTCCCCCCACACTGCAACCCGAAAGAGCGCGCTATGGCTGGCTACGTGACGAGCCTGATGGAGTCGGTTAAGGCCAAGAACCCGGCCCAGCCGGAGTTCCACCAGGCCGTGCAGGAAGTGGCGGAGTCCTTGGAGCTGGTCCTCGACCGGCGCCCGGAGTATCGCTCCGCCAAGATCCTCGAGCGGATCATCGAGCCCGAACGGGTGATCCTGTTCCGGGTGCCCTGGGTGAACGATCGGGGAGAGGTTCAGGTCAACCGCGGGTTCCGCGTCGAGATGAACAGTGCCATCGGGCCCTACAAGGGCGGCCTGCGGTTCCACCCGTCCGTGACCCTCGGCATGCTCAAGTTCCTCGCCTTCGAGCAGGTGTTCAAGAACTCCCTCACCACGCTCCCCATGGGCGGTGGCAAGGGTGGCTCCGACTTCGATCCGAAGGGCAAGAGCGACGGCGAGGTCATGCGGTTCTGCCAGAGCTTCATGACGGAACTCTTCAGGCACATCGGTCCGAACACGGACGTCCCGGCCGGCGACATCGGCGTCGGCGGCCGCGAGATCGGCTTCCTCTTCGGACAGTACAAGCGTCTCGCCAACGAGTTCACCGGCGTCCTCACCGGCAAGGGCCTCAACTGGGGCGGCTCGCTGATCCGGCCCGAGGCGACGGGTTACGGCGCGGTCTACTTCGCCTCCGAGATGCTGACCACCCGCAAGGAGAAGCTGGAGGGCAAGACCTGCCTCGTCTCCGGGAGCGGAAACGTCGCCCAGTACACCATCGAGAAGATCCTGGACCTCGGCGGCAAGCCGGTCACGGCATCGGACTCCAGCGGCTACGTCTACGACGAAGCGGGCATCGACCGCGACAAGCTCGCCTTCATCATGGAGCTCAAGAACGAGCGCCGCGGCCGCATCGCGGAATACGCCGACAAGTTCAAGGGCGCGGTGTACACGCCGGTGGAGGGCGGACGGGACCACGATCCGCTGTGGGACCACAAGGCGGAGTGCGCGTTCCCCAGCGCCACGCAGAACGAGATCAACACCAAGGACGCCAAGAACCTGATCAAGAACGGCGTCTACGTTGTGTCGGAAGGCGCGAACATGCCCACCACGCCGGAGGGCGTCGAGGTCTTCCTGAAGGAGAAGATCCTGTACGGACCCGGCAAGGCGGCCAACGCCGGTGGCGTGGCGGTGTCCGGCCTGGAGATGGCTCAGAACAGCATGCGCTACGGCTGGAGCCGGGAAGAGGTGGACCAGAAGCTCCACGGCATCATGAAGAGCATCCACCACACGTGCGTGACGGTGGCCAAGGAGTTCGGCACGCCGGGCAACTACGTGAACGGCGCCAACATCGGTGGCTTCCTGAAGGTCGCCGACGCCATGCTCGACCAGGGCATCGTGTAAGAGGCCCACGACATCGCCGGGCGGCCCCCTCCGAGGGCTGCTCCGTCGAACGGGGGCGGGCGCACGGGGCCCGCCCCCTCGTCTTCACCCCGTCGTTGCCGGCGACGAGCGCTTCGACGGAAGGGCACGACGTACGCCCCACTCCGGCACCCGTTGCGGTCCCGAAAGCCGTGGTGGAGGCGGCGTTCGAGCCGACCCCGGCACAGCGCGGCGACCTTCTCCCCCTTAGATTACGTTGTTGCCCGACGCCCCCCCGGCGGAGGGCGGCTGCATCATGCCCACTCGCTCCAGGATGGATCCATGAGCGTCCAGATGGTCCCTCAGCAGAGCTTCGCGGCTGAGCTTCCAGCGACCGCCGACGTCGTCGTGGTCGGAGGGGGCATCGCGGGGACGTCAGCGGCGTATCACCTGGCGCGGGCGGGCGTGAAGACAGTACTGCTGGAGCGGGACAGGATCGGCTCGGGCGCGACGGCAGCGGCGGTGGGGCTGCTGTCGCCGCCCATGCGTCAGCCGTTCAACGAGACGGTCCACTTCCGCGGGCAGGAGACCGCCAAGCGGATCTGGCATTTCGCGCTTCGGTCCGTGGCGGGCCTGGCGGCCCTCCTGGAGGCCCGGGGCGAAGCGGTGGCGTCGGGGCTCGACGTCTCCGGTGGCTACGTCCTGGCGGAGTCGCACACCGTCCACGAGGTGGAGGCGTCCCACCGGGCGCTGCACGACGCGGGCATGCCCGTGGAGTGGCTCACCGCGCAAGAGGTGCGTACGCTCACCCACGGGAGGGGTCTCCACGGAGGGTACCTCATCGAGGGCGGGGGGTGCGTCAGCCCGGGGCCGGCGGCCGAGGCTCTCGCGCGAGCCGCGGTGGACGCGGGCGCTACCGTCATCGAGCGGCTGGACGTGGACAAGACCCGACACGAGTCGGGGTTCATGCACTGTGAGACGAACAAGGGAGAAGTGAAGTGCGAGATGGTGGTGTACGCCACCCACGTGGACTCGCGACGCTTCTCGGCCTTCATCGGGGACGAGATCGTGCCCATTCGCGGTCAGGGCATGGTGACGGCGCCCGGCGTGCTCACCGTCCAGGGCGCCTTCGCCACACACTGGAAGCTCAACGTGTGGCGCTCGGACCAGCACGGTCGTCTGATCCTCGGGGGCTGGCGTCACGACGCGTGGGACCGCTCGTACTGGAAGACACGGCCGGAGGTGGACCACCATCTCCAGGAGGACATCCAGGGCTGGTTCGAGCAGGTCTTTCCCGACTACGCGCCGCTGGACGTCCAGCGGCGGTGGAGCGGGATCTTCGGTTGGACCGCGGACTACCTGCCTCTCGTGGGACCGCTCCCCGGGCGCACGGGTGAGCTCGTGATCTCGGGGTTCAGCGGCGGCGGCCTGCCCTTCGCCTTCGAGGCGGGGCGGGTGATCGCATCCATCGTGACCGAGGGTGATCCGGTGCCGGGAGGTGATCTTCTCAACCCCCGCCGCTTCGCCTGACACCCTCCGTCGGAGCCTGTGGCAGGACGACTGTAGCGATGTCAGCTGAGCAGCGTGACGTCCCGGACCGCCAGGTCGGGGGTGGGGCCGGGTTTCCACGACTGGCGGACGAGCTGATGGCACTGTTCGCCCGCGGTGTGGACGCGCCCCTCGACGAGAGCACGTTCAACGCTCTGGCGCTGCGGGCCTTCACCCACCAGATGGACTCCAACGCCACGTACCGCGCCTTCTGCGAGGCCCGGGGCGTGCGTCCGGCGGGGATCGACCGGTGGGAGGACGTGCCGGCGGTCCCCGCTACGGCGTTCAAGCGTCTGGAGCTGGTCTCGTCGGACGGACGCCCGGTGGAGGCAGTCTTCCACACCAGCGGCACCACGGGAGGATACGGAGCGCGTGGGCGGCACCTGGTGCCCAGCATGGCGCTCTACAGGGCGTCGCTCCTCCCCAACTTCCGCGCCGCGCTGCTTCCCGGGGGCGAGCGACTCCCCCTCCTCTCGTTGGTGCCGTCTCCGGCGGAGGCGCCCGACTCGTCACTGTCGGCGATGGTCGGCACGGCGGGCCACGAGCTGTGCGATGGCGTCCGGTGGCTGGTGGACGGGGAGGGCCGCCTGGACCTGGCCGGCTTCGTCGAGTCGGCCGCCGCGCTGGAGGTGGAGGGACGTCCCGCGCTTCTGGCGGGAACGGCGTACGCCTTCGTCCACGTGCTGGACGGCCTGACCCTCCGCGGCGAGAAGGCGCCGCTTCCGGCAGGCACGCGGATCATGGAGACGGGAGGGTTCAAGGGCCGGAGCCGCGTGCTCGGGCGCGACGCCCTGTACCGGGCCGTGGAGGAGCTGCTGGGCGTGCCCGCCCACCGGGTGGTGAACGAGTACGGCATGACCGAGCTGCTCTCCCAGCTCTACGAGCCGGTCCTGCGCGAGGGCCCGTCGGCGGAGCGCCGGCACGTGCCGCCGCCCTGGCTCCGTGCGCGGGCGCTGGACCCCGGCACCCTGGAGCCCCTGCCACCGGGCGAGGTGGGGCTGCTGGCGTTCTTCGACCTGGCGAACCTGGGCTCGGTATGCCACGTCCTCACCGAGGATCTCGGCTCGGTGGCTCCGGACGGCGTGCGCCTCCAGGGGCGGGTGGAGGGGGCAGAGCCACGCGGCTGCTCGCGGGCCATGGAGGAGCTCATGACCGCCTCGGGGCGACGCTCGTGAGCGGGGGGGGAAGGCCGTTCGAGGCCTGGGCGCTGCCGGCCGGCGTGCCCCCGGCGGGCGGCCCCTCCCTCGAGTACGAGACCGGGGGGCTCCGCGTCCGCTACCCGGCCGCGACGCCGAAGTGGATCGGCCGGATCGCGACGCTGCTCGGTGAGGCCCGACGGGGCCTCCTGGAACGGCGGGCGGCCGACGTCGCCGCGGCGCTGGGGCGGGTGGGGGATCGCTTTCTCGAAGTCGGCGATCCCCTCAGAGCGGAGGCGCTGGAGCTGCTCCCCGCCACGTCGGGACTGTCGGCACCCATGGCGGCGGCGGTCCTGGACGGGATGGCCGCCGACTGGAGGGCGGAGCGCCTGCAGACGCTGTTGAACGCGGAGATGGAAGGTGGCGCTCCCCTGGACGGCTTCGTCCTCCGAGACGATGGGGCATGCCGCCGACTCCGGGCGGTGGGACCGCGTCTGTGCGTGCAGATCGTGGCGGGGACGGTGCCGGGCGTCGGGGTGACCGCGCTTCTCAGGAGCCTGCTGGTGAAGGGTCCCACGCTGCTGAAGCCCGGCCGCGGCGACGAGGTGCTGCCGGTCCTGTTCGCTCGTGCCCTGCGGGAAGAGGATGCGGAGCTGGCCGACGCGGCGGCGGTGCTCTACTGGCCGGGGGGGAGCGAGGCGGTGGAGGAGGCGGCTCTCCGGGAAGCGGACGTCGTCGCCGCCTACGGCGACGACGCGACGGTATCGCGGCTGCGCGGAGGCACGCCCGTAACGGCGCGATTCGTGGCGTATCACCACCGTCTCAGCCTGGGCGTGATGGGCCGCGGGGCCCTCGATGCGAAGGGAGTGCGCCGCGCGGCCTCCGAGGTCGCGGGGGCGCTCGCCTTCTTCGACCAGCGCGGGTGTGTGTCCCCTCAGGTCGTCTACGTCGTGGAGGGTGGCGAGATCGACCCCCGGGGCTTCGCGACCCTGCTGGCGGAGACCCTGGCTTCGCTGGAGGGGCACCTCCCCGGCGGCGTCCTGGACGGCCTGGAGGCCTCGACGCTGCACCAGCTCCGCGGCACCACCGAGCTGTTGGCCGCCTCCGGGTCGGGGGTGGAGATCCGCCACGGTGGGGCCGCGTCGTGGACGGTCATCTGGGACCCGTCCCCGGAGTTCACCCCCACCTGCGTCGGACGGGTGGTACGCGTGAAGCCCGTCGCGCACGCGGCACGGGTGGCGGAGCTGGTCGCCCCCTACTCGGCGCACCTGCAGACGGTGGCGGTGGCGGGGCTGGGTGGGGAGACCGAGGCGGTGGCCGAGGCGCTCGCGCGGGTGGGGGTCACCCGCGTGACAGCATTCGCCGACGTGCCCTTCCCTCCCCCCTGGTGGCACCACGACGGCCTGGGCCCTCTCGGGGCCCTCGTGCGGTGGGTGGATCTGGACGCGTAGCGACGACCTGCCTATCGCTCCTCGACCACGCGCCGAAGCGCCGCGGCGTCCGTCTCGTTGTACCCGTACAGGACCACGTCTTCGGGGAGCTCGTGCGCCTCGCCGTGCTCGCGGATGACGCCGACCATGATCCTGGCGGCCTCCGCGAAGGGGAACCCGCCGATGCCGCTTCCGAGCACGGGGAAAGCCACCGATTTCATGCCGTGCTCCTCGGCGAGGCGCAGCGAGTGTCGGGTCGAGGACTCGATGGAGGTCGCACTGGGCGGCGTGTCCCCCATGGCGGCGGCGTGGATGACCCAGCGCGCGGGCAGATTACCGCCGCCGGTGACCGCCGCCTCGCCCACGCGCAGGGGGCCGTGGGCGCGCACGTACTCGTCGCACTCCTGTTGGATCAGATGGCCGCCCCGCCGATTCAGCGCTCCCGCCACACCCGCGCCCATGCGAAGGTGGTTGTTGGCGGCGTTCACCACACCATCTCCCCCGAAGCCGGAGATGTCTCCCTGCTCGACGCGGATTCTGCTCAACGGTTCAACGACTCGACAAGCTGACGGCTATTCTTCTTCGGATTGTTGCTCGGCCTTCCACACCACCATCTGCCTTCCGCCCTCAGGGTTTTCCTCGACGCGCACGGTGAGCGTGTCTCCCTCGTCGATGCCGAGGTCGTCCCGCATATCCTGGGGGATCGTGATCCGCCCCCCTACGCCCACCGTGACATCGCTGTAGTAAAGCGTGCGGTAGATGGCCATCCAGCCTCCTCGTGTTTCTCGCTACAGCGGCTTAATGTACACGGGGACCGCGCAATGCGCGACGGATTGTGCCCGTTTGAAGGCTTCCGGTACCCTCGTCGTAGTGGTTGCACACATCCGCCGGCCCGGTTCGCGGACGTTCTGCCATTCTGGCCGGTAGTGACCGGCCTGCTCCACCCATCACGAGACCTGGTCGATGAACGCAAACGGATACGCGGTGCGCCTCGAGGGCGTCACGAAACGCTTCGGCAAGCACACCGCGGTGTCGTCGCTGAATCTGGAGATCCCCCGAGGCGTGATCTGCGGCCTGCTGGGCCCGAACGGCTCCGGCAAGACTACGTCCATCCGCATGATCATGGGAATCCTGCACCCCGACGAGGGGCGCGTCGACCTCTTCGGCGGGGATCCCGACGAGATCCGGCGGACGAAGGTCGGCTACCTGCCCGAGGAGCGGGGGGTGTACCGGAAGATGAAGTGCCTGGACCTGGTCCTCTTCCTGGCCGAGATCCGTGGCGTGCCGAGGTCGGAGGGGCGGCAGCGGGGGATGCAGTGGATCGAGCGCCTGGGCCTGGGGGAGTGGGCGGACAAGAAGGTGGAGGACCTGTCCAAGGGGATGCAGCAGAAGATCCAGTTCATCGGCACCGTCATCCACGATCCCGACCTCCTGATCCTCGACGAGCCCTTCAGCGGCCTGGACCCCATCAACCAGGACGTGCTGGAGGAGATCGTCCTGGACTTCCACAAGCGTGGCACGACGATCCTCTTCTCCACGCACCTCATGGATCAGGCGGAGCGCCTGTGCGAGCGGGTGTGCCTGATCTCGAAGAGCCGCAAGGTGCTGGACGCCGATCTGAAGCAGCTCAAGGCCGCCGAGCGCAAGGGCGTCGTGGCGGTGGAGTTCGACGGTGACGACGGATGGCTCCGGGGCCCGGAGGTGAAGAGCATCGAACGCGTGAACGGTGGGTTCCTCCTGCACCTGAACGAGGGAGCCGACCACCAGCCCATCCTCAGGCGAGGCGTGGACTCGGGCGCCACAATCTACAAGTTCGACCTCGTGGAGCCGCGCCTGCACGAGATCTTCGTGCGTCATGCCGGGGCGGACGCCACCGGTGACGCCGGCACCCCGCAGGACGCACGCACGGGAGGTGGTCGATGAGCATGAGCAACGTGTGGGCGGTCATCCGCCGCGAATACCTCCAGCGCGTCCGCTCCAAGTGGTTCGTCGTTTCGACCATCGGCGTCCCCGTCATGATGGGGGGGCTCATGTTCCTGTCCGTCTACTCCGCGACACGGGGCGAGAAGGCCAACCGCAACATCGCCGTGGTGGACAGGACGGGCGTCTTGTACCAGGGCCTGGAGCCGCGCCTCAAGGAAGCGGGCTACACCGTGCGCCAGGAGCCGTGGTCGCAGGACGTGGTGGCGAACCTCAGCAACGAGGTGACGGCCAAGGACCTCGGGGGCTTCCTCGTCCTCTCCGACAGCACGCTGCGCACCGGCTCGGCGGCATTCTACGGGCGCTCCCGCCCGACGACGCTCCAGAGCATCACCCTGCGCAGCGCCATCGCGCACACCGCGCTGGAGCACAACCTCCAGGGTACGGGCGTGGACGTGGAGACGCTCCTCAACGGCGGAAGTCTCCACGTGGATGTCCTCTCCACCGGAGGGGCGAGCCTGAACTCCCCCAAGTTCATCGTCGCGTACGTCGGGGCGTTCTTCCTGTACTTCGTGATCCTCCTCTATTCCGTGCAGGTGATGAGGGCCACCCTCGAGGAGAAGACGAGCAGGCAGGTAGAGGTCATCATCTCGTCCATGAGACCGTGGCACCTCATGCTCGGGAAGATCATCGGCGTGGGTGGGGTGGCGATGACCCAGATGGCGGTGTGGGTCCTTTCCGGTGTGCTCGCGGCGTCCGCCGGGATCCCTGCGATCCTGGCGTCACACCCGGAGGCGGCCGACCTGGGCATGATCAAGTCCGCCCTGCCGGGCCCGGGGTTGCTGACGTTGTTCCTGGGGTTCTTCGTGCTCGGGTTCTTCATGTTCTCGGCGCTGTACGCCGCTGTGGGCGCCATGTGCAGCACCGACGAGGAGGCGCAGCAGGCGCAGCTCCCCGTCACGCTCCTGGTGGTGGTGCCCATAGTCTTCGTGATGCAGGTGATCCAGAACCCCACTTCGACTCTGGCCGTGACCCTCTCGCTGATCCCGTTCTTCAGCCCGATCCTGATGTTCGCGCGCGCCGCGGGGAACGGAGCGCCGGCGTGGCAGATCGCGCTCTCGTTCGTGCTCATGGGGATCGCCCTGGTGGCGGTGGCCTGGGTGGCGGGGCGCATCTACAAGGCGGGGATTCTCATGGCGGGAAAGCGGCCTACGCTGCTGGAGCTGGTGAGGTGGATCAGGGAGGCGTAGGGTCTACTGGCGGGGCGTGCCGCCTCGTCGGTGTCCGGGCTGAGGGCGGCGTGCCCCCTTTGAGGGCCACTCGCCCTGTGGGCGCGAGGCTCCTCCAACTGAGCGACGACGGGCTCGTTCAGCGGCGGAGGGTCGTCCAAACCCCTCCGCCGATGTCCTCTCCGGGGACCCCGCCGCCCTCAGCCTTTCAATCCTTGCGGCACGCACTGCCTCTCCTGGACCCGCCGCGTCAACGGCTCCCCACGCGGGCTCGCGGCGGCGGTGCCGCGGGGAGGGGAGCGTGCCCGTGTGCTCGCCCATCGAGCGGGTCCTTTCCGGTCAGGGCCCCTTTCGAGAGATCTCGATCGGCGCCAATGCTCAACGCGCCATGAGACCGCTTGACCGATACTGGCTGAAGGTGAGCATGACCATCAGCGTCGTGGTGCTCGTGCTCCTTGTCGCGATCATCTTCGGTCTGGCCAAAGACATCGGGCACCTCTTCGACAGCCTCGCCGATCTCTTCAGCTAGGGGCCCGCATAACGCTCGAGGCCGGGACCCCCCTACTACTCCTCCTCCGGCAACGCCGACCTCAGCAGACCCTCCATCTGCCGCTCGTCGAAGGCGCGCGCCTTGGCCACCGCCTCCTCGTACGAGCTCTCGATGATGATCACGCCCGTGCACACGGGGCGCTCCCCGCCGCCGGTGTCGGTGGGGTCGAAGCGGATGTGCCCCCGACACACTTCCGGGCGACGGGGGTCGTCGTCCAGCTCCAGGTACGCGTCCCAGATGCGCCCGTCGTGGGCCAGCGTCGCCACATGGAGCCCCTTCGGCCTGCCACGGGCCCCTCCCACCACGCCGGGTCCCTCGGAGGCGCCGTTCATGTCTTCTTCTCCCTGACGAGGCGGATCGGGAGGGATTCGGTCACCGACCCGGCGTAGATGGAGAGGTGCGGGAAGGGGATCTCGATTCCCTCGGCGTCGAAACGGCGCTTCACCTCCTCGGTGATGGCGTTCTTCACCGCCAGCCACGACTCCTTCTTGGCCCACACCGCGAACAGGAAGTCGATGGACGACGACCCGTATCCCTGGAATATGACGAGAGGCTCGGGCTCCATGAGGACGTTGGGGTTGTCCTCGGCCACCTTCAGCAGGACGCCGCGCACGCGCCCGATGTCCTCCTTGTAGGCGACGCCCACCGGCACGTCCACGCGGCGGATGGGGAAGCGCGTGACGTTGGTGAGCTGTGTCTTCACCAGCGCCTCGTTGGGGATACGCACCATTTTGTTGTCGAAGGTGCGGATCTTCACCGAGAGCATGTCGATGGTGAGCACGGCGCCGGTGACGTCGTTCACGGTGATGATGTCGCCCACCTGGAAGGGCTCTTCCGCCAGGAGGAAGAAGCCGCTGATGATGTTGGACACCGAAGTCTGGGACGCGAAGCCCAGGGCCACGCCCAGGATCCCCGCCGCCCCCAGGAGGGGGGCCAGCGAGAAGCCCAGCTCGCTGAGGACCGTGACGAGGATGATGCCGAGAAGGGGGTAGTAGACGAGCTTGCTGACGATGAGCCCCTTCTGCTGGTTGTACGCCCGTGCCACGTACCTGCGGATCCAGCGGGACACGGCGTAGGCCAGCGGCAGCCCGATGACGAGCAGCCCGGCGACGCGCAGGAAGTGCCCGGGGTCGAGGAGCCGGCGCAGGTCCAAGCCGGTGGCGCTGGCGGCGTTCTGCTGGAGCGCCGCGGTCAGCATCGCGGGGACCCCCATGCCGGCGCTCACAGGCTGAACCCCGACAGGGCCCGGAGACGGGCGAATGTGCGCGCCTTGAACGAGCGCGCCTGGGTGCGGGCCGGCGTGATCTCCCGGGCGCCCGCGGCTTCACGCGGGGGCCTGTCGTCCATGCGGATGTCGCTTCCCTCGGCCTCACCGTGGTATTCCACGCGCACCTCCTCGGCCCAGAGCCGGTCCTCGTCCTCGTAGACGCTCAGGTGCTCCACCCGCACCAGGAGCTTCTCCACCACCAGATCGTCGTCCGACAGGTTGTCGAGCTGGAGCACGCTC
>JAJDNC010000072.1 GCA_022340865.1 Gemmatimonadota bacterium
CAAGTCGGTGACCGGGGCCGTCACCTGGTCGAGCTCCAACGCCTCGGTGGCCACCATCTCCACCTCGGGGATGGCCACCGCCGTCGCCGACGGCTCCGTCCAGGTCACCGCCACGGTGGGTGGGGTCACGGGCTCGGCGACGCTCACCGTGAGCACCTCCCAGAGCCAGGCGTGCACGCAGCCGACCACGGTCTCGCTGGCGGTGGGCGAGTACCAGGCATTCCCCTCCACGGACTGCCTGATCCTCCCCTCGGGCTCCAACGGAGACCGGTACCGGGTCGCCGTCCTCGATACGATGGGCACCACGGCAGATGCCGCCAACCCCACCACCGACACCACCACCGCCACCCTCAAGGTCACCGGCCTCGGCGTGGCGGCGGCACCGGCCGCCCAGGTGGTGGCACCCGCGATGCAGGCGCCCATCCCCGGTCTCGACGTGCAGGCGCTCCTGAAAGCGGTCCGGTCCGAGAAGGCCGCCGAGGAGATCGAGGCGCGGAGGCTCACCCGGGACGCGGCCCTCATGGCGGGTATGCCGCGGAGCGCCGTGCTGCCGGCGCGGCAGGCTATCGCTCCCAGCCTTGCCCCCGCCGCCACCACGCTGCCCAACACGCTCCGCTTCGACACCGTGACCTCGACCTGCACCGCCCGCACACCCGCCGCCACGGACTCGGCGACGGCGAACCTGCTCTACCAGAACGCCGACATGGCCATCTACCAGGACAGTGTCCAGGAGACGACGACGCCCGTGAGCGCCGCGGACGCCAAGCTCATGGCGGACTACTACTCGTCGTACGCCAAGGCCATGATCACGTCGTACTTCGGCGCCAACCCCGACATCGACAACAACGGCAAGCTTATCGTCCTTGTGAGTCCGGTGGCGTCGGGGAACACGGCCGCGTTCGTGTGGACCGGCGACCTCGTCTCCCAGTCCGCGTGCCCCTCGTCCAACGAGCGGGACATGATCTACTTCAACGCGGACCTCATCCGCCAGATCGACAGCTCTCCCCAGAACTGGCAGGCGCTCCCCACGGTGGCCCACGAGGCGAAGCACGTGGTCTCGCTCTACGACCGCCTCGTCAACGGGACCTTCCATCCCACCTGGGTGGAAGAGGGCACGGCGGAGATCTCCGGCGAGATGTCCTCCCGCATCGCATGGGCGGCCAACGGCGGACCTGCCGTGGGGGCGCAGGTCACGTACTCGGATTTCCAGTCCTCCGGCGTCAACGAGTACGACTACGGCGTCCTGCTGCGCTTGGCACGCACGGTGTTCTACCTGTCCAGCCAGCCCAACGGCCTCATCGTGGCCCCCACCGGGGCCGACCCCAACGAGAGCATCTACGGGAGCGGCTGGCACTTCTTCCGGTGGCTCGGCGACGGCTACGGGAACGCGTCCACGCCCATGGCCGATTCCTCGTTCTTCCGCCAGCAGACCGACTCCCTCACGCCGGCGGGCACGGCGGGGCTGCAGAGCATCACGGGACAGTCGTTCCCCACCCTCGTGAAGCAGTTCATCGCGGCCATCAGCCTCGACGGCTCTTCGGCGCCGGCACCCCAGCACGCGTTCTCGACGTACGACTTCGTCACCGCGACGAACATCCTGGCCACCGGCACCCAGCCCGACGGCCAATATCCGTGGCCCGTCACCACCAGCAACGGGGTCCTCACGAAGAGCTTCGCCACGGCCACCTACGCCGGGCCCATCGGCGCGTGGGGGATCCGCATCCACGACTTCGTCTCCAACGGGACCGGCACGGGGGCGCAGATCCAGACCTTCTTGTCGTCGCCGGGGACGGTGGTGGTGGTTCGCCTCAACTGAGGAAAGACCGAGGGAAGCCGAGGGCGGACGGGCACGCGAACAGACGCGGCCGTCCGACCCGCGCGGCCGGATGGTGGAACGCCCCGGAGGAGGACTCCCCCGGGGCGTTCGACTGTCCGCGCTACCGCCTGCCCGCGAGCACCGACGCCAACGTCTCGCGGGAGACGTTTCCCCCGCTCACCACCACCACGACGGCGCGGCCATCGTCCTCCGGCCGGGGATGCCAACGCCCGGCGAGAAAGGCCGCCAGACCCACGGCGCCGCCCCCCTCCACGATCAACCGCAGCTCCCGCCAGGCGAAGGCCATGGCCTCGAGGATCTCCTCCTCGGCGACCACCACGTGCTCGGTTACCAGGGCGCGCACCAGGGGAAACGACCACCGGTTCTCCTGACCGATGCCGCCGGAGAGGGCGCTGGCCACGGTCTCCTCCTCGGGAAGCGCCACGGGACCGCCCGCCCGCAGGCTGGCCAGCATGACCGCGGCGCGCTGGGCGCTCACCGCGATGCACCGTGGGGCCGTGGCCCCCAGTCGGGTGGCCAGCGCCGCGGCGATGCCCCCCGCCAGGCCTCCTCCCGAGAGGGGCACCAGGAGCGCGCCGGGCGGCTCGTCCATGGCGTCCAGAACCTCCAGCGCGAGGGTCCCCTGCCCCGCGATGACGCCCGGGTCGTCGTAGGCGGACACGTACGTGCGCCCCGAGGCCCGCGCGTCCTCCAGGGCCCGTGCCTCCGCCTCGTCGTACGTCGCGCCCCCCAGGACCGCCTCGGCGCCCTGGGCGCGGATGCCCGCCAGCTTCAGGGGATCCACCCAGTCCGGGACATACACCCTGGCGGGGATCCCGAGGTGCCGGGCGACCCAGGACACCGCGCGGCCGTGGTTCCCGCTGGAGCACGCCACCACGCCGGACCGACGCTCCTCTGCGTCGAGCATCTCCAGCCGCGCTGCGGCGCCTCGCACCTTGAACGAGCCGGTGGGCTGGAGGCTCTCGAGCTTCAGGAGCACCGGGACACCGGCCAGCTCGGAGAGAGGAGGCGCCTCCATAAGCGGTGTCGGAGGCGCCACCGTCCGCACCGCGCGGCGGGCGGCGTCGAAGTCCAGACGCGAGACGATCTCCGCGGCGGAAGCGCTCAAGAAAAGGGCGTGGAGGAACGGGAGGAGGACAGAGGGGATCGGCTCGCCGACCTCGGGGCTATGGAGATCCTGCCCAAAGTGTCCCCGGCGCGACTCGAACGCGCGACCTACTGCTTAGGAGGCAGTCGCTCTATCCACCTGAGCTACGGGGACGGTGCGGACCGAAGATCGCCAGGCGAGGAGTCGACGTCCACCTCCGCCCATCTCGCTCCCCCCTCAGCCTTCCTCGTCCTCGGCCCGCCGTCCGGCCAGGTAGCCCACGCAGTACGCCCGAAGCTGAAGCTCGAAGCGCGTCATCCCGGGGGCGACCCTGAGGCCGCTCTCCCCCCTGTGCTCCAGAGCCGAGGCGAGCTTTCTCACCGCATCCAGCAGCTCGCTCAAGTGGGGGTCGCCGGCGACGGACATCTCGACGGGGTCGAGGTGCTCGTCGCTGCCGATTCCGGTCACCACCCCGTCTGCGTCCCGCGCGGGCCCGGACATCCATCTCTGGTCCTGGACAGAGTGCCCGGGGAATGCCATCCGGTCGGGGATGGGGTCGTCCGGAGAGATGAGCGCGCCGCCCAGGCCACCTTGGCGCTCGGGAATCGGCTCGTCGGGGGAGATGAACGCGCCCCCCATGTCCCCTGCGTCCATGGCGGCCTTCGCCAGGTTGCGACGCAGCTGGACGCGGCGGCGACCGGGGGGGAACGCCGGTGGCGGCAGCTGGCCGCCCGGCTTCCTCTCGCGGGTCGATGGGTCCGGCGAGTCCTGGGACGTTTCCGAGCTGTCGGGGTTTCCGCTCATGCGCGGCTCCGTGTTGGCAGGCTGGCCCCCTGGGGGCACCTCGTCTGTCGATGTTCCAGCAGTCCCAATATAGGGAGCGCCATGAGGCGCGCGGAACAAACAACTTTCCACTGCCGAGGCCTCATCCGGGCGTGGATCGCCCTCCGTCGAGCGCGGTTCGGGTGCAGGGTTGCAGGCCCGCGGACCCGGGAGACTCGGGGCTCATGCGCCTGCCTCGCTCTTCCAGGCGAACCTGCCCAGGAGCGGCACGAAGGTGCAGTCCCCCTTCACCACCTCCTCGGTGACGATGAAGCCCTCCTTGCGCACCAGCACCAGCTCCTGCGAGTCCAGGGCGCCCACGGGGATCAGCATGCGGCCCCCGTCCGCCAGCTGGTCCACCAGCGCGGGAGGGATGGACGGCGACGCCGCGGAGACCACGATGACGTCGAAGGGCGCGTACTTCCTCCAGCCGATGGTGCCGTCCCCCACCAGAAGGGCCACGTTGCGGAGAGAGAGGAGGTCCAGCGCCTTTCTGGCCCGTTGGGACAGCTCGCGCACCCGCTCCACCGAGTACACCCGGTCGGCCGTGAGCGCGAGCAGCGCCGTCAGGTACCCGCTGCCGGTGCCGATCTCCAGGACCTTCTCGTCGGAACGGGGGCGCAGCAGGGTCAGGTAGTAGGCCTGGAGGGACGGCTGCGAGGCGGTCTGCGAGTATCCGATGGGGAGAGGGGCGTCCTCGTAGGCCCGGGGCCAGATGCCCTCGGGGACGAAGAGGTGCCGCGGCACGCGGTCGAAGAGCTGGAGCAGCTCCAGATCCTCGATGCCGTGGGCGCGGATGTCCTCGATGAGCTTGCGCCGGTAGCCGACGAAGCGCGTGTCCTCTAGAGGGCCAGTTTCCACCCGCGGACCTCCTCGAGGAGCTCGTAGTTCGTGAGATCGAGGTGGAGCGGGGTCACCGAGACGTAGCCGTCCTCGACCGCGTGGAAGTCCGATTCGTTCGTCCCCTCCCACGCCGCGACACCGCCACCGATCCAGAAGTACTCGCGTCCCGACGGGTCCCTGGCCCGGGTGATGGACTCCGAGTAACGCCTCCGGCCCAGCGACGTGACCTTCACGCCGTGCACGTCCGGGGGGGTCACCGCCGGCAGGTTCACGTTGAAGAACGTGCCCGACGGCACGTTCTCGTGGGCGAGGATCCCCTCCAGCACCGAGCGCACCACGGGCACCCAGCCCTCGAGGTTGTCGTGGCGGTCTCCGGTATAGCTGACGGCGATGGCGGGAATCCCCATGACGGTGGCCTCCATGGCGGCGGCCACGGTTCCCGAGTACAGGACGTCCTCACCCATGTTGGAGCCGTGGTTGATGCCGGAGACACACACGTCCGGGTTGCACTCCAGAAGCTCGTGGACCGCCAGCAGGACGCAGTCCGTGGGCGTGCCGTCCACGATCCAGGTGCCGTTCGCGTCACGCCGGGCGCGCAGCGGGTGGTGCAGCGTCAGGGAATGGCTGGTGGCGCTCTGCTCCCGGTCCGGTGCCACCATGGTCACCGAGCCCAGGGAGCGCGCGGCCTCGGCGAGCACCCGGATCCCCTTGGCCAGGTACCCATCGTCGTTCGTGCACAGAAATTCCATGGGGCGCGGCTCAGCCCTCCGCCTGGGGCTCGTCGGGCGTGAGCACGTCCAGCAACGCCTCCAGCTCCGCCTTCATGCCGCTCAGCACCTCCGGCTCCAGGACCTCCTGGCGCTCCCCCTCCAGCTCCCCGGCCGTGCGCATCTCCTGCAGGCGCCTGCGCGCCCCTTCGATGGTGTACTTCTCCTCGTAGAGCAGGTGCTTCACCAGCAGGACCAGCTCGATCTCCTTGGGCCGGAAGACGCGGTTCCCCGCCCTGTTCTTCGTCGGGCTGAGCACGTCGAATTGCGTCTCCCAATAACGCAGCACGTGAGGCTTCAGGCCGGTGAGGTCGCAGACCTCGCCGATGGAGTAGTACGCTTTCTTCGCGATGGGCTCGTTGATCACGGCTTCTCGACCTCCCGCGCTCGGCTCATTGCCACTCTTCCGGTTTCGGGTCGCGGAGCATGAGCGTGCGCAGCGCCTGCGCAGGGCTCCTGCCCTCGTGGACGATGGCGTACACCTGCTCCGAGATGGGCATCTCCACACCGTGCCGCGCGGCCAGCTCGTGGACGGCCTCGGCGGTCTTCACTCCCTCGGCCACCGCCGTCATGTCGGCCAGGATCTCCGGAAGGCTCTCCCCTCTGCCCAAACGGTATCCCACCGTCCGGTTCCGGCTCAAGCTCCCGGTGCACGTGAGCACGAGATCACCCATGCCCGCCAGCCCTGAAAACGTAGCGCGCTCCGCGCCGAGCGCGAGGCCGAGGCGGGTGATCTCCGCCAGGCCACGGGTGATGAGCGCCGCCAGGGTGTTGTGCCCGAAGCCGATGCCGGCTGCCATGCCGGCCGCCAGGGCGACGACGTTCTTGAGGGCGCCGGCCAGCTCCACCCCCACGACGTCGGTGTTCGTGTAGACGCGGAAGAAGCCGGTCTGGAACGCTTCCTGGACCCGGACCGCCACTTCCTCGACACGGCTCCCCACCACCACCGCCGTGGGCATCTCCCGGGCGACCTCCGCGGCGAAGCTCGGCCCGGAGAGGGCGCTGAAGCTCCGGGCCGCGGACGCCGGAAGCACGTCGGCGAGGATCTCGTCCATGCGTCGCCAGGTGCCCAGCTCGATGCCCTTGGAGGCGCTCACCACCAGGACGTCGGGGCGCAGGTGCGGCGCGGCGCGCGCCATGACGGGGCGCACGAACTGCGAGGGGCTCACGGAGACCACCATCTCCGCATCGGTGACGGCGGCGCCGAGGTCGGGGGTGGCGCGCAGGCCCGCGGGGAGGGTGACCCCCTCCAGATAGACGTTCCGGTGCTCCCCGTTGATGGAGCGGGCCACGTCCTCCTCGTAGGACCAGAGCGTCACGTCGTGGCCCTTCCTGGTCAGCAGCGACGCCAGCGCGGTCCCCCAGCCCCCCGCCCCCACGACCGCCGTCCTCACCCGACCCGCTCCTTCCCGCGGCCGAAGCGGTTCTCCTGTCCGCGCGCGAGCCTGCCGAGGTTGCTTCGGTGCGCCCATATCACGACCACCGCGAGACCGATGGTGAACCAGAGCAGCCCGCGCCCGCCGGCGTGCGGCGTGAAGGCCACGAAGACGGGAAGCGTCAGCGCCGCCCCCAGGGACGCCACGGACACGTACCGGGTGAGGAAGGCGAGGGCGAGCCAGACCAGGAACGCTCCCAGGGCCGCCCAGGGGGCCAGGGCCAGGAAGACGCCGGCGCTCGTGCCCACCCCCTTCCCTCCCCGGAACCGCACCCAGAGCGAGAACATGTGCCCCACGATGGCGGCGCCCCCGAAGGCCAGCGTCCAGGCGAAGGAGGCGCCGCACAGGCCGGGGAAGAGCCAGACGGGCACGAAGCCCTTGGCCACGTCCACCGCGATGACGGGAAGCGCCGACTTCCACCCCAGCACGCGGAAGGTGTTGGTGGCTCCGAGGTTCCCGGAGCCGTGCTGCCGCAGGTCGATGCCGTGGAACACCTTCCCCACCCAGTAGCTCGTCGGCGTGGCGCCGAGGAGGTACGAGAGGGCGAGGAAGACGTAGGTCACTGGTCGCGGGAGCCCCGTATGCGGATGCGAACGGGCGAGCCCGTGAAGGGCCAGCGCTCACGGAGCCCGCTTTGCAGGTAGCGAATGTAGTGTGCCGGAACGGCCTTCGGGAAGTTGGCGAACACCACGAAGGTGGGAGGGGCCGTGGCCACCTGCGTCGCGTACTTGAGCTTCACCGGACGGCCCCTGTGGTGCGGCGGTGGCTGCCGGCGCGTGAGCTCGCCCAGGAGGTTGTTGACCTCGGCCGTCCCCAGGGTCCGCGTACGCTGCGCCTGCACCTCCAGGATCAGGTCCAGGGCCCTGCGCACGCGCTGCCCGGTGAGAGCCGACGCGAACAGGACGGGGACCCACTTCAGGAACGGGAACCGCTCCCGGACCCGCTTCTCGTAGCGCGGCGCGGTGTTCGTCTCCTTCTCCACCAGGTCCCACTTGTTCACGAGCAGGATGACGCCGGCGCCCGCTTCCCACGCCTGCTCGGCGATGCGCACGTCCTGATGGCTCAGCTCCCCCTCCGACGCATCGACCATGACCACGCACACGTCGGCTTCGCGTACCACCCGCGCCGTCCTCAGGGAGCTGTAGTACTCCAGGGAGTCGCTGACCTTCGACTGCCGCCGCAGCCCCGCGGTGTCCACGAAGACCAGGGAGGTATCGTGGTAGCGCATGGGGGTATCCACCGGGTCGCGGGTGGTGCCCGCGTCCTCGCTCACCACCACGCGCTCCTCGCCGAACAGACGGTTGACGAAGCTCGACTTGCCGACGTTGGGCTTGCCCACGACGGCGACCCGGATGAGCCCTTCCTCCTGTGCGCCCTCCGGCGACTCCGGGGACGCCGCGACGATGAGGTCGAGGAGATCGCCGGAGCCCTTTCCGGAGATCGCGCTCACAGGAAGCGGCTCCCCCAGGCCGAGGGACCAGAAGTCGTGCTGACCCACCTCGTCCGGGAGGTTGTCGAGCTTGTTCACCACCAGGAGCACCGGCTTGGACGCCTTGCGGAGGACATCGCCGAGCTTCTCGTCCAGGGGATGGACGCCGGTCCTCCCGTCCACCAGGAAGACGATGACGTCGGCCTCCGCCACCGCCGCCAGCGCCTGCTTGCGGACGGCCCGGTCCAGGGGCTCGTGGCTTCCCTCGATGACGCCGCCGGTGTCCACGACGAAGAACGCGCGGCCGTTCCAGTCGGCCCGGGCGAAGTTGCGGTCGCGGGTCACACCCGGCCGGTCGTCGACGATGGCCACGCGCCGGCCGACGATTCGGTTGAAGAGCGTGGACTTGCCCACGTTGGGGCGTCCCACCACCGCGACCACGGGGAGACGCTGGCTCACAAGGACGCCAGCGCCTCGCCGATGTCGTAGCCGCTGAGCACCGTCGCCGGGCTCAGCGCGGCCTCCAGCCGGGCCAGCGGGAGGGAGTCGATGAACAGGCCGTCGGCGTTGAGAGCCTCCGCCGGCAGCAGCACGATGTCGTCCTCCCTGCCCTCCCCGAGCGCGTCGCGGACATCGGCCCCGGCCAGGAGGCCCGCGGTGCCCACGGTCTCGCCGAAGAACGCGTTGGCCACCTCCACCACGTCGACCTCGGCGCCCGTGGCGCCCGCCAGGAGGGACGCGCGCTCCCGCAGGAAGGGGGCCATGGAGCGCCCGGTCACCAGCCGCACGCGACGGCCCTCCAGGCGTGGCATGTGCAGGAGGGCCTCGGCGAAGCGGTCCACGAAGCGGCGCACGGCCCCCACGCCGTTCTCGTACAGGGCGCCGCCGTCGTAGTAGTCCGCCTGCGGGACGGGAAGGCCGGCGATGAGGTACATCTCGTCGGCGCTGTAGCACCAGCCCAGATCTCGCCGGGCCAACGCCCGTGTCCGGGCCTCGTCCACCTGTTGGATGGCCCGGCGTGCCTCCTCGCGGCGCAGCAGCCTCACCGGCCTGTCCACGTTGTAGCGTGTGAGCCCCACCGGCACCACCGAGAGGGAGCGGATCCCCTCGCCCAGGCTCCACAGGTCCTCGATGGTGCGCTCCAGGTGCTCGCCGTCGTTCCACCCGGGGCAGAGCACGACCTGCGTATGGACGTCCAGGCCGCCTGCCAGCAGAAAGCGCAGGCGCTTCATGATGTCGCCGGCCGTCTCGTTCACCAGGAGCCGGGCGCGCACTTCGGGCTCGGTGGCGTGCACCGACACGTACAGGGGTGAGAGGCGCTGGTCCACGAGGCGCTGCATCCCCTTCGGGCCCAGGTTCGTGAGCGTGACGTAGCTGCCGTAGGTGAAGGACAGGCGAAAGTCGTCGTCGCGCAGCCAAAGGCTTCCACGCACGTCCGGCGGATTGCCGTCGATGAAGCAGAAGACGCACTTGTTGGCGCACTCCCGGACGGTGTCCGGGGCGGGTACGATGCCCACGGGGCTCCCCGGCTCCCGCTCGATGTCGTAGACCACGGCCTCGCCGGACGGCGTGAGCGTCTCCAGCTCCAGGCCGGTGTCGGCGAGGAGGAAGGTCAGGTCGATGCCGTCACGCACGCGCTCACCGTTGATGCGGACGATGCGTGTGCCGATCTGGAGGGAGAGCTCCTCGGCGATGCTTCCGGCTTCGATCTCGGCGATGCGGACCACGGGAACCTCGGGACCTCGGGGACCTCGGAAGTGCGGCACGCCTGCGGCGACTGCTCAGCGGCGAAAGCTAACAGGATGCCTGAACGGTCGGGCCCCCCGGGACAGGCGTGCGCCGGTGTCTCGGAAAGGCCGACGCCGGGCCCTCCGGGACCTCCCGGACGCCCAGCAAAAACGCCGCAGGGCCCATGACCCCCTGCGGCGGCGTCTTACCTCAGAGCGGGCGACCGGGTTCGAACCGGCGACCCTCAGCTTGGGAAGCTGATGCTCTACCAACTGAGCTACGCCCGCGTGGAGGCGAAATCTAGAAGCCCCTTCGGGCAACGCAACGGGCCCGGCACGGAAGACCCGGGAACCCGGGAGCCGGAACGACGGTGGACCGCGCCTGGCCTCCGCGGGTCGGGACGCGGGCGGCCCGGCACTTGGCCGGACCGCCCGCGGACACCCGGACGAAGCCTCCTGGTCAGGAGGTCGTCAGCGTATACCCGTACCCCGCGACCTTCGCATCCGACTTGAAGTCGACGGTGAAGTTCGTCGTCTTCCCTTGTGCGTCCACGGTGACCTGTTGCGGCTGCGTGCCCACGGAGTTGCCGGAGTCATCGTAGAACGTGAACGTGATGTTCACCTGTGCGCCCGCGGCGAGCTTGTTGTTGGTCATGGTCCCGGTGACCATCGCCCCGCCCTGCGGATTCCGCTGGATGTTCAGATTCTCCACCGACACCGGCAGGGACTGGATCTTGTTCACCAGCTCCTGCGCCTTCTGTCCGTCGCCGGCCTGGTTCACCGACTGGGCCAGAATCAGGTACGCGGTCCGGTTGTTGGGATCGAGGTCGATCCAGCGCTGTGCCACCGGAGGCACCTTGGCGTATGCGGAGTCGATCTGCAGGCAGCGAGTCCACATCTCCAGCGCGTCTCGGTCCTTGGGACTCTTCGCTGCGGCTTCGGAGAAGCCCTTCACCGCGTCCGCGTAGTCCGACATCTGGTAGAAGCCCACGCCGATCTGGTAGTAGTCCAATGCGGTGAGATCCGGTGACGCCAACAGCTCGTTGTAGATCTGCTTGGCCTCGTCGCTCTTGCCCGTCTGGATGAGCAGCTGGGCCAGGTTCCGCTTGTAGGTGATGTCGTCGGGGTGCTGCTTCACGAGGTCCTGGAACGCCGTGACGGCCTGGTCGTACTTGCCGGCGTCGGCCAGCACCTCGGCGCGGGTGACGTTGATGGCGTCGAGCCGCTGCGTCCAGTCCGCCGCCGTCGCCGAGTCCACCGACGCCAGCTTCGTGGAGTCGGTGATGATCAACTTGGCCGAGTCCAGGTTGGCCAGGGCGCGGTCGTCCTGGTGCAGCTGGCCGTAGAGCTGTCCGAGGACGAGCATCACCTCGGGCCGCTCCCGGTAGATCATGTTGGCTTTCTCGAAGAGGGGGATGGCTTCCTTGTACTGGCCGGCCTGCACCAGGGGCGCGGCCTTCTGGTACATGGCGAACCATGCCTTCTCACGGATGCTCCCGGTCTGGAGCTGGTAGAGCGGACGCAGCTTCTCCGCTATCGAGAGCTGCTTGTTCGCCTCGGCGTAGTCGCCGGTGCCGATGGCTGCCTCACCCGCCTGGAGGTGGGGAAGCGGATTGGTGGAGTCGGCGGCGATGGCGGCGTGTGCCGCGTCCAGTGCCTGCTGGTAGAACGGCTTCGCCGCCGTCTGGTCGGTCTCCTTCTGGGCCTGCTGGAGGAGGCGCTGCGCCAGCCTCGTGTTCGAATCCTGGCGAGGACTCTCACCAGGCGCGAGGGACTGGCCGCCGGGGATGCCGGCGGGCGCAGCAGCCTCCGCGCCCCCGGAAGGGGCACTACCGGCGGCGCAGCCTGCGACACCGACTCCGAGCGCCAGTGAAAAAACCAGTCCAAAGCGGATCTTCATCCGGGATTCCCTCCCTTGAGGGTCGGGGTGTAGGGGTATAGACCTAATAAGCTAGAAACGCGGAAAAAAGGCGTCAAACCGCAGGTGCGTCGTCAATGCCCGACAGCCGTCGCACGGCTTCCGCACGTCCTATTGCAGCAAGGATCTTGCCGAGATCCGGCCCGTCCTCGGAGCCGATGAGCGCCTTCCTCAACGGGTGGAACAGGCGGGGTCCCCGCGCACCCACGGCGGTTCCGACCTCCCGCACCGCGGTACCCAGGGCTCCGCTGCTCCATTCTGTACTCCGTTGGAGGCGATCTCTTACCGCCTCCAGAAGCGCGCGACTCTCCGGGGACGCCAGGACCTCCGCCCTTGCCCGCGCCAACGCCCCGGAATCCGGGAAGAGAAGGGGCAGGTGGTCGTTCACCTCGGCGTAGGTCCCCAGGCGGGTACGCAGGGCATCCACCACCTCCGGGAGCCGCTCTGCAGCGCCCGGAAACCGTGCCCGATCCACGAAGGGGGCCACGTGGGCGACCAGCTCCCGGAGCTCCTCCCGGGCGAGGTGCTGCGCCGAGATCCAGCGGAGCTTCGCCGGATCCACCTGGGTGTCGCTCCTGCCGATCCGGTCGAGGCCGGAAGCGGCCACGAGCTCGTCGCGGGTGAGCACCTCGCGCTCTTCCGGGTGGGACCATCCGAGCAGGGACAGGTAATTCAGGACGGCGACGGGGGGATACCCCTCGGCCCTGAGCTCCGCCACCGAGGAAGCTCCCTCGCGCTTGGAGAGCTTGCGGCCGTCGGCTCCGAGGACCGTGGGAAGGTGGGCGAACGTCGGTCTGGGACGTCCCAGGGCGTCGAATACCAGGGCCTGCTTGGGGGTGTTGGAGAGGTGCCCTACACCGCGGACGACATGGGTGATCTCCATGTCGATGTCGTCCACGACCACGGCGAAGTTGTACGTGACCCGGCCGTCCGAGCGGCGGATGACGAAATCATCCAACTCGCTCATGGGAAATGATATGCGCCCAAATACCTCATCCTGTATCTCGACACCGTCCACACCCTCCGGCACGGCGAAGCGGATGAGGGGTGCGGGGCCCTCCGCGCTCCGTCGGGCACGCTCCGCGGCGCTCAGGTGCCGGCAGCGCCCCGGGTATCGATGCACCTCGCGTCCCCCCTTCCCCGCTTCGGCGTCCGCCCCGAGCTCCTCCTCGACGCAGAAGCACGGGTAGGCACGTCCCGCCGCCAGCAGGGCGTCCACCGCGGCATCGTACCTGGCCCCGCGCTCGCTCTGGCGGTAGGGGGCGTGGGGGCCCCCCACGTCGGGCCCCTCGTCCCAATCGAGGCCGAGCCAGCGGAGGTCCTCGAGGATGCCCTTCTCCCCTCCGCGGACGTTGCGGGACGTGTCCGTGTCCTCGATGCGGAGGATGAAGCTCCCGCCGCCACGGCGGGCGAGGAGCCAGTTGATCACGGCGGTCCGGACGTTGCCGAGGTGGAGCCTGCCGGTCGGGCTGGGCGCGAATCGGGTGCGGACGCTCACATGGGCTCCTCGAGCTTGTCGTGGCAACGTCGAACGAGATCGGACGGTGAAGTCGGTGGAGTCGGCGCGGCGCTCACGGCTCAACGTCCAAGGTAGGTGAGGATCCGGCTCGCCAGGGCCTCCGAGAAGCCCGGCAGGCGTGCGATCTCGTCGCGGGTGGCCGCCCGCACGCCCTTGACCGAGCCGAAACGGCGGAGCAGCTCGGTCTGGCGGCGAGGGCCGATCCCGGGGATGTCGCCGAGGTCGCTTCTGAGCGTGCGCTTGCTCCGCAGCTTCCGGTTGTAGCGCACCGCGAAGCGATGGGCCTCGTCCCGGATGCGCTGCAGGAGATGGAGCGCCTTGTTGCGACGGTCCAGGCGGACGCTCTCGCGACGACCCGGGACGAAGACCTCTTCCTCCTTCTTGGCCAGGGCGACGACCTGGACGTCCGCCAGGCCCTCCGCGGCGAGGGCCCCGAGAGCCGCGGAGAGCTGCCCCTTGCCACCGTCGATGACCGCCAGGTCCGGCAGCGGAGCGCCCTCGTCACGCCGACGGCGGAAGTAGCGTCCCACGGCCTCCTCCATGCTGCGGAAGTCGTCGTTTCCCCAGTCTCCCTTGATGCGCATGTGGCGATAGTCCGCCTTGCGGGGCTCCGCGTTCTCGAAGACCACGGCGCTTGCCACGGTCTCCGCTCCCTGGGTGTGGGAGATGTCGAAGCACACCATGAGTCGGGGGACGACCTTCAGGTCCAACTCCTCCTGGAGGCTGTAGAGCGCGTCCTCCGCGCGGTCGGCGGCCCACGCCAGAGCCACCACCCGATCCTCCAGGATATGGCGGGCGTTCTGGCTGGCCAGATCCACGAGGCGCACCTTCTCGCCGCGGCTCGGAGCCGTCACCCGGACCCGACGGTTCGCGGCCTCTCCCAGAATCTCCTCCAGGAGGTTCTGATCCCCGAAGCGCCCCGGCAGGAGCACCTCCCGGGGGAGGTCCGCCATGCGGGCGGAGCCGCTCCCCAGATAGTGGCGCGCCATCAGGGAGGCCAGGAGATCCGCGTCCGACTCGTCGCCCACGCCGGCGAAGCGCACGGAGTCGCGCCCCAGGAGGAGGCCCTTGCGCACCCGCAGCACCACCCCCGCCGCGATGTCGCCGTCCCGTGCGATCCCCACCACGTCGAGGTCGCCTCCCTGGGCCCGGTGCACGCGCTGCTCCCGGGCCAGGGTGTCCAACCCGTGGGCCACGTCGCGGAGGCGCGCCGCCTGCTCGAAGTCCAGGGCCTCGGCGGCGACGCGCATGCGCTCCTCCACGTCCCGGCGCAGCTCCTCGGTGTCGCCCTCCAGGATGCCGAGGATCTCGTCGATCATCGCCCGATACGACTCCTGGCTCTGGAGGCCGACGCAGGGGGCCCGGCAGCGCCCGATGTGATAGTCCAGGCACGGGCGCTCGGGGCCCTCCCGCGGGAGGTCGTAGCGACACGAGCGCACGGTGTGCAGGCGCTTCACCACCTCCAGCGCCTCGCGCATGGGCCCCACCGAGGTGTAGGGCCCGAAGTAGCGCGCGCCGTCGTTGAGGACCCTCCGGGTGACGTACACGCGCGGAAAGGGCTCCTGCATCGTCACCTTGATGTACGGGTACCTCTTGTCGTCCCTGAGCAGGATGTTGAAGCGCGGCCTGTGCTCCTTGATGAGGTTGGCCTCCAGGATGAGCGCCTCGGCCTCGGACCCCACCACGATGGTCTCCAGCGACTCCACGCGCCTCATGAGCTCACGGGTCTTGGCCGTGTGCTCCGCTTCCGCGCGGAAGTAGCTCCGCACCCGCGAGCGCAGGGCCTTGGCCTTGCCCACGTACAGCACGGAGCCCCGGGCGTCCCGGAAGAGGTACACGCCCGGCTTCGTGGAGAGCGTGGCGAGGATCTCGGGTTTCAGGAGCACGGTAGCGGGGATGGGATGCTCTGGCAGGCTCGACGTGGGGTGCCGCTGTTCCGCCGCACCTCCCTCATGCCGGGCGGCCGCGCCGGAGCGGGAACGGCACGCCCAGCAACGCCGCGGTGGCCACGTAGACTACCCCGAACGGAAGGAGCGTTTCCAGCCCGAGAAGGATGGGGTGATCCCCGGGCAGGGCGAGCTCGAGGCCCACGCCGACGGCGCTGGCGACCGTCGCGGCCAGCGTCATTCTGAGGATGGGACTGGTTCCGGGTCCGTGGGATCCCAGGTGGCGGCGAAGCGCCCGGCGGAGCAGGTAGTACTCGAGGAACCCCGCCACCGACGCTCCCAGCGCAAGGCCGGCCGCCCCGAGATGGAGCGCGCCGACCTGCACGTGGTCGATGGGGAACATGAGCAGGATTCCCAGGGCCGTCGCCACGGCGACCCGCAGGTAGGCAATCCTGGCCGGCGTGCGGGTGTCGCGCAACGCATAGAACGCCGAGGACAGGACCCTCGAGCTCGCGGTGGCGCTGACCCCGAGGGAGAACGCCCCGAGAATGCCCCATGTCGCCAGGGATTCGGCGGTGCCGAAGGCCCCGGTCTTGAACAGTGCGCTGATCACGACGTCGCCGAGACAGAGGTACGCCAGCGCGGTGGGGATGAGAAAGTAGGAGACGCGACGGAGCGCGCGCGCCACGCGTCTGGACAGCGCCGCCTCGGCCTCGGAGCGCATGCGCGAGAGCTCGGGAAGCTCGGAATCGGCGACCGACATGCCGAAGAGCGAGATCGGCAGCAGATAGAGGAGCTGAGCGTATCCCAGGAGCGCGACGGCTCCGCTCGCGAGCAGTCCGGCCAGGATCGTGTCGACCCACGACGTCAGGTTCACGACGCCGCGCGCGGCGACCACCGGGGTGAAGTTGTGAACGGCCTCCCGCACACCGGCCACCCCCCGTCCCAGGGAGATCCTGATGCCCCTGAGGTACGGGCGCAGGAACGGGACCTGCACGCCGACCTGGAGAAGGCTCCCCACGAACGCGCCCCCGGCGAGTGCCACCACCAGCGCGTGCCTTCCGAGCGCGAAGTAGGTGCCGCCGCCGATGAGCGTACCGATCATGGCGAGGTTCCAGAACACCGGAGCCACGTAGGAGACGAAGAAGCGGCGGTGGCTGTTCAGGATGCCGAGTGCCCAGGCCGAGACCACCAGCACGCCGGTCATGGGAAAGAGGATGCGGACGAGCGTGGTGGTGAGCGCGCGCTTCTCGGGGCTCCACTCCCAGAAGAAAAGCCTCACCATCCAGGGGGCGATGAGGACGCCGATGAGGGTGAAGGCGGCGGCCGCCGCCATGAGGAGCCCGAGGGCCGCTCCCGCGAAGCGCCTCGCGTCCTCCTCCCTGCCCTCTTCGAGGAACTCGGCGTAGACGGGGATGAGCGAGGCGGAGAGCGTCCCCTCGCCCAGGAGGTTCCGGAGCACGTTGGGGAGGCGCAGCGCGGCCTGCCACGCATCCGCGAACATGTCCGCACCGAAGTAGTGGGCGAACACGCGGCGGGCAACGAAGCCGAAGATCCGGCTCAGGAAGATGCCGGCGAAGACCCTGCCGGCGGCCGGGGTCTCCCGATGCCCGCTGGACTCGGCGAGCGTCGTCACCGACTCCGCCCGTGTCGAGCCCGTGGTGCGTGCATGTCGCCCTCTCGTACGCTGCGGATCAGCGGAGCTTCACGTCGAAGCTCCGGTGGATCTCATCAAGAAATGCGCCACCGTAGCGGGCCAGGTAGTAGAACACGTTGAAGACCCGTTCCTGCAGCCTGTCGTCGGGGTAGAGGTGGAGCCGTGCCTTCTCCAGCTGGGCCAGCGCGATGTCGTTCTCCCGCTTCACCGCCTGGACGACCTTGCGCTCGACCTCGTCCAGCGCCGCGAACGCCTGCGCGCGGACGTGCTGCGCCGGTCCCTTGAGCGTGGGATCGAGCGCCTTCACCGCACCCTGGAGCTCGCCCGTCCCCTTGCCGATGGCGCCTCGCAGAGACGCCAGCGCCGCCTGGATCTCCGCGGGGATCTCTTCGCGGGCGATGTCACCGGCCACCTCGTGGAACGGACGTTCCAGAGCCGTGGGCTCCAGGCCGAACTTGTCGAGCACCTTGCGCACCTTGCCCTCGACCACGGTGGCACCCAGGCGCGGGTGGACCACCGGCATCCGCATGCCGAAGGCCCCGAAGAAGTCGCCGAGCTGGCCGAAGTAGGCGGTCTCACCGGGTCCGGCCACGTAGGACAACGTGGGAAACACCGCGCTCTCCACCACGGGCCGGAAGAGCACGTTGGGGCTGAGCACCGACGGATCCCGCGTCACCCGGGCGCGCACTTCGGACAGGGTGAGCAGGTCCCCGGAGGCGTGCAGGCGGACGCCCCCGTTCTCGCGGTAGAGGCGCTCGCGCCCCAGCGGGCCTTCCAGGAAGAGGTTCACCCCTCCCTCCATGAGCGCCACCTGCAGGCCGTACCCGGCCTCCTCCAGCCGCGCCGCGGTGGCGCCGAGGACGGCCTCCGTCTCCTCCGAGCGGCTCAGCTCGTCCAGGAGCAGCTCCACCGACGCCGCCTTCACCACGGGGTCTGCGGCATCGGTGAAACACAGGCCCATGGGCCCCAGCAGCTCCTCCATGATCCGGAGGAAGCTCCCCGGGAGCGTGGCCCCCTCCGCGACGGCGTCCCGGAGGAGCGCGACGTAGGGTGCGCTGAAGTCGGTGCGCGGCAGCGCGTCGATGAAGGCGTCCCTGACGGCCACGGCCTCCGGCCCCAGGAGGATGCGGTGCAAGGGCGGATGCACGTCGCCGGGCCTGTCGCCCAGGGTGGAGAGGTGGAGCTCGTTGTCCACATCCACCAGGTAGGTGTGGTTCGCCTCCGCCCAATCGTGGTCCTCCGACGCCACCCAGAACAGCGGGAGCACCGGCTTGCCCAACAAGGGTTCCAGGGCCTCCGCCAGGCGCACGGTGGTGATCCCCTTGTACAGGCTGTAGAGGGGGCCACCGAAGAGGCCGGGCTGCTGCCCCGTGGTGACCACGTAGCCGCCCTCCTCCACGAAGCGCTCCCTCCGCCCGGCATCCCCGCCGGCGGGCACACGGATCGCCTGGGCCGCGCGTTCGCGGGCGGCACGGTCGAAGCGCCCGTCCACCTCCTGGGCCTTCTCCCGGTAGGCCTCGGGCTCGTCGAAGTGGCCGGCATAGAAGTCCTGCGCCGCCGGAGCGCCCTCCAGGTAGTCGCGGACGAGAGGCGCGCCCGCGGGGCGCCCTGCCAGGATCTCCAGCTTCGGGGCGTCGGCCACTCGCTCAGTCTCCTTTGTGATAGGGCTCGCCCCTGACGATGGTCCCGGCGCGGTACAGCTGCTCCGCCAGGACCAGACGTGCCAGCTCGTGTGGGAGGGTGAAGGGAGACAGCGAGAGCCGACGGGCCGCCCGGTCCAGGACCGCGTCGCCGAGCCCGAAGGCGCCCCCGATGGCGAACGCGACTCCGGGGGAGGCGGCCACCGCGTGCTCCTCGAGCCAGTGCGCCAGCTCCCGCGAGCCCATCCCCTTCCCGGCCCGCGTGAGCGCCACCAGCTCCAGCCCCGGCGTGAGGCGCGCCAGGATGCGCTCGGCCTCGGCGGCCATGACGCGATCGCCGGAGGGGCTTCGTCCGGCGGCGCCGGCGTCCACCTCCGCGACCTCCAGCTTCCAGTACCGTCGGGCGCGCTCCTCGTACTCCGATACGGACGCTTCGAGGGCTCCCCGCACGCGCCCCACGGCCACCACCTGGATCTTCACCAGGGGAGTCCGCCGGCCCGGCTGATCACTGTGTCCCGCAGGGAGCGCTCGTTGTCCCGGTGGGGGTGGTCCAGGGTGTAGTGGAGCCCCCGGCTCTCCCGCCGCAGGCGGGCACACCGCAGGATGAGCTCGGCCACCTGGAGCAGGTTCCTGAGCTCCGCGCCGTCGGCTGTCCATCGGCTGCGCAGCCAGCGCACGGCCTCTGCCGCGGCGAGGCGGGCCACCTCGCCCTCGGCCCGCTCCAGACGCTCGTCCGAGCGCACGATGCCCACGAGCTCCCACATGAGGCTCCGGAGCTCGGCTCGGCGGGCCGCGATGCCGGGCAGGCCCGGATCCTCCGAGCCCGGCCTGGGCAGCTCCCGACGCAGCGGCGGCGGTTCGTACGCGCCGTCGGTCTCCAGTCGGTACGAGACGAGACGCGCGGCGCGGTCGGCGAAGACCACGGCCTCCAGGAGGGAGTTCGAGGCGAGCCGGTTGGCGCCGTGCACGCCGGAGCACGCCACCTCCCCGGTGGCGTACAGGCCGGCGAGGCTCGTGTGGCCCACGCTGTCCGTGAGGACACCGCCGCAGACGTAATGCGCGGCGGGCACCACCGGGATGCCGTCGGCCGGATCGAGACCTCGGTCCCGGCACGCCTCTACGGCGGCGGGGAAGCGGCTCTCGAGCGTCTCGGGCGGGATGCGCGACACGTCGAGGACGACGTGGGTCTCGCTGCGCTCCTTCAGCTCCCGGTCGATGGCTCGGGCCACGATGTCGCGGGGAGCCAGGGAGCCCATGGGATGGTATCGCGACATGAACGCCGTGCCGTCCAGCGTGCACAGCTCCGCGCCCTCGCCCCGGAGGGCCTCGGTCATGAGGAAGGCGGGGTCGTCCGTGGGATACAGCGCCGTGGGGTGGAACTGGATGAACTCCATGTTCGCGATGCGCGCCCCGGCCCGGTACGCCATGGCGATGCCGTCGCCCGTCGCGATGCCGGGGTTGGTGGTGTGACGGTACACCTGTCCGCACCCCCCCGAAGCCAGCATGGTGAAGCGCGCACGCACCACCGAGGTCTCACCGACGCGGTGGTCCAGCACCAGAGCGCCCGTGCACACCGGGCGGCCCGCGGGGTCCGGTGTGACCAGGAGGTCCAGGGCCAGGTGGTCCTCCAGGACCTCGATGTTCGGCTCGGCCTCCACCGCGGCCAGGAGCGCGGTCTCGATCTCGTGGCCCGTGTGGTCGCCGGCATGGGCGATCCTCCGCCGGGAATGGCCCCCCTCGCGTCCCAGGGAGAGCTGCGCGCCCTTGTCCCGGTCGAACTCGGCGCCCCATTCGATGAGCTCCATGACGCGGGCCGGACCCTCGCGGACCAGGACCTCCACGGCCCGGGGGTGACAGAGCCCCGCCCCCGCGACCAGGGTGTCCTGGATATGCAGCTCGTAGCGGTCGTCCTCACCGAGCACCGAAGCGATACCGCCCCGCGCGTAGTTCGTGGAGGAGTCGGCACGCTCCTTCTTCGTGATGAGAAGCACCCGAGCCCGTGGCGCCAGCTTCAACGCGAAGGTCAGCCCGGCGATGCCGCTGCCGATGACCAGGACGTCGGTGGACCGCTCCAACTTCTAAGCCTCCCGCGGCGCCAAGGCCGCAACCAGGGTCCTCACTTCGCCTTCCCCTGCTTCCCACTCCAACCGCACTCCGAGGACGCGCACGGAGCCCAGGGTGCTGGCGTGGGCCTCCAGCTTCACGGCGTCCTTCTCCGTGACCACCAGCGTCCGCGTTCCCGCCCTTCTGCGCAATGCCCGGATGTCCGCGGGGGTGAAGCCGTGATGGTCCGGAAAGGCCATCAGCTCGACATCGGATACCCCGTACCCCGTGGCTTCCGCCACCTGGCGGCGGAACGTCTCGGGCCGCGCCACGCCGGCGGCCGCCAGGACGGCGCCCTGCGGCGCGTCGGCCGGCTCGCCGGCCAGCGTCGACCAGCCGCCGGGCGGCAGGCTGAGAACCGCCACCGCCAAGGCGGGGTGCCGCCGGAGGATCTCCCGGGCCAGGCCCGCCGCCACGGTTGCCGGCGCGGTCCGCCGCGTCACCACCACCGCGTGGGCGCGGGCCAGCGCTCCGGGGGGCTCCCGGTAGGGGCCGCGCGGGAGCATCCGGCCCGGGAACGCGTCCTCCGCCGCCAGCAGCACCACGTCGACGTCCCGTGCCATGCGGCGGTGCTGGAAGCCGTCGTCCAGAACGGCCACGTCCGCACCCTGCTCCCTGGCGGTCTGCGCCGCGGCCAGCCGGTCCGCACCCCCGTGCACGGGAACGTCGGGGCTCCAGCGCCGATGCAGGAGGATCTCGTCCTCGCCGTATCCCCGGGAGAGCAGAACGGGATGCGCTCCGGCCTCCGCGAGCAGGCGCACCGCCCAGGCCGCCATCGGCGTCTTCCCTGTTCCCCCCACGGCGAGATTGCCCACCGAGACCACGGCCAGCCCCTCCACCCGGGCTCCCGGTCTCGACCGGTAACGGAGGTCCCGACGGCGGACCTCCGCCGCGTAGACCCATTCCAGGGGCGCCGTCACGGCCGAGAGCACGGCGCCGGCAGCGCCCATCTCGCCCGCCCACCATCGGCGCACGCCCCGTTCCAGAGCACGCCTCATGATTCCGCCTCGACGCGCGCGCTCACGAGGTACCCGTGGCCGCCGCGACGGCGCTCAGGCGGTCCAGCTCGCGGCCGATCTCCTCCGCCATGCCATCCAGGGCCTCACGCCCCGCTTCCCGGGACACCCATCGGGGCTCTCCGTACACGATGCGCACCCGGGAGAAGGGCCGGGGCACCATGAAGCCGTCCCAGCTCGAGAAGTGCCATGACGACGTGGCCCCCGCCGCCAGGGGGATGACGGGAAGACCCGTCACCTGCGCCACCGCCAGCGCCCCCGCCTTGAACTCCCCGGCGGGTCCCTTGGGCCCGTCGGGGGTGAGCGCCAGATCCCTGCCTGCCCTGGCCTCGCGGATCAGTCCCCTGAGCCCCTGGGTGGCACCCCGGGTGCTGGAGCCCCGGACGGTGCCGAATCCGTGCCTTCGGATGACCTGGGTGATGTACTCGCCGTCGGCGTGCTCGCTCACGAGAACCACGACCCCCTCCCCGCGGTGCGCGTACACCAGGGGAAGCATCTGACCGTGCCAGAACACGAACACCACGGGCTTCCCCTCCCGGCGGAAGCGCAGATAGTGCTCGTCCCCCACGCGCTCCATGCGGATCGTGGTGCACAGGGCCCCGAGGAGCCCCAGGCCCAGGACGCCCACGGCCTCGAACTTCAGCTCGCTCACGCTCCCGCCTCCGCGAGCAGCTCCTGGGCCAGGGCCGCCACGCGATCGGAGGCGCCGGGGGTCCCCAGTGCCCCCTTGACCTTCGCCAACCCCGAGACCTGTCTGGCCCGCTCGGGGGAGGACTCGTCGAGGAGGGGCAGGAGCAGCTCCGCCAGCCTGCCGGGTGTGGCCTCGGACTGGAGCACCTCGGGCACGACCCCGTCTCCCGCCACCAGGTTCGCCAGCGCGACGTGCTCGACGCGTACCAGCCGCCGTGCCAGCCAGAACGTCAGCGGGTGGGTCCGGTAGGCCACCACGAACGGTGTGCCGGCCAGCGCGGTCTCCAGCGTGGACGTGCCCGACTTCACCAGCGCGGCGCGGGCATGCCGGAGGAGCGCACCGGTGTCGTCCACCACCGGCAGGTGAGCCTTCGCGAGGGCCGTCGAAGAGACGCTGGAGGCGCGGGCCAGGACGGGCTGGACGTCCGGCATGCGTGCGCGCACCTTGCTCGCGGCTTCGACGAAGACGCGCAGGTGTCTCTCGATCTCCTGCCTGCGCGACCCGGGCAGCAACGCCAGGATCGGGCGTTCCGGATCCAGATCCCAACGGGCACAGAACGCCGACCTGTCCATCACGTCGTCGTCGCGCTCGAGGAGCGGGTGCCCGACGAACGTGACCCGAGCACCCACGGAGCCGAGCACGTCCACCTCGAACGGCAGGATGACGGCCACCCGTGCCGCGTGACGGGCGAGCTGCCGCGCCCGCCCGGCCTTCCATGCCCAGACCTGGGGGGAGATGTAGTAGAGCACCGGCACGCCGCGCTCGTGGGCGGCGCGGGCCACTCGCAGGTTGAAGCCCGGGTAGTCCACCGGGATCACCAGGTCCACCTCGCCGCTCTCCAGCAACCGCGTGACGCGCCGCAGGAGGCGGCGGAAGAACGCGAGGTGACGCGCGACCTCCACGAAGCCCATGACCGCGAGGTCGTCCAGGTCCGCCATGAGCTCCACGCCCTCGGCGCGCATGCGCGGCCCCCCCAGGCCGCTGAGCCGAGCCTCCGGAATGCGGCGTCGCAAGGCCCGCGCCACGCCGGCGCCATGGTCGTCTCCGGACGCCTCACCGGCGAGGATGAGGATCCTGGGGGCGAGGGACATGCCGGGTGACGGCGGGCCGCTCAGAAGCGGCCCAGGTACCACATCAGGGCCACCACCAGGATGAGGAGCAGGAGCAGCTTGCTCCCGGCCATCCCCTTCTTGGTGTCGATCCAGTTCTGCTTCCGCCTACGCCGGACGCGTATCAGCGACATGGGACTCGATCCGTTCCTGGATGGACAAGGCCACGGACAGGGCGGCACGACCGTCGGCACCGCTCACCGCCGGCGGGGCCAGGCCGCGCACGGCGTCACGGAAGTTCTCCAGCTCCCTGCGCAACGGCTCAACGCCGTCGCCATGGAGCGGGACACGCTCGACGATCTGCGCCAGATCCGTGGCGCCCACGCCCTCGGCCGCCTGGGCCTGGAGCGTGCTCAACTCGCTCTTCAGGCGGAGGAACTCACCGGTCCCGTCCGCCAGGTTCAGGCTCACGTACCCGGACCGCTGGAAGAGGCGCAGCTTGCGCATACGCTCCAGCGAGACCCGGCTCGCCGTCAGGTTCGCCACTGCTCCTCCCTCGAAGCCGAGGCGCGCGCTGGCGATGTCGACGTTGGGGGTCAACACGGGCACCCCCGACGCCGCCAGCTCACGTAGGGGGGTACCCACGAGGCTCATCACCAGGTCCACGTCGTGGATCATCAGGTCCAACACGACGGCGACGTCCGTGCTCCGTGGCGTGAACGGCGCCATGCGATGCGACTCCACGAACATGGGCCGGTCAAGGAAGGGCTCCGCCGCCAGGACGGCCTGGTTGAACCGCTCCACGTGCCCGGTCTGCACGAAGGCGCCCGCCGCATCCGCCTCGGCCAGAATGCGGTCGGCGGCTTCCAGGTCCGGCGCCAGCGGCTTCTCCACGAGGACGGGAGCGCCGCGGCCCAGAGCGGCGGCGGAGACCTCCTCGTGGGACGACGTGGGCACCGCCACCACGAGGGCGTCACAGCCGTCCAGGAGGCCATCCAGGCTGTCGTGGATGCGGACACCGAGCTTATCCCCCACCTCGGCGGCGCGCTCCGGGCGGATGTCGAATATCCCGCACATCTCGACGTCGTCCAGCGAGGCCAGTATGCGCGCGTGATGGAAGCCGAGAGCTCCTACCCCGGCCACGCCGATTCTGGGTCGTTCCACGGGGTTCATGAGCCGCTCGTCAGACGGTGATGCCGCGCTCGCTCGCCTTGATGAACTCGAGGAGGTGGCGGACTTCGGGGATGGGTGGGGCCTCGGCCTCCGCGCGAGCCATCGCCTTCGACAGGTTGAGCTTGGACTGGAAGAGGATCCGGTACGTGTCCTTCAGAGCCTTGCGCACGTCCTGGGAGAAGCCCCGACGCTCCAGCCCGATGGAGTTCAGCCCGTGTAGCGCCGACGGGTTTCCCGCCACCAGGCAGTAGGGGGGCACGTCCTGGGCGATGCGCGAGGCGCCTCCCACGAACGCGTGGGCACCGATGCGCACGAACTGGTGGATCGGCGTGATGCCGCCCACGCTGACCCAGTCCTCGATGGTGACGTGACCTGCCATGTTCACGGCGTTGGACAGGATCACGTGGTTGCCCAGCTCACAGTCGTGGGCTACGTGCGCGTAGGCCATGAGCATGCAGTCGCTCCCCACCACGGTCTTGCCTCGGGCATGGGTCCCGCGGTTCAGGGTGGCGAACTCGCGGATGACCGTGCGGTCCCCCACCTCGAGCGTCGTGCGCTCGCCCTGGAACTTGAGGTCCTGGGGGTCGGTGCCCAGCACGGCGCCGTTGGAGACGCGACAGTCCTCACCGAGCACGGTATCGCGCTCGATGAGCACCCTGGGGCCCAGCTCCGTGCCATCTCCGATCCTCGCCCCTGGCCCCACGATGACCCACGGTCCGACGATCACACCCTGGCCCAGCTCCGCGTCGGGATCCACCAACGCGGTGGGATGGACGATCGTCTCGCCTCGGGTTCCCACTGTGGTCTCACTCATCTATCTACGATCCTCGCCATGAAATCGGCTTCAGCGACCAGGTGCCCGTCGACGAACCCCTGCCCGCGCATCTTACATGTATGTCCACGGAACTGAACCATCTCCAGCTCGAACACCAACGTGTCCCCCGGAACCACCGGGCGGCGCCACTTCACGTTGTCCATGGTCATGAAGTAGACGACCTTCTCGTCCGGATTCTCCACCTCCTCCATGAGGAGGAGGCCGCCCGCCTGGGCCATGGCCTCGATGATGAGCACGCCCGGCATGATGGGGTGCCCGGGGTAGTGTCCCTGGAAGAAAGGCTCATTGATGGTGACGTTCTTGATGCCGACGATCCGCTTGCCGTGCTCGAACTCGGTGATGCGATCCACCAGGAGCATGGGATAGCGGTGCGGCAGGTACTGCATGAGCTTGGCTACGTCGATGATCGGTACGCGCCCGGACCTGCGTGTATGCTCCGCGAGGGCGCGTGCGAGCGCCACGTTCCCGGCGTGGCTCGGCCGCTCCGCCACCACGTGGGCATCGAGGCGGGCACCCAGGAGCGCTAGGTCTCCAACGATGTCCCCCACCTTGTGACGGAGGAACTCGTCGGGGAACCGCAGGTCCTCGTTCATGATGCCGTTGTCGTCGAGGACGACCGTGTTCTCCAGGGAAGCGCCCAATGCGAGGCCGCGCTTGTGCAACGGATCGGCGTCGGCGCGAAAGCCGAAGGTGCGCGCAGGTGCCAGCTCCGTGGAGAAGGCCTCGGCCCTCACTTCGAAGGAGCCGAACTGTCTGCCGATGAGGGGATGCTGAAAGTCGATGGTCGCCGAGATCCGAAGTCCCTCGGCGGGCGTCACCACGTAGCTCTCCCCGTCGTCCCCGCGGACCTGAATGGGAGTCTCCGGCGCGAGGACCCGCACGTCCGCGTCCTGCTCGGACACACCGGCGTCGCGGAGGGCGGCGACGAAGTCCTGGAAGCTCCCGTCCCGGATCGGGATCTCCGGGCCCGTGAGATCCACGGTGACGTTGTCCACGCCCTGGCTGTAGAGAGCCGCCAGCACGTGCTCGACGGTGAGCACGCGGACCCCATCCCTGCCCAACGAGGTTCCAAGCTCGGTGGCCACGACGTGGTCGAGAGTCGCGGGGATCTCGGGCGTTCCCGGGAGGTCCGTGCGCCGGAAGCGAACTCCCGCGCCGGGGCCTGCCGGATGGAACGTGAGCGTGGCGGCCTCACCCGAATGGACCCCTGTCCCCTCGAGCGTGACCTCCTTCGCCACGGTCCGCTGTCTACCACGGTTCATGAGTGTCCGGAGTGCGGGAGTCCACGGCTTCCGTAACCAAAACAAAGAAAGCTAATCACAATCGGGTCACGGACGTAACGGGCGTCGACGAGACGACGGAGCCTGGCAGAGAGCCCACGGCGGGAGCCTCACGCACCGGAGCCGTCGCCTCTTCTCTGGTCGCCCACGGCGGCCTCGAGGGCCCTGACCCGCTCCACGAGACCCGGGAGTCGCTCGACGTAGGCCTCCTTGCGCAGGTATTCACGGTTCGGCCTGGCCGGGTGCCCGGAGACGACGGCTCCCGGCGGCACGTCGCGCATGACCTTGGCGGCGGCGGCGACGCGGGCGCCGTCCCCGATGTTGATGTGGTTGATGACACCGACCTGCCCCCCCATGAGCACGCCCTGCCCTATCCGCGTGGAGCCCGCGATCCCCACCAGAGCCGCGAGCATCGACATGGCTCCCAGGCGCACGTTGTGTGCCAGATGGATGAGATTGTCCAGCTTGGCCGAACGTCCCACCACCGTGTCGCCGATGGAGCCACGGTCCACCGTCGTGTTGGCGCCGATCTCCACGTCGTCCTCCAGGACCACCCGGCCCACGTGCGGCATCTTCCGTGGAGCGCCGTCCACCATGGCCCACCCGAAGCCCTCCACCCCGACGCGGGCGCCGGCATGGAGAACGACGCGGTCACCCAGCACCGTCCTGGGGTACAGAACCACCTGGGGATGGATGACACAGCCCTCTCCCACCTGCGTGTCGCGTCCCACCACCACGTGGGAGCCGATGCGTGTTCCGGATCCCACGCGGACCCCGTCCTCGAGCACGGAGTAGGGCCCGATGCCCACGTCCTCGGCGAGCTCGACGTCCTCGCCGAGCACGGCGGTGGGATGCACCACCGCGGGGCCAGGTACGTCCGGGTAGAGATGACTCAGGATGTGGTAGAGCGCCAGGTGGGCGTCCTCCACCACCACGAGGGGTCTGCCCTCGCCCGCGTGACGCTCCAGGTCGCTCTCGACCAGGAGAGCCGCGGCCCGCGACTCGGCCACGTAGCGGACGTACTTCTTCGAGGCGAGGAAGCCCAGCTCGTCGGGGCCTGCCTCGTCCAGTGGGCGAATGCCCGAGACCAGGAGCGAGGCGTCGCCCACCACCCGGCCCGACGCCAACGTCGCGATCTCCTGAAGGGTGATGCGGCTCAGTTCACGGGATGCGGCCATTGAGAGTACCTCGTTACGGAGTGCGCTGCCTTCGAGACGCGCTGCATCCGTGCAGCAAGAAGAGGGGCCCACGAGCGCCGGTGAGAGCGCCCGTGGGCCCATGTGCGTTCGGCGCGGGATCCGTCGGGGTCAGCGCTCAGCGCCCCCGCCCCCCGTGCCCTTGCCCTTCGCCGGAGCCTTGGCGGTGTCCGCCTCCGCCTTGAGGCGGCGAATGACCTCCTGCGTGAGGTCGAGGCTCGGGTCGGCGGAGAGGATGGAGCCGGCCGCCGCATCGAGGATGAACGTGTAGTTGCCCTCGGCGCGGATCTTGTCGATGACGGCGTTGATCTTGTCCATCACTGGCTGCACGAGCTCCTGCCTGCGCTGCTGCGCCTGCTGGTCCAGCTGGCTCATGCGCTGCTGGGCCGCCTGTGTCTTCTGCTGAAGCTGCTGCTGGCGATTGGCCTTCGCCTCCTGCGACAGGGTCAGGGACTGCGCCTGCAGGTCCTGCTGCATCTGGGTGATCTCGTCGCGGAGTTGCTGAGCCTCGGCGTTGTAGTTCTGCATGTCCTTGTCGAACTGCGCCTGCGCCTCCTTGGCGCCGGGTGCGTTGGCGAGGATCTCCTGCGAGTCGACGTAGCCGATCTTCAGCGTCTGCGCCTCCGCAGAGCCGGCGACCAGCACGACGGCGAGCGCCAGGGCGGCGAAGGGGGTGCGTCGCATGGGTCTCTACTCCGTTGGGGTGGGACTCGGTGTATCGGCGACCTTCCCCGGCGGCCGGCCCGGCCCGCTCGCCGCCGTCGGGGAGCACGTATGCTCTCGCGCTATCCTAGGCCGGACGTGCCGCCAAGGTTCCGGAGTCCAGCCGCAGGAGAGCCCAGCCCAATAATCTCTTGAAGATGCCCGTGAAACGGGAGACCCCGCCGGGCCTGGAACGAGCCCCACCACGGCCGGTGGCTCAGTAGCTCGTGCCCATCCGGAAGTGGAGCTGCCATCCCGGGATGGGCTTGTCGAACCCGTAGGCGTAGTCGAGGCCGATGGGCCCGAACGGCGTGACGAGCTGAACGCCGAAGCCGGCCCCCCTGAAGAGGTGCGTCGGGTCGATCTCGTACGGGGAGCGCCAGAGGTTGCCGGCGTCGTAGAAGGCCGAGAGCGAGATCTGGTCGGTGAGACGCATGGCGTACTCGGCGGTGAAGCGGAAGAACGCGTTCCCGATCCTGTCGATGTCCGGGACTCCCGCCGCATTCTGCGGGAAGTAGCCGTAGGGGGTGATGGACGTCTCGCCATAGCCTCGCAGAGGCTGGCCGAACTGGACCCCTCCCATCCAGAACCGCTCGAAGGGGAACGCGCTGGCGTTGCCGAACACCGCCCCGGCGTGGGTGGACAGGCCCAGGGCGAGGCGTACGGGGTGCGCGCTCTGGGCGCTGCCGAGGGTGCCCGTGGGGACCCACCATTCGCCGTCGAGGAGCACCTTGGTGAAGTTGCCGTTCCCTCCCAGGATGCCGCCGTTGAACTCCACCTGGACGCTCTGCTTCGACCCGCTGGTCGGGAAGATCGGGTGGTCGAGCGTGATGCGGGTCACGCCGACGGAAAACTGGCTCTGGACGCCCGGCGGACGACCGAAGAGCGAGGTGTCGGTCTGGTCCGCGAACTCCAGGTACCTGGTCCTCGACAGGCTGTACCCGAGGAAGAGCCTGGTCCAGCGGGAGTTCGGCCAGGGTATGCCGAACCTGAGGCTCGCCCCGAGGCGCTTGCGGTAGCCGGTGGTGAACTGGTAGAAGCGGTCCCGGGAGTTGAACAGCGAGATGGTTCCCGAGATGAGGCTCTGGAAGAGGGCCGGGTCCGTGTAGCTGGTCTGAAAGCTGTTGATGTAGGCGCCGTAGTCCCAGCGGATGCTGCCCGACTTCGCCTGACCAAAGAGGTTGGGCTGGTCGTAGCCGATGAAGCCGGACAGTCCGACGCCGCCCCCCACCGACGTCCCGAAGTTCAGCGAGCCCGTCTGCTTCTCCTTCACACGGAACGTGATGTTCACGTCGCCGTTGTCCTGCGGTGTGACATCCGGGGTGGGCAGTGGCGTATCGAAGAACCCGAGACCCCCGATGGCCCGCCAACTCTGGATCAGCCGATCCTGACTGTACACGTCACCCGGCAGCACGGAGAGCCGGTCCCGGATGACCCAGTCGTACGTATAGTCGTTTCCCAGAATGGTGACCCGGTTGATGATGGCCGGGACCCCCTCCTGGATCTGCCACGACGCGTCCACCGTGGGCGGCGTGCTGTCCGTCCCCGCATGCCGCTGGATGACCGGGTTCACCTGAGCGTAGATGTAGCCCTCGTCCGCGTACTTCTGCTTCACGTCCGTGATGGCCTTCTCGAAGGCGTCCTCGTCGAAGACCTGGCCCGTCTGGCCCTGGGGCCCTGCCTTGGTCAGGCCGAGGCTCTGCAGGAGGCCACCCTGGCTATGCTGGAAGTACCCCTTGAGCTGGGCGGTGGAGAAGCGGCTGTTCCCCTCTATGGAGAACTTGCCCAGGTGGTACTGAGGGCCCTGGTCCACCTTGACGTCCACCCTGGCCTTACCGGTCTGGGGGTCCACGATGACCGTATCGGAGACCACGTGGAAGTCCAGGTACCCCTTGGAGCGGAACAGCGCCGGGATGCGCTGGGAGATGTCGTCCTTGAACTTCGAGTCGTCGTACGAGCCGGAGCGGAACCACCAGAAGCCCTCGGGCTTGGTGTCCATGGCTCCTTCGATCTCTCCGGCGGACACGTTCTGGTTCCCCGTGAAGCCCATGTCCGCCACCGTGACCCTGTGCCCCTCGGTGACGTTCATCACGAAGTCCACTTCCCCGGGCTGGCCTTCCACGGGGACCACGTGGTCGTCGATGGAGGCGAACGCGATGCCGTCCTTGGCCAGCTTCGCGCGGATGAAGGCCGTGGCGTTCAGGGCCGCCTGCGCGTTGTACGGGGATCCCGGCTTGAGGCCCGTGGTGTCTCGGACGGTGGCCGCGGAAACGTGCTCGAGCCCGCTGATCTCCACGCGCCGCATGACGGGCTGCTCGGACACCTGGACGACGAGGGTCGCGGAGCCCGGCGCTCCCCGGGCGCGCACCACCACATCCTTGAATTGCCCGGTAGCCGCCAGCGCCTTGATGCCCCGCTGGATGTCCCGGAAGGAGATCTTCGTGCCGGGCTGGACCCCGAACGTGGACGTGACGTACGCGGCCTTGAGCCGGTGGTTGCCCACCACCACCACGGAGTCCACCTGCTGGGTCGCGGCGACTCCGGTGGTGTCCTGCTGCGCCGAAAGCGGCTCCGGGTATCCCAGCGCCGTCAAGCTCCACAAAGCCCCCGCGGCGGCGATGGCCAGCGCCGTCGCTCTCGGGAACGGTCCGTTGCCCCGCATCCTCACGTCTTCGTCGTCGATCCCGCGTGTAGGGTCAATCCGTCTCCCTCGGGGCTCGCGCCCACCTCGATCTCGTCCCCCCCAGAGAACTCCGACACCAGTATCTTCTCAGATAGCGGATCCTCGAGATACCGTTGTATCGCCCTCTTCAGAGGGCGAGCGCCGAACTTCTCGTCGTACCCCTTGTCCACCAGGAACGCCACCGCCTCGTCGGTGAGGCGAATCGTCATCTCCCCCTCCCGCAACCGCTTGCGCACGTCTTCGAGGAGGATGTGCACGATCTCCGAGATCTCGTCCCTGGAAAGGGGATGGAAGACGATAATGTCGTCGACGCGGTTGAGGAACTCCGGATTGAACGCCCGCTCGATCTCCTGGCGGACCTTGTCCTTCATGATCTCGTACCCGGTCTTCGTGTCCCCGGCCTGGAAGCCGAGTCCGCCGCCCTTCGTGATGTCCCGGGCACCGAGGTTGGACGTCATGATGAGGACCGTGTTCTTGAAGTCGATGACACGGCCGTAGTTGTCGGTGAGGTGCCCCTCGTCGAGGACCTGCAGAAGGATGTTGAACACATCCGGGTGGGCCTTCTCGATCTCGTCGAGGAGAACCACCGAATAGGGCCGTCGGCGCACTGCCTTGGTGAGGGCCCCGGAGTCTTCGTAGCCGACGTATCCGGGGGGCGCGCCGATGAGCCGTGACACGGAGAACTTCTCCATGTACTCGCTCATGTCGACGCGGATGAGAGCCTCGCGGTCCGCGAACAGGAACTCGGCGAGCGCCCGGGCCAGCTCGGTCTTACCGACGCCCGTCGGGCCCGAGAAGATGAACGAGCCGATGGGCCGCTTGGGGTCCTTGAGTCCCGCCCTGCTCCGACGGATGGCGCGGCTGATGGCGCCGATGGCGTCCTGCTGCCCCACCACCCGCTTGTGGATCTCGTCCTCCATGTGGACGAGGCGGTCGGACTCGGTCTGCCGGATGCGCGTCACCGGAATGCCCGTCCAGCGGCTCACGATGAAGGCAACGTCCTCCGCGCTGATCTCGGGCCGGTGGCGCTTGCGCTCCTCCTCCCACGCCTCCTGACGGTGCCGGATCTGCTGTCCCAGCTCACGCTCCTCGTCGCGGAGCTCGGCGGCGCGCTCGAAGTCCTGGTCGCCGATGGCCTCCTCCTTCTTCCGGGCGATCTCCGCCAGATGCTCCTTGAGCTCCTCCACCTCCGGCGGCGGCACCTGACTCGCGATGCGCGCCCGGGCGCCGGCCTCGTCGATGACGTCGATGGCCTTGTCCGGCAGGAAGCGGTCCGTGATGTAGCGGTCGGACAGCTTCGCGGCCTGCTCCAGGGCGTCGTCGGGGATGACCACCCGGTGATGGTCCTCGTAGTGGGTCCGCAGGCCCTGCAGGATATTCACCGTTTCGTCGACGCCCGGCGGATCCACGATGACGGGCTGGAAGCGCCGCTCCAGGGCGCCGTCCTTCTCGATGTACTTGCGGTACTCGTTCAGCGTGGACGCGCCGATGCACTGGAGCTCACCACGAGCCAGCGCGGGCTTCAGCATGTTGGACGCGTCGATGGCGCCCTCCGCCGCCCCCGCACCCACCAGGGTGTGGAGCTCGTCGATGAACAGGATCACCGTCTGCGTCTGCTGGATCTCGTTCATCACGGCCTTGAGCCGCTCCTCGAACTGGCCCCGGTACTTGGTGCCCGCGATGACTGCCGCCATGTCCAGCGCCAGCACCCGGTGGTCCTTGAGCGCCTCGGTGACCTCGCCGCGAGCGATGAGCTGAGCGAGGCCTTCGACGATGGCGGTCTTGCCTACGCCGGGCTCGCCGATGAGCACGGGGTTGTTCTTCTTGCGGCGGCACAGGATCTCCACCACGCGCTCGATCTCGCCGGTGCGGCCGATGGTGGGGTCGAGCTTGTTCTGGCGCGCGAGGTCCGTCAGGTCGCGGCAGAAGTGGTCCAGCGCCGGGGTCTTGGACTTCTTCTCGCCGGGCTTGGACTGGACGCCGGGAGTGGCGGACGCGCCGATGCCCGCCGGCTCGGAGGGGGCGACGTCCGATCCCAGGACCTTCAGCGTCTCCGCCCGTGCCTCCTCGAGCGTGACGCCCAGGGAGTTGAGGACGTTGGCGGCGATGCCCTTCTCCTCCCGAAGGAGCCCCAGGAGCAAATGCTCGGTGCCCACGTAGGAGTGGTTGAAGTCCCGGGCTTCGGCCATGGCGAACTCCAGGACCTTCTTGGCCCGAGACGTATAGGGCAGCTCCCCCAGCGCGATGGTTGCCTTGCCCTTGCGTACCGACTCCTCGACGCGTTCGTGGATCTGATCCAGGTCCACGTTGAGGTTGGTGAGAACGGCGGCGGCGACCCCCTCACCCTCACGGATGAGACCCAGGAGGATGTGCTCCGTGCCCACGTAGTCGTGTTGGAGCCGGATGGCCTCTTCCCGGGCCATCGCCAGGACTTTGCGAACCCGGTCGGTGAAGTTGTAGTTCATCTCCCCTCTCGACGAAGCCGGCCCTCCTCAGGCGCGTTCTGGAAACTCGTCACCCCCGACACCCTTGGGGGGGACATCACCTTCACTCGCGAGCACACTACGGACATAGGACGCCCGGTGCACGTCGTTCTCAGCAGGAGGGAGGTCACGGCCGGCGGCCTGCTCGAGATGCGCAGGCTGCGTGAAGATCATGATCTTGTTCAGCGTGTATACACGAAGCCCCGGGAGGAGTTTCAGGCTGGCGCCGAGGCGAACGCCCGACAGCAGATTCATCAGCTCCTCGAACGACAGTGACCTCGCGTAGCGCAGCAGTCCGTAGGCCCTCCAGATCTTGTCCTCGGTCACCGCGCGAGCGTCCCGGAGCAGCACTTGACGGGCCTTGCTCTCGTATTCGATGACCTGTCGCACGACCTTGTCGAGGTGGTCCACCAGGTCCTCCTCGGTCTGGCCGAGGGTGGTCTGGTTGGACACCTGGAAGAAGTTGCCCACCACCTCGGACCCCTCCCCGTAAAGTCCCCGGAAGGTGAGCCCCACCTGTCCGAGGCCCTGCAGGACCCTGCCGATCTCCTTGGTCAGGACCAGGCCCGGGAGGTGCATGAACACCGAGGCCCGGAGTCCTGTTCCCACGTTCGTCGGACAGCTGGTGAGGTACCCGAACTCGTGGTGGTACGCGAAGGGCAGCTCCTGACCGAGCTCCTCGTCCAGACGATCCACGAAGCTCCATGCCTCGGAGAGCCGGAGTCCGGACACGAGGCTCTGGATCCGCAGGTGGTCCTCCTCGTTGACGAGGACGCTCAGGGGATCACGCCCGGACAGGAGCACGGCGGCACCCCGGGCGGGACCGCCGTCCCCTTCGCCGAGCAGCTCGCGGGTGAGGAGCCGACGCTCCAGGAGCACGTGTCGAAAGCGGCTGTCCAGCTCGCTGAGCTCGAGGAGCGAACCGTCCCGGAGGCCGTCGGTGCGGGCCGCCGAGTCGCGGAAGCGCTTCAGCACCGCCTCCCGGTCGTTCACGCGAGCCCTGGGGCCGAAGGCGTAGCCCTGGATGTTGCGCGCCACGCGGACCCGCGTGGAGAGGACGATGTCGGCGTGATCGCCGCTGGCTTCGAGCCAGGAGAGGCCGTGGTCGGGAATGGGGGTCAGCTCGTCCACTGTGCTACCTCGCCGGTTCGAGGTCACGGATCTTGTCCCGGAGCTCGGCCGCGCGCTCGAAGTCCTCTGCGTCCACGGCCCGCTGGAGCTTCCTGCGCAGTCCCTCGAGGCGCTTCTCCATCTCGTTGGCGCTGGGGTCCGGTGGCAGGTACACCTTGCCGACGTGCTGTGTGGCGCCGTGGATCCGTCGCAGCAGGCCCCGGAGCTGGGTCTCGAAGGTCGCATAGCAGTGCGGACAGCCCAGCCGGCCCGTCTCCCGGAAGTCCGCGAACGTGAGGCCGCAGAAATCGCACGTGACTTCGGGGTCGCCCTCCTCACCCGAGGAGGTCTGCCCCATCTGGGCCAGGAAGTCGGTCAGGGGGATGTTCACCGACTCCGGCGAGGTCTCCAAACCCTTCGCCGCCGCGCACTTCTCGCACAGGTGGTACGTGGACATCTCGTTGTTCACGATCTGCGTCAGGTGAACCACCGCGTCACCGGATCCACAGTTGTCACAGACCATGTCTCACATCTCGCTCCGATCCCACGAGGCCGTCCGTCCAGCACCCGCTACCCCGGAAGCATCGGTTGGAGCCGTCCATCGGTCAGAAGGAGGGATCGGTCGGCCCGGGCGGCGAGATCGCTGTTGTGCGTCACGACCACCATGCAGAGCCGGTGCGCCTCCTTCAGGTCGAAGAGCAGATCGTGCAGCCGCTGGCTGGTGTGATTGTCCAGGTTTCCGGACGGCTCGTCCGCCAGGAGCACCAGGGGACGATTGACCAGAGCCCGGGCCACCGCCACCCGCTGCTGCTCGCCTCCCGAGAGCTGACTTGGCTTGTGCGAGTCCCGGTGCTCCACCCCCACCGCCGCCAGCAGCTCTCTCGCCCGCTCCCGGGCCTCCGCCACCGACGCCCCGGCCAGGAGCGCCGGCATCATGACGTTCTCCATGGCGTCGAACTCCCGGAGCAGGTGATGGAACTGGAAGACGAAGCCCACGTACCGGTTCCGCACCGCCGCCAGCTCCTCCTCCTGGAGGCCCGCCACCGCACGGCCTCCGAGGAGGACATCGCCTCCGGACGGGCGGTCCAGTGCCCCCAGGAGGTGCAGGAGCGTGGACTTGCCCGCGCCGCTGGCGCCCACGATCGCCACGGCCTCCCCCGCCCGCACCTCGAGGTCCACGCCCTCGAGGACGCGCAGCTCGCCGCCGTCTCCTCCGACGTAGCTCTTCTGCACCCCCCGAGCCACCACCGGGAGGACGCCTTCCGAGGCCTGCGAGGGGGCGCCGTCACTCATGGCGGATGGCGTCCACGGGCTCCAGGCGGGACGCCTGGTACGCGGGGTAGATGGTGGCCAGGAACGAGATCAGCACGCTGGCGCCCACGATCTTCGCCACGTCGCTGATCTGCACGGCCACCGGGAGGTGGTTCACGAAATAGACGTCCTCCGGGATGGGGATGATCTCGTAGCGCTTGAGGATGAAGCAGAGGACGAGGCCGAAGATCGTGCCCGCCACCGTGCCGACGACGCCGATCCACGCCCCCTGGAGGATGAACACCTTGAGGATCCCGCCGCGGGTCATGCCCATGGCCTTGAGGATCCCGATCTCCCGCGTCCGGTCGGAGACCACCATCACCAGGGTGCTGACAATGTTGAACGCGGCGACCACGACGATGAGGAAGAGGATCAGGCCCATGGCCAGCTTCTCCAGCTTCAGGGCGCTGAAGAGCGAGCGGTTGGTGGTGATCCAGCTCTCCACGTCGTAGTTCATCCCCAGGCGGTTCTGGATGCTGTCCCCGATGGCCGTGGCCATCGACGGATCCGAGGTGCGCACCCCCACGCCGGAGACCTCGTCGGCCTGGATGCCCAGCAGCTTCTGGGCGTCCGCCAGCGTGGTGTAGACGTTGCCGGTGTCGTACTCGTACATCCCGGTGGTGAACGTTCCCGTCACCTGGAAGGGCTGGATCTGCGGGTGCAGCCCGAAGATGTCGGTCTTCAGGTTCTCCATGGCGACGACCGTGAGGGTGTCGCCCGTGTAGACCTGCATGCGGTCGGCCAGGCCGCTGCCCACGAGCATCGGCGGGAGCCCGGACTTGGGCCGCTTCAGGCTCAGCACGCCCTGGATGATCTTCCGGTCCATCTCCGTCGTCGCGGATCGGACGGTGTCCACGCTGACGCCGTAGAGGTGCGCCGCCTGGGCGTAGCGGCCGTCGGGGCTCGCGCGTACCAGGGACACGTCCGTGAGGACGAAGGGCGCGGCGCCCACCACGCCGGGCACCGAGAGCACCGTGTCCACCACCCCCTTCCAGTTGTCCATGCGCAGGCTGCTCCCCTGCTGCAGGATCATGACGTGGGGGGTTGACTCCAGGATCTTGCCCTTCAGGTCCTTCTGCATGCCGGTCATCACCGCGATGACCACTACCAATGCCGTCACGCCCACGATGACGCCGCCCAGGGCGATCCACGTGATGAGCGAAAGGAGCCCCCGGCGCCGGCCGGCGCCCAGGTAGTGGCGTGCGATGAACCAGTAGAGCCGGCCCATCGCGCTACCGACCCCGCGCGCTGAAGGGTCGCCCGGCACCGGCGCGTGCGCTCACTCGTCCGCCCTCAGCACGGGAAACAGGATCACGTCGCGGATGGATGACTGGTTCGTGAGGAGCATGACCAGACGGTCCACGCCCATACCCACGCCTCCCGTGGGGGGCATGCCGTACTCCAGGGCGCGGATGTAGTCCTCGTCGATCTGCTGTGCCTCGTCGTCGCCCTCGGCACGGAGCCGCGCTTGACCCTCGAAGCGCTCGCGCTGATCCAGCGGGTCGTTGAGCTCCGAGAAGCCGTTGAACATCTCCACACCCGCGATGTAGAGCTCGAAGCGCTCGGTGGTACCGGCGGCGTCGTCCCGCCTGGGCTTCGCCAGCGGGGACAGCTCCCGAGGGTAATCCAGCACGAACGTCGGCTGCACCAGCGTGGGCTCCACCAGCTCGCCGAAGAGCTTGTCGATGAGCTTGCCCCGCCCCGCCCCCGCCAGCTCCGGAATGGACAGATCTTCAGCCCGGCGCCGGAGCTCCCCTTCCCCCATGTCACGCACGTCGGAGGCGAGGGCGTCCGACAGCGCATCCAGCAGTCGGATGCGCCGGAACGGCCTCGTCACCCGGATCTCGTGGTCGCCGAAGGTGAGGAAATCCGCTCCCGTCACCCGCTCCACCACATGGGTCACCATGCGCTCCACGAGGTCCATCTGGTCTTCGTAGTCGGTGAAGGCCTGGTACCACTCGAGCATGGTGAATTCGGGGTTGTGGAACCGGTCGATGCCCTCGTTACGGAAGTCCTTGCTGATCTCGTATACACGATCCATGCCGCCGACGATGAGCCTCTTGAGGTACAGCTCGTCGGCGATGCGCAGGAACATGGTCCGCTCCAGCGCATTGTGCACGGTCACGAAGGGACGCGCGGAGGCGCCTCCGTAGAGCGGCTGGAGGGCGGGAGTCTCCACCTCGAGAAAGCCCTCGTCGTCCAGGAAACGGCGCAGCTCGGCCACGACACGAGCCCGCGTGCGGAAGACCGCCCGCACCTCGGGGTGTACGGCCAGGTCGGCGTAGCGCTGCCGGTATCGAGCCTCTGTGTCGGTGAAGCCGGAGTGTACACGGCGCTCGCCGGTCTCGGGATCCGTCTCGACCTTGCCGAAGGGGAGCGGCCGGAGGGACTTGGCCAGCAGGGTCCAGCTCCGGACCCGGACCGTCACCTCCCCCATGCGTGTCCGGAAGACGGGCCCCTCCACGCCGAGCCAGTCGCCCAGGTCCAGGAGCTCGAGGTCGGCGAAGCGTGCGTCGCCGAGGACGTCCTTCTTGAAGTAGAGCTGAAGCCGCCCGGAGGCGTCCTCGAGATGAGCGAAGATGCTCTTGCCGTGGGCGCGCCACGCCACGACGCGGCCCGCCAGGCGCACCGTGGCGCCGTCTCCGTCCTCGCTCAGCTCGCCGGCGGTCTCCGCCTCCTCGAAGGCGCTCACGACCCCGGCGGCGTGGTGGGTGGGGTCGTAGTTGTACGCGAACGGCTCGATGCCCCGAGCCCTGAGGGCTTCGAGCTTCTCCCGCCTCGCCTTCAGGACCTGGCTGAGATCGTCCATCGCCCGGCCCGTCTACGCCGCCGAGGCCGCGCCGAAGCGCTTCAGGTAGGCCTCGATGAACGGGTCGAGATCTCCGTCCATGACCCGGTGGACGTCGCTCACCTTGAGCTCGGTCCGGTGGTCGTTGACCATCGTGTACGGCTGGAACACGTAGGAGCGGATCTGGCTGCCCCACGCGATGTCCGCCTTCGTGGCCTCGACGGCCTCCCGCTCCTTCTCGCGCTCGTCCAGCGCGTGCTGGTACAGGGCCGCGCGCAGCATCTTCATGGCCGTGGACCTGTTCTTGTGCTGCGAGCGCTCCTGCTGGCACGCCACCACGATGCCCGTGGGGATGTGGGTGATGCGTACGGCGGAGTCTGTCTTGTTGATGTGCTGGCCACCTGCGCCGGAGGCCCGGTACGTGTCGATGCGCAGATCTCCCTCGTCGATGTCGATCTCGATGTCGTCCTCCACGAGGGGGTAGACGAACACGCTGGCAAAGGACGTGTGCCTGCGCGACTGGGCGTCGAAGGGAGAGATCCGCACCAGCCGGTGCACGCCCGTCTCGGCCTTGAGGTACCCGTACGCGCTCTCGCCCTTGATCTCGAGCGTCGCGCTCTTGACGCCCGCCTCCTCGCCCGGTTGCAGGTCCAGAACGCCGACCTCGAAGTCGTGGCGCTCGGCCCACCGGGTGTACATGCGGATGAGCATCTCGGCCCAATCCTGGGACTCGGTGCCGCCGGCGCCCGGGTGGATGGTCACCAGGGCCTCCCGGTGGTCGTCCTCGCCCTGGAGCATGGTGCGCAGCTCCAGCGCCTCCACCGCGACGGCCAACGACTCCATCCCGTGCTCCCATTCGGCCGTCAGCTCCGCGTCCTCCTCTTCCTCGAGAAGCTCGGCCAGCGTCCGGAGCTCCGTCGCCTTCCGGCTCAGCTGATCCCAGGGCTCCACCCAGACCTTGATGCGGTTGGCCTCGGCGATGGTCTCCCGCGCCTTGTCCTGGTTGTCCCAGAAGCCAGGTCGCGCCATGACCTCGTCCAGCGCCGTCAGCCGCTCTCTGCGCCGCTCGAGGTCAAAGGTACCCCCTGAGCTCATCCACCTTGCTCTCCAGCTCGGCGAGACGCTCCAACTGCTCCTTGGTCATGTGGACTCGATGGCTGAGTGTTCGGTACGGGAAGATGCGAGAGGGGCCGTCCCGGCGGACGGCCCCTCCTCAGGCCCAACGCGCCGGAATATACCGGGGTCCCGGGGGGGCATCAACGGCGACCCGGCCCCTTCGCTGTGCCGCTAGAAGACTTGCTGACCCTGGGCGAGGACGTCGTTGAGCGCCTCGGTCCAATAGGTGGTTCCGGAGGCGATCTCGTCACCGACCTGATCCACGTACTCCCTCCAGGATTTCTCGATCTCGTCCTCGAAGTCCTCCTTCAGGGTTCCACCGGCCAGCGCGCGCTGATGCCGATCGGGGTTGTAGGTGATGATGTCGGAGACCAGCACGCGTGCAAGCCTCCGCGCCTTGTCGTGAGGGTCGCGCTTGCCGAAGGTGAACCCCGCCAGGGGCTGCGCGGGCGACTCCGAGGGGGCGGACGGCGCCTCCGCGGCGGGCGCAGGCTCCGGCTGGGGCTCCGGCTCCAACCCGGACCCGGGCTCCGCCGGGGGCTCCACCTCCAGGGGCGTCTCCTCCGTGGGCAGGGCCATGGTTTCCATGAAGTCCGTGCCGGTCTCCAGAGAGTCGCCGAAGGACGATCTCCCCTCCCGCGCCTCGTCCAGAGACTCCTCCACCGTACCCACGGACTCGATCTCCAGGCTTCCGGCGTCGATCTCCTCCTCCGTCTCGAACACCCACTCTTCCGGGGGCTGCATGGGCTCCGCCGCCGCCGGCGCCACCACCTCCGCCGCGATGTCCGTGTCCGCTGAGGATGGCTCGGGGATCTCCTCGGGCTCCGCCCCCTCCGGAGCCTCCGGGGTCTCCGGGAGCGCCGCGTCCTCCGCACCCTCCGGAGCCTCCGCCCTCTCGAAGGTCCAGTCGCCCGAAGGCTCTTCTTCCGGCTCCGCGGCTGCCGGGGCGTCCACCTCGGCCGGCGCCGCCACCTCCGCCGCGGAGGGCTCGGGAATCTCCTCGGGCTCCGGCTCTGCCGGCGCCTCCGGCGCCTCCGGCGCCTCCGGGACCTCCGGGACCTCCGGGACCTCCGGAGCCTCCACCGCCTCGAAGGTCCAGTCGCCCGAAGGCTCCTCCTCGGGCTCCGCGGCTCCCGGGGTCTCCACGTCGGCCGAGGTCTCCATCTCCGGCGCGGTATCCGTGTCCGCCTCGGAGGGCTCGGGGATCGCTTCGGGCTCCGGCCATGGCTCCTCCTCCACATCGGGCTCCGGCAGCACCGGTGCCGGCGGCGGCAGGGGCGCGGGCGCCGGCGCGGCCGCCACTCCCTCCTCCGGTCGCTCCACGCGGAAGGTGGTGGCGCAGATGGAGCAGCGGACCTTCACGCCACCTGGCGGGACCTTCGCCGGGTCGACCGGAAAGGACGTCGAGCAATCGGGGCACTGGACGGTGATGACCATGGTCTTCGATTCGCGGCGTGAGGCGTCAGGGAAGCACTTGGATGGCTGAGGTCTCGATGTCGGGTGACGCCAGCGAGGCCGCGTTCTCGGCGGACGCGGTCTCGAGCGTCGGGAGCTGATGACGCCGATCGACGACGTACACCGACCCGGGAAGCGTCTTCGCGTAGGTCTTCATCTCCGCCGCGAGCTCGGAGATCTGTCCCGTGTGCTCGAAAGCCTGGGTCTGGTTCGTGACCACCCCGATGGACAGCGTCATGAGGGGAATGCGGTGGATGTGCCCCCTGCGGTCCTTGCCCAGGAAGTAGCCGGCCCGGCGGTCCTCCTCGGTGTACTGGTACGGGATGAGCTCGTCGAAGAGGCGGATGATCTCGTCGCAGGTACGCTCCAGGTACTCCACCGAGACGTTGAAGATGAAGTCGTCCCCGCCGATGTGCCCCACGAACCCCCCGGGCGCGAGGCCACGGACCATGTCCCGCAGGATGCGGGACAGGATGCGGATGACGCCGTCACCGTACGTGTACCCGTACCGGTCGTTGAACTCCTTGAAGTGGTCCAGGTCCGCGTAGCAGACGGCGAAGCGCTCACCGGCTTCCAGGCGGTAGGCCATGTCCCGGGCGATGTGGTTCGTGCCCGGGAGTCGGGTCGTGGGATGCACGCTGACGTCACGATCGGCTCTGCGGAGCACCTGATCGAGGCGTAGAAGCTTCTCCCGGGGGGGCAGACCCTCGTGCACGACCTCGTCGGCGCCGGCCACCAGGCACTCCACGGCCAGATCGGGCTCGTCGGCGGGAACGAGGACGACGAGAGGCACGATGGCCGTGAACGCATCCTGCTTCAGCGTCCGGCACAGATCGAGGACCTCGTCGGCGTCCCGGTTGGTCTCGAGGACGAGGCACGCGGGAAAAGTGCGGTTCAACAGCGCCCGCACGTCCGCCGCCTTCGTTACGGCGAGGACGCGAAGAGCGTTCTGCTCCCCGAAACGGCCAACCAGGGGAGACGCTTCAACATGGCCCGGTCCGAAGTAGAGGACCGTTCTTTCCGCTGCCATTCAACCTCTCGCGGGGGGGGACCGGTGAGGAGGTTACCGTACGGCCGAGTTCGATGTCAAACCTTGTCAAACCTTGCCTCGATCGAGCCTGCGCACCAGAAGAAAATCCACGTGTCGGGCCTCTTTGTCGACCCGGGCCACCTGGACGCGGACCCGATCCCCGAGGCGGAATCGCCGTCTGCCCCGGTCTCCCACCAGGGCATAGGAGCCCTGGTCCAGGCGGTAGAAGTCGTCGCGAAGGCTGTTGACGTGCACGAGTCCGTCGACGAAGTAGGCGTCGAGAGTAACGAAGAATCCGAACGCCAGCACGCCGGAAATGCGCCCCTCCAACTCCTCGCCGAGGTGGCGCTCCATGAACTCGACCTTCTTGAGGTCCACCGAGTCACGCTCGGCCTCGTCGGCCGCCTGCTCCCGGGCGCTGGCACGGTCGGCGATGGCCTGGATCTCGTCCGGCTCGCGCTCCCGGGGAGGCCGTCCCAGGACCAACGTCCGCACCACCTCGCGGTGCACCACGAGATCCGGGTACCGGCGGATGGGTGACGTGAAGTGCAGGTACGCCGTGGACGCCAGGCCGAAGTGTCCGAGGTTCGCGGGGTCGTAGCACGCGCGCTGGAGCGAGCGCAGCACCACCGTCGAGACCAGCTCCTCCTCGGGACGTCCCTGGACCGAGGTGAGGAGCTGCTGGATGTCCCTGGGTGTCAGCGTCTTCCTTCTGGGGAGCCGGTAGCCGAGGGACTGCAGGAATTCCGCCAGCTCCTCCGCCTTCTCCCGAACCGGGGGCTCGTGTACCCGATAGAGCACCGGCAGCCCGCGAGCCGCGGCGGCCCGCGCCACGGCCTCGTTGGCCAGGATCATGAAGTCCTCGATGAGACGGTGGGTCTCGAGGCGCTCCACCTTCTGGATGTCCAGGGGGGTGCCGTCGTCGTCGAGGAGCACCCGGGACTCCGGCAGGTCGAGGTCCAGAGAGCCGCGCTCGACGCGCTGCGCGCGCACCTTTCGCGCCAGGTCGTCCAGGCGACGCAGCGCATCGTCGAGCTCGGGACCCAGAGAGCCCTTTCCGTCCAGGACCTGCTGTGCCTCCTCGTAGGAAAGGCGCCGGCGACTGCGCACGCGCGTGCGCTCGAAGCGCTCGCTGTGGACGCGCCCGTGGATGTCCATCTCGAGGAACACGGACACCGCCTGGCGGTCCACGTCCGGGCGCAGGGAGCACGCGTCTCCGGACAGCATCTCCGGGAGCATGGGGATCACACGATCCACCAGGTAGACGCTGGTGCCGCGGGCCATGGCCTCCAGGTCCACCGGACCTCCCTCCGGGACGAAGTGCGACACGTCCGCGATGTGGATCCCCACTTCCTGGAGACCGCCTCCGAGGTCGCGGACGGAGAGGGCATCGTCGTGGTCCTTGGCGTCGGCCGGGTCGATGGTGAAGACCACGAGGTCCGTCCGGTCCACCCTGTCCGCCCCGGGATCCGCCGCCGCCGCCTTCGCGGAGCGCTCCGCGGCGGATGACACTTCCGGCGGGAAGTCCAGGATCAGTCCGTAGCCGTGCGCCACGGCGAGCACGTCCACGCCGGGATCGGAGAGGCGACCCAGGACATGCTCCACCGCACCGATGGGGCTGTTGCTGCCGTCGCCGAACGTCTCGATGCGCACCACGACCACGTCCCCGTCGTCTGCACCGCCCTCGTCTCCCCGCGACACCAGGATCTGGCGGGAGAGCCGCCGGTCCAGCGGCAGCACGTAGGAAAAGCGCCTGGACCGGTGCAGCGTGCCCACCACCGTGTGACGCGCCCGCTCCAGGACCTTGATGACCCGCCCCACGGGGCTGCGCCCCGCCGGACGGCTCTCGATGCGCAACACCACCCGGTCGCCGTCCATCGCCGAGGCCAGGTTCACCGCCGGCACGAAGACGTCTCCGCCGCCCCCCTCGGGGCGCACGAACGCGTCGCCGTTGCGCGTGAGGGACGCAGTGCCGACCCGCAGGTCCATCTTCCCCGGAAGGCCGTACCTGTTTCCCTTCACCCGATAGACCTTGCCCGCCCGCTCCATCCCCGCCAGCGAGCGCCTGAACCAGCGGTACTCCTCGGTGGGGATGTCGAGCTGCCGCGCCAGGTCCTTGGGCTTCAGGGGACCACGGGAGGAGGCCGAGAGAGCCTCCAGGACCTTCGCCTCGAGCTCCCTGGTGGCGAGCCCCTTCCCCTTCGAGCGCGGGCTCACCGGCTGCGCGTCAGCCGGCCGGAGAGCGTCCACCTGAGGCCGCCGGGGGTCGCCTCCGGGGCGACGCGCAGACCGGTGCGCAGACCGGCGCGGGCCGACACGTATGCGTCCACGGCGCTGAGCAGGTGGTTGGCCAGAACGGCGCCCATGGTGGCGGAAGCCTCCCGGAAGCGAGCGTCGCTCCGGTTGATGAAGTGCCGATACTCGGCCAGCGCCGCGCTCTTGCCGGTCCAATCCCAGAGATAGGCAGTGCCGTAGGCCTGCTGTTCGTAGTAGGCCAGGGCCTGCTGGTAGGCCGGATCCCCTTGCGCCGGCGTGACCCCCGGTGGGAAGTAGATCTCCCGGGCCAGGGCCCACTTGGCTCCATTGAAGGTGGACCGATCCCCCTCCGGCTGGACCCCGCCCTGGTTGGGATCGGCGTCATAGGTGCCCGAGCGGGTCCACTTGCTCATGGCCTCGTAGTACGCCCAGGGACCCTCCACCCGCTTTCCCGATTGGATCCTGCCGGTGGTCCAGGCGACGTCCCGGTACCGATCCCGGAAGTGTCGTCCCGACGCCTGAAGCTCCAGGCGGGTGACCCACAGGCCGGCCTCGAGGAGTCCGTAGGCCCACGCCCGACGCTGGCCGAGGTGCCACTGTCCCCATCCCGGAAGCACGAGGGAGCGTGCCGCCGTGGCCGCGGGTGCTCTGGACGCCATGGAGACGGCGACCTGAGCGCCCAGGGGAGAGGGCAGCCAGAGGGAGAGGGGCACGAGCAGCGCGGCCGCAGCCGCACCGCATGCGTTGTGCGTCGACCTGCCTGGCCGCATCAGAACATGACCGAGAAGGTCACGTGCACCGGCTCGGTCTGACCGGTAAGGGTCGAGACCGCCAGCGACTTCGCGATGGACAGGTCGAACCGCTCGTAGTGGAGGCCCAGTCCCACGCGGGCGCCGCTCTCGGCGTCCACGTCGTTGACCACGTAACCGGCACGCAAGTAGAGGGCGTCCTCGACGCCTGCCTTGAGCTCCGAGCCCACGTAGAAGGCCATGGGCCCGGGATTGCGGACGCGCTCCTGGACCTCCGTGGTGATCCAGGCCTGAAGATCCCGACGCTGAGTCAGGGATCTCAGGACGTCGTAGGCGACGGCCACGCGGGCACGCGTCGGAAGGGGATCGGCCTGCGCCGCGTTGACCACCTGGAAGCGCGGACCCATGTGCGCCACCATGGCACCGACGCGCAGCGGGAACGCGTGAGTGGGCTCGAGCTGGATGCCGGCATCCACCGCGTAGGTCGTGGCGACGGTGCCGCCCTCCGGGCAAAGGCCGCGGCAAGAGAGCCTGAACTGGACCATCTTGAGATTCACACCGGCGTCCAGATGGCCCAGGATCCGGGTTGCGGCGGACAGGACGGCAAGGTGATTGCGGACGCTGATGGTGCCCACCACGTTCCCGTCGGCGTCGGTGAGGTCCTGGCTGCCTTCGTCCAGGAGCAGGTACGAGACCCCCAGGACGCCCACGCCGGGCTTGGCGAACAGCAGTGAAGCCGCGGTCTCCGTGCCGGCGACCTGATCCCCCCGGATCATCACGAAGCGGGAGTGATTCACCGCCGCGAGCCCCGCCGGATTCCACCACACCGACTCCGGTCCCTGCATGGCGGTCATGGCACGACCGACGGCGACGCCCTGCGCCCCCACGGGGAGCAGGAGGAAGAGAGCGCCCTCGGTGGACGAAGGGCTGCTCGGGGCCAAGGAGGGCCCCTGGGAGGGCCCCTGGGCCGCGGCTCGCCCCTGCATCACGCACGTGAGGAGCAGAACCGAAAGCAGGCTACGCTCGACGCGCTTCATCGTCCTCCGGAACTCGGAATCCCAATTCTCCGAGGCGCGCGCGGTTCCTCCGCCACGACTTCGAAGATTTGACCCAAAGATCGAGGTACACCCGCCGCCCCAGAAAGTGTTCGATCTTGGCCCGCGCTGCCTGCCCGAGGTCACGGATGGCGTGCCCTCCCGCTCCGACGAGTATCGCCTTCTGCGACGGGCGTTCCACATAGACGTTCACCTGGATGTAAAGCGGATCCTCGCTCTCGCGGAACTCCTCGACCCGGCAGAACACCGAGTAGGGGACCTCCTGCGTGTACTGCTCGAAGACCGTCTCGCGCACGAGCTCGGCCACGAAGAACCGAACCGGCTCGCTGGCGACGTCGTCCTCCGGATACAGGAACGGCCCCCGGGGGAGCTCCGTGACGAGGGCGTCCAGGAGCGCCTGTACCCCCGTCCCGGTGAGGGCCGAGACCCGGTGCGTGACGCCGGCGTCGATGCTTCGCGCCCACGCTTCCCACGCCTCCAGGGTCGCGGAGTCGGCCAGGTCCGTCTTGTTCCAGGCGACGTGGACGGGTGCCCGTGCGTCGGCCAGAGCGTGCTCCAACCTGCCCGTATCCCGAGCGCGTGGACGTTGCGCCACGTCCACGACCAGGAGGACGACGTCGGCTTCGTGCAGCGCCTCGAGCGCGGCCCCGAGCATGGCACGCTGCAGCAGGTCCCTCGCCTCCAGCAGCCCGGGCGTGTCCAGGAAGACGAGCTGGGCGTCGCCCACCGTCAGGATGCCGGTGACGCGTTGCCAGGTGGTCTGCGCCCTCGCGGTGACGATGGACAGATGCTGGCCCACGAACCGGTTCATCAGGGTGGACTTGCCGGCGTTGGGGCGACCTAGAAGCGTCACGTACCCCGTCCGGGTCTGGGGCACCGTCGAGGGCGTGGTGGCGTCCGGCGTCGTCATGGCCACCAGTTTCGTCGGGATCCGACGGGTTGGCAACGAACGGTGGCCACGCAGGCGCGGCCTCGCGCATCCCTCGTCCGGGACGCCGAGACCACGGGAACGGCGCGTGACGCCATGGGGTAGTGTGCTCGTCCAGAGTGCACCTTCCGCCGACCCCGAGATCATGCTTCAAGGTCTCGCTTGCCTTTCGTGTCTCTTGACGGTGACTTCGGGTGCGGCTGTGCCGGGTCCGGGAGCGCCGGTTGTCGCCGCCGCGCGCACGGACGTGTCCGCGCCCGCTCTGCCGCGTCCCCTTCCGTTCTACTACGACCTGTACACGTTCCGTGGCAACGCCGGGAGCACGGACGTCGTCGCGGCCTTCGCGGTGCCCGTCGATCAGCTGGGACGGGAGCATGTGGCCCGAGATGTACGGTACCGCTTCGACGTGACCCTCATTCTGGCCGACACGGCGGTGCGCCGAGTGTACCGCACGGCCGACTCCATGTTCGTGAGCGTGCCCCGCCCGCTGGCCGGCGCACGTCTGCTCTACACTCAGGTCCAGGTGCAGGCGCCGCCGTCCGTCAGCACCGTTCAGCGGGTGATCATGACCGACGCGACGACGCCCGGGATCGGTCAGCTCTACAGCACGCCGTTCCGGATTCCCGATTACAGCGGGACCAACCTCATGCTGAGCGACGTCGCGCTGGGTCTGCCCGATGCCGGGGGCGGGTGGAAGCGTGGCAACGTCCACCTGGCGCTCTTGCCGACCAGCCAGTTTCCCGGAAGCTCGTTCGAGCTCTACTACGAGATCTACAACCTCCCTGCCGGGGATCGGTACGGTACCGAGATCGCCATCCAACCACTGGACGCGAAGGGTTCCGGGGACCTCCAGGAGGGGCGTACGGTGCGGACCCGGTTCGAGGGGGAGTCCACCGCCGGGTCCGACGGCGTCCTGCGCGAGTTGCGTCGTGTGGATGCCTCCCTCCCCGACGGTCGCTATCGCCTCACGGTCACCGTGACCAACGACGAGACGCGCGCGACGGCGGCCACCTCGAGGGACTTCGAGGTCCGGGGGTGGAGCTCGGGCCAGACCCTGGTGCCTGCGAGGCCGTACAGAAACGACACGGGCGGCTGAACGAAGCGAACCCCCCGCGTCGACAAGAGGCGACACGGGGGGTTCGAAGAGAAGTCGGCGGCGACGTACTCTCCCACCAGGCTGCCCCGGCAGTACCATCCGCGCGGTGAGGCTTAACGGCCGTGTTCGGGATGGGAACGGGTGT